>CAZHUI010000021.1:0-40598 GCA_964535605.1 uncultured Caulobacterales bacterium
TGGAACTTCTTCAAAGCACAAAACTATGTCGCAGATTAAACGCCCGATGCTCTAATCCGCGATCCTGTCGTCAGCCCGCGATGCGGCGCTTGGCGTCAGCGATGATCCGGGCCGGCGCCTGAACGGGGCGATCCGGGCGGCGCTGCGCCGGCTGGAAGGCGATATGCGCGTGATAAGCGCAATAGGGCTTTCCGCTCGGCGCGGACTGGCCGCAGAAATGGAAATCGTCCTTGGCCGGATCGCCGATCGGCCATTTGCACATATTGCCCTTCAGCGTCGCCACCGTCGTCATGTCGCCGGACTGGAGGACGACCGGCGCTACGAATTCGGGTTCATCGAGCAGAGGCTCGATCGGCATCCGCGCGAAAATCTGCGCCGCCGGCTGGCTGACCTGAACGGCGCTGTCGCAGCCGCGCTGAGGTTTGGCGGGCGCCGCCCTTCCCGACAGGCCAAGACGGTGAACCTTGCCGATCACCGCATTTCGGGTGACCCCGCCCATTTTCGAGGCGATCTGACTGGCGGAAAGACCTTCCGCCCAGAATTTCTTTAAAAGCTCGACCCGCTCGTCGTTCCACGCCATCGCGCCGCTCCCTTTTGGGTTTGTGGGGCCCTGCCGGCCGACCCGCCGGTATTTGGCCTCGTGAGACTAGACCTTCCGCATGCACAATATGTTGTAGCGCCTCGTATCCGCCCGTCAGCGCACGCAAAATATAGTACATAAGGGACCGGAAATTACAACATGGCGCCAAGGCTCAATTTTGCACACAAAATCTGGTAGCGTTTAACGGCGCCATCCGGCTCGGCTTGACCGTTTTCCCTTCGCAGCGCACCACGGCCCTTATGACTGAAACGCTTTTGACCTCACCGCCGCCCGTCAGCATCGCCGCCGACCCGGCGCGCCGGCTCGCTTTCGGGGAACGCCGGTTCGGCCGGGTCAACTGGCTGGGCCTTCAAACGCTCCTCGAAAAGGAGGTGCGGCGGTTCTTGAAGGTGTCGTTCCAGACGATCGTCGCGCCCGTCATTTCGACGCTCCTTTTTCTCCTCGTCTTCATGCAGGCGATGGGCGGGCGCGCGGATATCGACGGCGTCCCCTATGTCGAGTTTCTGGCGCCGGGCCTCGTCATGATGGCGATCCTGACAAACGCCTTCGCCAACTCCTCCTCGTCGATCATCATCGGCAAGGTGCAAGGCTCGATCGTCGATGTCCTGATGCCGCCATTGTCAGCAAGCGAACTGACGGTCGCTTTTGTCGTCGGCGCGGCGGCGCGGGGGCTTATCGTCGGCGCGGTGACGGCGGGCACGAGCGCGCTTTTCATGTCGGGCTCGGCGTCGCCCATGGAGATCGCGAACCCGCTTGCGATCGTCTTTTTCGCCACCCTTGCTTCGGCGATGTTCGGATTTCTCGGCGTCATCGGCGGGGTATGGGCCGACAAGTTCGACCAACTCGCTGCGGTCAATAATTTTGTCATCACCCCGCTGACGTTTCTTTCGGGCACTTTTTACGCCGTCGGGTCGCTGCCCGAGCCGTTCCTGACTTTCAGCCATTTCAACCCCGTATTCTATCTGATCGACGGCTTTCGCTACGGCTTTACCGGCGTCGCGGAAGCGCCGCTTCTCCTCGGCGCCGCCGTCTCCCTCGGCGTCACGATAGCGCTCGGTCTGTGGTCCTATCTTCTGTTGAAATCCGGGTACAAACTGAAAAGCTGAGCGATGGCGGCCGCCGACGATTTCATCCTGCCGTTTCAGGTCGGTCAAGGCGCCGTCCGTGGACGGATTGTCCGTCTGGGGACCGTGATTGACGACATCTTGAAACCGCACAGATTTAATGACGCCGCTTCCGAGCTTCTCGGCGAGGCCGTCGCGCTTGCGGCCTTGATGGGCTCCGCCTTGAAGTTCGACGGCCGGCTGATCTTCCAGGCGCAAGGCGACGGCGACGTCAGAATGCTCGTCGCCGATTACAGCTCGAACGGCGCCGTCCGCGCGACCGCATCGCTCTCCGGCGCGGCGGCGACGCGCGGGCTTGCCGGGCTCATGGGCAAGGGGCATCTCGCCATCACCATCGATCAGGGCCCCGACATGGAGCGCTACCAGGGCGTGACTCCGATCGAAGGGCGAACGCTTGAGGACGCGGCGGTCGGCTATTTCGACCAGTCGGAACAGATCCCGACGGCGGTGAAGCTCGCCGTCGGCAAGGTCTATCGCCCCGGCGTTGGCGAGGAATGGCGCGCCGGCGGCGTCATCGTCCAGTTCATGCCGGGCGAGGGCGGCGTGCGCGAGCGCGGCGAAGCGGCCCTTAGAACCCTTGAGGATGAAGAGGCGTGGAACCGGGCGAGCGCATTCCTCAACACGACGCAGGCGGATGAACTGCTCGACCCCGGACTGAAGGCTGAGGATTTGCTGTTCCGGCTTTTCCACGAGGACGGCGTTCGCGTGTTTGAGCCGCGGTCACTCGCCGCGCGCTGCTCGTGCAACGCAGACAAGATCGCCGCGGTGCTGAGCCGCTATTCTACCGACGATCTCAAGGAAATGACGGACGACGGCCGCATCACGGTCAGCTGCGAATTCTGCCGGCGGGATTACTATTTCGACGCTGACGGTCGGGAGACGGCGCCATGAAGAAAAAGCAATTCGACGCCGCGCTTGACGATCTCGAATTCGAACTGGCGAAGCTGCAGGAAACGGTCGCGCGCAAGGGCATGAAAGTCGCGATCGTGTTCGAGGGACGCGACGCGGCCGGCAAAGGCGGCGTCATCAAGACCATCATGCACCGCATGAACCCGCGCATCTGGCGCGTCGTCGCCCTGCCGAAGCCCTCCGACCGCGAAGTCACGCAATGGTATTTTCAGCGCTATGTCGCGCACCTTCCCGCCGGCGGGGAGATCGTTCTCTTCGACCGCTCCTGGTACAATCGCGCCGTTGTCGAGCCGGTGATGGGGTTTTGCACGCCGGCCCAATACGAAGCCTTCATGAAGGAAGTTCCGGAGTTCGAGCGCATGCTCGTTTCGTCCGGCGTTATCCTCCTTAAATACTGGATTCACGTTTCGGCCGAGGAGCAGGAGCAACGGTTCCAGGACCGCGCCTCCGATCCCCGAAAACGCTGGAAACTGTCGCCGATCGATCTTGAGGGCCGCAAGCGCTGGGCGGAATTTTCGAAATATCGGAACGCCATGTTCGAGGCGACGCATACGGACCATGCGCCGTGGCGCTCGGTCGACGGAAACGACAAGGACAGGGCGCGCCTGAACTGCATCCGTTCAATTCTCGATTGCGTGCCCTATGAATTCAACGAGGACGCGTTCCGCCCCATCCCGCTGCCCGCCCGGCAGACGGCGGACGAGGGCGGCTACAATAAATCCGGCATCGAGGAGCGGCTGTTCGTGAAAGATTATTACAAAGGGTAAAAAGGGCCTGTTCCACGCCCTGCTCCCCCGCTTACGCGGATGGAACGGAAGGCCTCGCAAATACCCCATTACGCTTTGTGCGGAGGATTTCCCGGTAGCCCTCCGTCTTCAGAATCTCCGCCGCATCCGCGCCGCCATGCGCCAGTTCCATAATGATGAACGCCGGCCGATAACGATCGCCCGCTTGCGCGAACAGTCCTTTGAGCGCCGCCGCTTCGCCGCCTTCGACGTCGATTTTCATGGCGTCGACGCGCGGCGCGCGCGCCTCATCGACGATGGCCGCCAGCGGGCGCAGCGAAACCTGCCGCTCTCCGAACGCGTCCAGCCGGCTTTCGCCGCGATTGCGCGCATTCGTGCGAAACGTCGTGACGCCCTCCTTTTCGCCTGCCGCGCAGGCGACTATGCGCGCTTCGGCGCCGGCCCCTGACGCCTCAATATTAAACCGGAGCCGCACCTCCATTTCTGGCGAGGGCTCAACACAGATCGCGTGAAAACCCCGCCCGCTCGCGCGCGCCGCTGCGCGCGCGAAGAGCGTGTAAAGGCCGGCATTGGCGCCGACGTCGAGGAACCAGAATTCGCCGTTTCCCGCCGCGATGAATTTCTCGAGCGCCGCGCGCTCCTCCGCTTCCCAGAATTGCGGCGTGATGTAGACACGCTTTTCGCTGATATTGTCGTAAGGATGCAGCCGCGCGCGCTCGGTGCCGAATACCGGCACGTCGAAGGCGCGTCCCGACTTTCCGCCTGCCGCGCGCAGGAGCAGCGAAGCGGCCCGCTTCCCGAGCGAAGTATGCGAGAGGTTTGCGGCGCGGCGGCGAACAGCCTCTTGAAAAGGGGAGGGCGCCAAAGCGCCGAACGGCGCCGTCATCGCGCGCGCTCGCGCATTACGCGCTCATACATTTTGATATCGCGCATCCAGCGCCCGAAGCCCGACATCATTGAAAAGGCGAAGCCGTAAACGCCGCCGCGAAAAAGGCCGTCGAGGAGATAGCGCTTGCCGACATAAAACGGCAGGCCGAAAAAAATGCGCAGGATGAGGACGGGCAAAGGCTTAGGCGCCAACGCTGTCGCACGCGTTGATGAATTGCGATTGAGCTTGTCGATGAGATGCGCGGCGTCCGCGAACGCGAAATGGAGGATCGGCGCGTTGAGAGCGCCCACGGGCTCGCCCGGCGGAATGTCGAACTGATCCCATGCCTCGTGATCAGGCGCGCGCACGGCGCGGCGGTCATAAAGCTTGTGGCGGATGACGCCGCCGAAACCGCGCCAGGGCGCGCCGACCGGGGGCGCGATGGCGACCGGCGTTCTGTAAATGCGGGCGGCCGGCGCGCCATTCTTGAACAGCGCGGCGATTTCGGCCGCGAGCGCCGGCGTCACGAGTTCGTCGGCGTCGAGGTCGAGTAGCCAGTCATTGCGGCATTGATCTTCCGCGAAACGCTTCTGGCGCCCGTTGCCGAGCCAGCCCTGCCGGATGACGCGCGCGCCGGCGGCTTCGGCCAGCGCGACCGAGTCGTCGGTAGAACCAGAATCAACAACGACAACCTCGTCCGCGACAAGAAGCGCCGCGCGCACCACATCCCCGATCATCCGCGCTTCATTCTTCGCGCGGATGAAGGCGGAGAGGGGCGGCTTCGGCGTCATCTATCTTTTACCCCGCAGAGTTCGCGCCTGAAAGTCGTTCGTGCAAACCTTTGGCCGGCGCGTATATCGAAGTTGCGCCACGCTTGCGCTTGACAAGGAAGCCCTCGTTGGCAAGCGACTCGAGATCCGATCTTGCCGTTAGATAACTGACTCCTGTCGTTGAAAGATGTTGATTGATCGTTATTGTCAGTCCCGGTGCGCGCGCGGCGCGATGAAGCAACGCAAGCTGGCGGTGATTGAATGAAGACGCGCTGCGCAAATGGGCTAATGTTGCGTCGAGCTCCTTCACCTCAAGTTTTTTTCGCTCAATGAACTCATAAAGCGCGCTGATCGCCTTAAGAGTCATGTCAAGCTGGTTATGTATGAAGTACGTCAAGTCGCCCTCGTCGCCCTCGGTTTCCAGAAACGCTTTTCCGTACTGGATCGGCGCTTCTTTGATCTGTTTGCTGATGGAGATGAATTCTAGAAGCCAGTAATCTCCCCTGAGCGCGGCCCAATAGAAGAGTGCGCGCGCAGTACGGCCGTTTCCATCGACGAACGGGTGATCGTAGGCGAGTATGAAATGCAAGATGATCGCGCGGATGACAGGATGGATGAACGCGCCGCCGTCGTTGACCGAATTTGCAAATATGCAGAGCTCCCGGGCTCTGCGCGTCAATTCCGCAGCCGCGGGAGGCACATGCAGAATTTCGCCGGATTGAAGGTCATCGACGACGATGTCGTCAGCTTTATCGCGGAAGACTCCGGCTTTTTTTGGGTTCTCGAGCGTATCAAGCGTCACGCGTCTTTGCAGTTCGCAGATAATCGCTGGCGTTAGCTCGTCGTGCCTTTTCGACTTGATGAATTCGATCGCTCGGTAATTGTTGAGCACCATGCGCTCGCCTAGCGTTCGCGGCCTGCGGTTCTCGCTAATGATTTTCTTCGCCTGATCGCGCGTGGCGACCGCTCCCTCAAATACGGACGAGTTGAACGGCTCCTCGATCAACGATGTTAGCAAGAAAGACTGCGCCTCATTCCGGGTCGGGGAATCGGCGCCGAACCGAACGCCGCCGCGCGTTTGACTGTCGATTTCATGGAGCGCTCTCTCGATAGCATCTGTCTTTACAAAGAAGAACACGGCGCCAGCCTTGTCTTTGAAAGGCGTGTCGATGCGGCGTATCTCGCGCGCCCGCCGAACTAGCGCCCATCCTTCGGCGGCGCTCAGGCCGTCATCTGTGGGCTTGAAGCGAAAATCCTCCCAGTGAAGGTAGCGGCCCTTATCATCGACAGGCCGCGCTGTTGCTGCGAGCGCCGCCAGCGCTGTTAGGGCCATCGGTCCGGCGGCGACGGCGGACTTCATCATTGTCCCAAAGGTCTCGCGAAAAGGCGGCGGCGTTGCCGGAAGCTTCATTGATGGCCTATAAGAACGAAAGGCGACCATTGTTGAAAAGCTTTTATTTTCATATGCTTGATGGTTTATATACTACCTCTTGCCTACTCCCCTGGCAAGAGGTTTTGTAGGCTATAAAACAAATTTACGAGAAGCGCCTCATACAGTAGTAATTTCAATTAGTTAGATCATTTATAATGCCGCGAGAGTCGTGGCGCTGATAAGATATTCAGGCTCCTCCCGCCTTCTCCGCCGCGATCCACGCGTCGATGTTTTCCTCAAGGATCGCCAGCGGCACGGGGCCGTATTTCAGGACCTCGTCATGGAACGCGCGCACGTCGAACTTCCTGCCGAGTTTCTTTTCGGCGCGGCTCCGCAATTCCTGGATCTTCAGCATGCCGATCTTATAGGCGGTCGCCTGCCCGGGCATCACGACATAGCGTTCGATCGCGCTTGTCGCGTCGCCTTCGGCGTTGGGCGTGTTGTCGAGGAGCCAGTCGATCGCCTGCTCGCGCGTCCACTTCTTACGGTGGATCCCAGTGTCGACGACGAGGCGCCCGGCACGCCACAGCTCCATCGCGAGGCGCCCGAAGTCGGAATAGGGATCCGAATAGAAGCCGATCTCCTTGCCGATCCATTCCGAATAAAGTCCCCAGCCCTCGGAATAGGCGGTGAACCCGCCGAAACGGCGGAAGCTCGGCACATTCGCTAGCTCCTGCGCGATGGCGATCTGCATGTGATGGCCGGGAATGCCCTCGTGATACGCGAGCGCCTCCATCTGATAGACCGGCATCGCCGCCATCTCATAGAGGTTGGCGTAATAGACGCCGGGGCGCGAGCCGTCGGGCGCGGGGCGTTGATAGAAAGCCTTGCCGGCGGACTTCTCGCGGAAGGCTTCGACCTGCTTCACGATCATGTCGGCCTTGGGCTTGGTGATGAAGAGCTCGTCGAGGCGGCCGCGCATCGTGTCGATCAACGCCGTCGCCTCGGCGAGATAGCGCGCACGCCCTTCGTCCGTATCGGGATAGGTGAAGCGCTTGTCCTTGTCCTCGCGCATGTGAACGAAGAACGCCTTCAGATCGCCGTCGAATCCGACTTTTTTCCGGATCGCATCCATCTCGCCGTGAATGCGCGCAACTTCCCGCAATCCGAGATCATGGATTTCGTCCGCCGTCATGGCGGTCGTCGTCATGCGCTCCAGCTGCGCATCATAATAGGCGCCGCCCTCCGGGAGCTTCCATGCGCCGTCGTCGTTTGAGGCGAGCGCCATCTGGCGTTCGAACATCGCGGCGAGGTCGACAAAGGCGGGCTTGACCGATGTCAGCAGGGCTTTCTCCGCGCGTTTCGTCAGCGCGGCTTTAGTCGCGGCGTCAATGTCCAGCTTGCCAAGTTTGTCCGTGAAATCGGCGAGAAGCGTCGAGGGCTTGCCGCTCTTGTCGAAGGGCGCGCCGGAAATGACGTTCTTCGCCGTTTCGATCATCTTCGCATAGGACCATTTCGGCGCGTATATGCCGCGCGCGAACTGGTCCTCGGCGACCTTTTGATGGCCGGCGAAGTTCGCCTTCAGGCCTTCAAGGCGAGCGATATAAGCCTCGGCGTCTGCGACGCTGTCGATCCGGTGCTGGTTGATGAGGAACGCCGGCGCGCTCGAATGCGGCGCGCGGAAATGGCTGAAGCGATACCAGTGATTGCGATAGGGGAAGAACTTTTCAGCGCGCTGCGCGGAATAATCGAACAGGCGATAGGAAAGCCGCGCATTGGCGTCGAGCTTTTCCGGATCGAAGGCGCTGCGCATTTCGGCGAGCTTTGCTTGTTCAATGCGATGCGATTCCTCGGCGAAGGCGTCCGACGGATCGTCCCATTTGTCGGTATTGGTTTTGCGTCCCAGAAATGTCTGCTGCTCGGGCGAGCGCGCGACTTCCGCCTCCCACGTCTCCTCGAACCAGGCGTTGATCGCCGCGCTCTGGTCTTCGGCGGGCGCGGCGACCGCGGCGGCGCTGCGCGCCGTGTCCGTGTGACCGCAGGCCGCCAGCGCGATCGTCGATGCGGCAAGCGTCAATAGCAGTGAAAAACGAGGCGTCATGGATATCCCCTTGTCGGTTTGCGGCGACCCTAAAGACCGTGGCCCTGCCGGATCAAGCCGCTCCTTCAGTCAAACGCGAAACTGAACGGCGCGGCGAGGCGATTGTGCTCGTCAATGACGATACGGCGTTTCAGCGGCGGATGCGCGCGCGCGGCGCAGTCGGCGCGTTCGCACAGGCGGCAGGTGAGGCCGATGAGCGTCGCCGGCGCGGCGCTTAAGTCCATGCCTTGCGCGTAGATGAGCGCGCCGGCGTCTTCAATCCGGCAGCCGAGCGCGACCGCGCGTTCGGCGCTCGGCGCGCCATAGCCGCCGGCGCCCCCCTGCACAGTGCGCGCGATCGAGAAATAGCGTGCGCCGCCCGGCAGCTCGATGATCTGCGTCAGGACTTTTCGCGGCAGGCGAAAAGTCTCGTGAATGGTCCACAAGGGGCAGGATCCGCCATAGCGCGCGAACGGAAAGACGTCGCCCGAATATCGTTTCGACATATTGCCGGCGGCGTCGACGCGGACGAAGAAAAACGCGATCCCTTCCGCGCCCGGCCGCTGCATCGTCGTCAGCCGATGCGCGACCTGTTCAAAGCTCGCGCCGAAGCGCCGGCCGATCGCCTCGACGTCATAGCGCAGCGACTTCGCCGATTTCAGGAACGCCTCGTAAGGCAGCATGATCGCCGCCGCCGCGTAATTGGCAAGCGCCGCGCGCGACAGGCGCCGCCCGGCGTCGGTCGTGAAGCGTGCGGCGTTGACGGTCTGGTCGAGCGGGGATTGCAGTTCGATCAGCGCCAGCTGCAGCGACAGATGAAAGACGCGGCTCGCCGCGTCGAGACGTTCGGACAGCGAAAGGTCGCCGGCATGGCGGTTAAGGCGGCGATAGGCGCCGACCATCACGTCATCGGGAAGGACCCGCACGCGCAAGCGGTGACGCGCGGCGAAGCGCGAGGCCAGCGCATCGAAGATGCTGGCGCCGCCGGACCCGAGTTCAGCGGCGATCGCCTCGGCCGACGCATCGATCGCCGGGAAGTGGTTGCGGTTCGACTGAATGAAGGCGCGCGCTTCCTCGACCGGATCGGCTTCCAGCGACGCGCGCCCGGCGCGCGCCTCAACGAGATCCGCCTGCGAGGATCGCCACGCCCGATAGAGGCTTGCGACCGCTTCGCCGAGGATCGGGTTCCCGGCGGCGAGGTCAAAGGCGTCCTCCCGCGTCGCACCGGCCGTCTTAAAGATCGGATCCGCAAAGGCGGCGGAGAGTTCCGAGAAAAGCGCATCGGAATCGCCATCGGCGAACTGGGAAATCTCCAGTCCGAACACAGCCGAAAGGCGAATAAGAAGGTCCGCGGAAACCGGACGTTGATTCCGCTCTATCAGATTCACATAAGAAGGCGAGATATCGAGGTCCGACGCCATTTGCGCCTGGGTCAGGCCACGCTCCCGCCTGATCCGCCTAACCTGCGGACCGATATAGAGTTTCCGGCGAACTTTGTCGGCGGCCATGAAGCGCGATTAGATATTTGCTCGAAACCTATATCACAAAAACGACAAAAACACAAGATTAACTGTGTAATATTTGACATTGCGACGCGGCATTTCTTCCTTCGCACCTGCAAAAGTGGTCTTCTGATGTGGCAGCGGGCCCACGCGGCGGTCGCGACAGGGCGCAGCAAAGGACAGTTCCGTGGTCACTTTCGACGATCTCATCCCGAACGCGCCGAAGGGGCGCTTCGACGGCATCAAGCGCAATTACTCGGCGGCCGAAGCGCTGCGCCTCAGGGGCTCCATCGACATTTCCTGGACGCTCGCTGAACGTGGCGCGAACCGGTTGTGGGAATCGCTGAAGACGGAGCCCTTCATCAATGCGCTGGGCGCCCTCTCCGGCAATCAGGCCGTGCAAATGGCGAAGGCGGGCCTGAAGGCGATCTATCTGTCGGGCTGGCAGGTCGCCGGCGACGCCAACACGGCCGGCCAGGTTTATCCCGACCAGTCGCTGTACCCGGCGAACGCCGGGCCGGAACTCGCCAAGCGCATCAACAACGCGTTCCGCCGCGCCGACCAGATCGAACATTCCGAAGGCAAGGTGAAGCGCGATTATTTCCTCCCCATCGTCGCCGACGCGGAAGCGGGCTTTGGCGGGCCCTTGAACTGCTTCGAGATCATGAAGGCCTATATCGAGGCGGGCGCCGCCGGCGTTCACTTCGAAGACCAGCTCGCCTCGGAGAAAAAATGCGGCCATCTCGGCGGCAAGGTTTTGATCCCGACCAAGGCGCATGAGCGCAATCTCAACGCCGCGCGCCTCGCCGCCGACGTTTGCGGCGTCCCGTCGCTCATCGTCGCGCGCACCGACGCGGAATCGGCGAAACTCATCACCTCGGACGTCGACGAACGCGATCATCCCTTCATCGATTTCGACCAGGGCCGGACGCCCGAAGGCTTCTACCGGTTGAAGGACGGCACGGGCGTCGATCACTGCATCGCGCGCGGGCTGTCCTATGCTCCTTATGCGGACCTTATCTGGTGGGAGACCTCGCACCCCGATCTCGGCGACGCCAAGCGCTTCGCCGAAGCGGTCCAGAAGGCGCACCCCGGCAAGATGATGGCCTATAACTGCTCGCCGTCGTTCAACTGGGAGGCCAATCTCGACAAGCCGACCATCGCCAAATTCCAGCGCGAAATCGGCGCGATGGGCTACAAGTTCCAGTTCGTGACGCTCGCGGGCTTCCACGCGCTCAATTACGGCATGTACACGCTGGCGCACGGTTACAAGGACCGCGGCATGGCCGCCTATTCCGAGCTTCAGCAGGCCGAATTCGGCGCCGAGAAAATCGGCTATGAAGCGACGCGCCACCAGCGCGAGGTCGGCACCGGCTATTTCGACCTCGTCGCGGTGACGCTGTCGGGCGGCCAGTCCTCGACGACGGCGATGAGCGAGTCGACCGAAACCGCGCAGTTCAAGGCGGCGGAATAGCCGCCCTTGAAGGCCTGAAGTTCCCGGGAGGAAACGAAGGCGAAACCGCTCCGCGTGAAAACGCGGGGCGGTTTTTTCGTTTCGTCCGGCGTGCTAGGCGAATTGCAGTCGATTGAAGGAGATCTTCATGACCGAAGCAGCGTTGAAGATCATGGCGGCTGGCGTTTTGGGCCTCAGCAGCGCCTGCGCGACGCATCGCGATCAAGACCGCCTAGCGACTTCTGCCGCGCCAACGCTCGCGGCGCTTGAAGGGGATTACTTCCAGTGGGACTCAGCGTCGCTCGGACGTCCGCTGCATATTCATGTTGCGCTTCCCGAGGGATATGACGCAGGCGGAGCATCCTATCCGGCCGTCTATCTGACGGACGGAGACTCCCTGTTTCCGATGCTCGCGCCGACGCATCTGTTTCTCACCTATGACGAGCCGGTTCCGGCGGCGATTGTGGTTGGCATCGCCTATGGATCGTTCGATCCCGAACGCGGGAACAGGCGCGGCGTGGACTTCCGGCCGCCTCCGCCCGAGGCGCCCGACGGCGGCGCGGCGGCGTTCCAGCGGTTCCTCGCCGAAGAACTGATACCGGAGATAGAGCGGCGCTACCGGGCAAGACCCGACCGCCGAGTGCTTGTCGGCCAGTCGCGCGGCGGCGCTTTCGTCCTCTATTCCGCATTCACCGCGCCCGACCTTTTCTGGGGGCGTATCGTCAGCAATGCGAGCCTCACGCCCGGCGAAGAGATTTTTTTCGGCGCACCGCCCGCGGCGACGCGAGACGACCTCAAGCTCTTTTATGCGAGCGGCGAACGGGATCGCGCCGCCTATCGCGAGCCGGCGCTGAAATGGTTCGACCATTGGCGCACGGCGCCGGGCAAACCTTGGGCGCTAAGGACCGAGACGATCGAATACGGCGTCCACGCCGCGACGATCGGAGAAGTCTACCGCCAGGGAATGATCTGGTTGTTCGCTGAAGAAGACGGAACGGGGGCGGCGCCCTAGCCGCCGATGCCCGGCCGTCGCGGCCGGTCGCCGGGCGGGCGGCGCGGGTCGCCTTTCGCCTTGTCGCGTTTCGGGGCTTCGAATTTCTGCATGGTGAGCGGAATGAAGGCCGCCGCGAAGGCTTCGGCTTCCGCGATCGCGTCGGGCGAGAGCGAGGACTTCAATCCGGGGACCAGCGTCTTCGGCAATTCCTTGTAGCCGTAAAGGTCGGCGGTCGGGTTGCCGTCATAGACGAGCGCCCATTGCAGCGCGGTTTTGGGGTCATGCAGCGCATTCGCCGGCGCCGACATGTCGAGGACGAGGCGGCGCTGGGCGCGTGCATTCCCCGCATAGGCGGCGCGCGTCAGCCAGAATCGGCCTTCCTGCCGGAAGAGCGCCGTTTCGGCAGGGCTCGCGCCGGCGATTTCCATCAGGCATTCGCCGAGCTCGTGCTGCGCGGCTTCCTGTCCCTCGCCCATGCCGGCGATGACGCGATAGGCGGCAAGCGCGCTCGCGCAGCCTTTCGTCTCCCGCAATTTGCGCGCGTGGCTGGCGAGACGGCCGGCGTCGTTTTCGCTGACCTCGGGCGGCTCTTCGGGCGCGCCGAGTTCCAAAGGCGGCGCGCCGGCAGGCGGTTCGGGCTGGGCGAAAGCAGGCGCGTTGACGAGCAGCGCGGCGGCAAGGGCAAGAAGGCTTCGGTTCATGGTCCTGGAATCCTCAATCGCCCCCGCCCGAGGGCTTAAACGAAACGCTTCGGAAAATCTGTCGAAAATAATTCTCAACATCAGCGGCGGAAAAAGGGCGCCGCCTCCGTTGATGGTGTGGTCCCGCGCGCTGGCCGCGAGCCGAGAGGCTCCCGCTCTCTCCCTGCTGCGCGGGGCCAATCGCCTTGCCTGATATCCCCTCTAGGCAACAGCGATCAAAGCGGCGCCGCGGATGAGGCCGCCCCCCTCGTCCGCGGCGCTTGCGTCGCTTTTTTGCTCCTCCCGCGAAGCGGGGGAGCTGTCGAGCGCAGCGAGACTGAGGGGGCGCGCTGTCGCCACGGGAACCGGCGCTCGCGGAGAAAGCGCCCCCCCTCAGTCGCCTTCGGCGACAGCTCCCCCGCAAGCGGGTGGAGCGGGGACGCGCCTATCCGTCGTCTCAGCAAAATGACCTCGCAGTTCCTAGTTTTGATCGCGGTGGAGGAGCCGATTGCGCACCGTTACGGCGGAGCGCGGAAAATCCGTGAAGACGCCGTCAGCGCCGCGGAACCAAAGATAGTCATGAAGTTCATCGCCCGACGCGTTGGGAATTCCGAGGCGCTCCCAATCATGTTCTACGCGCACAAATTTGAGATAAGGGCCGGAGTCCGCAGGCGCGGCGGTGGCCGCCTCGTCTTCGCGTTGAAAAGCCGGGTTCGGCTGGTCGTCCCGGAACGTCCAGGGGTGCACCATCAGACCAAGCGCATGCGCGCGTTCGACAAAGGAACTCCGGCCGCTCTGGCTGGTCACAAGATTTTTTGCCGCCCCCACACCATCCGCATACGTCGCAATCCCCTCCAGCGGAATGTTCGGACCCGCGCCCGGCGTTTCTTCAAACACCAGCTGCACCAGCTTCGCGCGCGTCTTGCCCTTCAGCCGCTTCAAAATCTCCGGCTCGAACGACTGAATGAATACCGGCCCGGCGTCGAAGCCTTCGAGCGTTTTGAGGAGTGACGCTTCGAAATCATGGCCGATCGACGCGAAAAAAGCCGGGTGCTTCGTCTCCGGATAGACGCCGACCGGGCGGCCCGCCTCTTTCGCCTTCGCCGCGACGAGCGCCAGCATTTCGGCGAAGGTCGGGATTTCGAACTTGTCGTCATGTTCCTTCGTTCGCCCCGGAAAGGGCTGGCGCGCGCGCAAGGACTTCAACTCGCCGAGCGTGAAATCCTCGATCCACCAGTCCTCGCGCGCGGGCGTTTTCGGGTCGCTATTGGCGCGCTTGCGGCTCGCAAATTCCGGCCTGTCCGCGACATTCGTCGTCGTCGACAGATAGCGGTCGTGGCGCGCGACGAGGACGCCGTCTTTGGTGAAGACGAGATCGGGCTCGACGACATCGGCGCCTTGCTCGATCGCCAGCGCGTAAGCCTCTAACGTGTGCTCGGGCAGATAGCCGCTCGCGCCGCGATGCGCGATGATGAGCGGCGGCTTTCCGTCGAGCGTTGGCCATGTCACGGCAGCCTCCTTTGGCGCCGCGCAGGCGCCGAGCGCCGCCATAATGCCCAGAACCATTCGCCGCATGGCGCTACCCTTCGCGCGGATGAAGGCCTATGCTTGGCGCGCGCATGCGACGGAGGCAAGCCATGTCCGAAGCCGACGACCTCGAAATCGAAATCATGGAAAAGGCGCAAAAGCTCGCGGCGCTGCGCAAGGCCGAGCCGCCGGTCGAAATAGCTGACTACGCGTTCCAGACGATGGAAGGTGAGACGAGACTGTCGGCGCTGTTCGGCGATCAGGACAAACTCCTCGTCATCCACAACATGGGGCAGGCCTGCCGCTACTGCACGCTGTGGGCGGACGGGCTCAACGGCCTCGTGCCGCATCTTGAAGACACGATGGCGGTGGTGCTGCTGTCGAAGGACACGCCCGAAACGCAGCGGCGCCTCGCGCAGGATCGCGGCTGGCGCTTTCGCATGGCGAGCCATGGCGGCGGCCCCTACATGAAAGAGCAATGCGACATGCAAGGCTACGGCAATTGCCCCGGCGCTGTCGTCTATGAGCGGCGCGAGGGAAAAATTGTCCGGCGCGCGCGCACCGGCTTCGGCCCCGGCGATCTTTATTCGCCGATCTGGCATCTCCTCGCGCTCGCCGGCATCGGCCACGACGAATGGACGCCGCAGTTTCACTACTGGCGCCGGCCGGGTGTGATGGAAGACGGCGGCGCGAATTTGAAGGATTGATCTGGCCTCCGCTCCTCCCGCGCGGAACGCGCGGGGGAGCTGGCGAGGCAATAGCCGAGCCTGAGGGGGCTGCGGTCTCGCCACGTGAAGTGAAGCGCGTGAGCAGGGATTACGCTTGCGGCGAGCGCGCTGCGTTCTTTTTACGTCGCCCCTCGCTGAACCAGCGCGCCCCCACAGTCTCGCTGCGCTCGACAGCTCCCCCGTAAACGGGGGAGCGGGGATGGGCGCTACATCACCCGCGCCTTAACCGCATCCGTCCAGCCGACGTAGACTTCCGTTGGTCCCCGCGAAATCAGCGGGCGTTTGATCAGCGCCGGGTTCGCCGCCATCAGCGCGACGGCTTTGGCTTCGGTGAGGCCGGTCTTCTGATCCTCGGGGAGCGCGCGCCAGGTGGTCGAGGCCTTGTTCAGCATCGCCTCCCATCCGGCCGCCTTCGCCCATGTCGCGATCTGCGCCTTCGTCGCGCCGTCCTCGCGCACGTCGTGAAAGGCGTAAGCCACGCCCGCCGCGTCAAGCTCCTTGCGCGCGCGTTTGCAGGTGTCGCAGGTTTTGAGGCCGTAGAGGATCATTTATTCACTGCCGCCTAAGCGGCTTGAAACAGTGCTAACGCTTATGCCAAGCGCCTTCGCTGTCGCTGACTTCGTCTTATAGCGCGCCATAGTTTCTACCACCATCTCGCGGGTAACTTCTCGGGCGTTACGTTTTTGCGGAATTGGCGGCACCTTAAAATTCTTGGGCTTCAACTCCTTCTCTTCAAGCGCGAGGCGTCGAACACTTCCCGTCTTTAGCGTAAAATAGGCTGAGGCGCATAACACTGCATCCACGATTGCGGAATGCTGAATTCCACGTTCTGGGGCGAGGCCAAAAAAAGCGGTTACATTATCGAGCCTAGCTGATGGCGATTCCTGTCCGCGCGCCGTAAAGTAATTTCTAAACATCTCGACCGTGCACGAGACTCGCTCATCTTGAATCGGCCTCACGGATGCTCTCCGAAATTCTTCGTTCAGAAAATCGACATCAAAAGCAGCGTTATGAGCAACTACTTCGGCGTCTCCAATCCAATCGCGTAAATCTGCCGCCCAAACTTCGAACTTGTCCTGATGGGCCAAAACGAATGATTCAAATCCGTGGATTTCTCGCGCAACACGATCGGAAGGTCGCTCAGGGTTGAATAGGAGGTACACGGCGGAATTAGTGCTCATGCCGTCAATGAATTCTAATCCGGCAACCGATATTATCCGATGTTGACCTCTAAATGGATCAAGGCCAGTCGTCTCGACATCTAAGACTACAGTACGCTTGCCCAAAAATAAGGACTGACCAGGAAAAGCGAATTTCTGCTGAGAAGTGTCGGCAACGACGGCAGAGGCGGCTTCTTTACCGGCACCACGAAACCATCGCAAAAGAGACTTCAACATTATTTGCTCCCCTACAATCAGAGGGGAGCTTATTTGCCACTCACGCCACCTGCAACCGCAGATAATTTAGCAAATCCGTCCTTGTAATCAGCCCTTCAAACTTGTCGCCCTTCGTCACCACCGCGACATGCCCGCGCGCGAAGACGGGGAGGAGTTCTTCCATCTTCTCCGCGGCGTCGAGCGTTTCGACGCGATAGGTCATGGCCGATTTCACCGGATCCTTGAACTTGTCGCGATTGCGGACGACCGCGAAGAGGATGTCTTCCTCGTCGATCAGCCCCGCGAGGCTGCCGTCCTCGTTCAGCACCGGCAATTGCGAGATGTCATAGAGTTTCATCCGGCCATAGGTCGTCATCAGCGTGTCGTCGGGCTTCACCGTCACCGTCGCGCGCTCTGAGTGTTTGCGTGTGATGAGGTCGGTCAAATCGCCCTTCGGCGGACGCTTCAGGAAGCCCTGATCGTACATCCAGTAGTCATTGTACATTTTCGAGAGATATTTATCGCCGCGATCGCAGACGAAAGCGACGACGCGCTTCTTCGTCTTTTGCTCGCGGCAGTATTTCAGCGCCGCGGCGAGCAGCGTGCCCGAGGAGGAACCGCCGAGAATGCCTTCCTTCTTGAGGAGGTCGCGCGCGGCCTCGAAGCTTTCCTTGTCGGAAATGCCATAGGCCTTTTTCACGCGCGACAAGTCGCAAATATCGGGAATGAAATCCTCGCCGATCCCCTCGACGAGCCACGACCCGACCTCGTTCGGTTTGACGCCGGTGTTGACATATTCCGTGAGGATCGAGCCTTTAGGATCGGCGAGGATCATTTCGACATGCGGCGCGGCGTGCTCGAAAAACCGCGCGAGGCCGGTGATCGTGCCGCCCGAGCCGACGCCGGCGACGATCGCATCCATCTTGTGGCCCATCTGCCCCCAGATTTCGGGGCCGGTGATCGTCTCATGCGCCTCGGGGTTCGCCTTGTTGCCGAACTGGTTGACGTAAAAGGCGCCGGTCTCCTCGGCGATCCGCTGCGCGACGTCCTGATAATAATCGGGGTGCCCCTTGCCGACGTCGGAGCGCGTCAGGCGCACATCGGCGCCGAGCGCTTTCAGGTGAAAGATCTTTTCCTGCGCCATCTTGTCGGGGACGACGATCGTCAGGTGATAGCCTTTCTGCGCGGCGACGAGCGCCAGCGCGAGCCCCGTATTGCCCGCCGTCGCCTCGACGATCGCGCCGCCGGGCTTCAGCTTGCCGTCGCGCTCCGCCGCCTCGATCATGGCGAGGCCGATGCGGTCCTTGATGGAGCCGCCCGGATTGTTCGCCTCGAGCTTCAGAAATAGCTCGCAAGGACCGGTGTCGATGTTCGATATCTTGACCATGGGGGTCTTGCCGATGCCTTCGAGCACATTGTCGAAGACCGGTCCGAACGGCGTTTCCTGCATGGCTTTTCTCCCGGGGCGTCGCGGCGACTTAAAGCCGATGCCGCCAATGGCGGCAAGGCGAGACGCTATTTCGTGCGGCGCGTGACCGCGCGCTTGAGGTCGCGGATGAAAAACCGCGCCGGGTGCAGCGCCTCGGCGATATCATCCTCGACAGGCGAGGGGGCGCCGGTCATTTCGGCGACGATCATCGCCGCGCACAATGGCGCCGTGACGAGCCCGCGCGAACCGAGGCCTGTCAGCAGAAAGACGTTCGGAACGAGTTCGCCCTGCGGATAATCGCGCACCTTGCCGGTGCGCAAATCGTCATAGGCCGCGCCGTAGAAATGAAAATCCGGCGCCGGCCCTGCGACTGGCAGGCGGTCCGGCGTCTGGCAGCGTGCGCTGGCGCGCGGGATCGACCGCGCGGCGTCAAGCGTGGCTGCGAGGTCCGGCAGCGCGGCCCTGACGGCGTCAATCGTCGAACGCGTCGCATCGGCGCTGGTTTGCGGCAACTGAGCGTCGTCCAGCCTGTCATAGGTCGCGCCGATGATGAGGCCGCCGCGCGGGGCCGGAGCGGCGTAGGGCCCGAAGGCGTGCGCGACGCCGGGCGCTTGCGCGTTCGGAAACCAGTCGATCTGTCCGGCAACTCGCGTCAGCGGAAGCGTGCGCGCTTCAGCGAAGCAGAGCGCCTCGGCGCCATTGGCGATGACGGCGGCGGCGGCGTCGACCGTTGCGCCGGTCGAGAACCGAATGCGAACGCCGTCCGGCGCGGCGTCGATCGACAGCGCGCGCGCTTTGATGATTTCCGCCTCACGCGCGAGCGCGCGGACATAGGCTGGCGGGTCGATAACGCCGGCCTGCGGAAAGTAGAGGCCGCCGTCCTGCGCCGCCATGAAATTCGGCGGCAGCAGCCGCGCCGCCAGCGATTTCTCCGCCCACTGACGATCATCACCCGACAACGCGGGCTGGAAGACGCCGCAGGCATTGAAGATTGTCGAGCCTGTCCCGGCTCCCAGCCGGTCAATCACGCGCAGCGCATGAACATAGGCCGCGATGAAGAAGCGCGCCGCCGCGGTATCGCCTAGATCGAGGCGCGGCATGATAAGTCCCGCCGGATTACCGCTGGCGCCGGCGGCGAGCCCGTCAGGGTCGATCAGCAGCGATTTCAGCCCCGCGGCTTTCGCCGCGTCGGCAAGGCTCGCGCCAGCGACGCCGCCGCCGATGATCGCAACGCGCGCGCCGGTTGGAAGGGGCCGCCGCACCGCCGGATGCCAGGGCGCGCGTTTGCGCTTGTGCGCCGCTGGAAGCGGAGAAGTCCTCTCACCCTCTCCCGCTTGCGGGAGAGGGCAGGGTGAGGGCGCGTCAATAGGGGAGCGCATTCCGGTACATGCCCCCTCACCCCCGGCCCCTCTCCCGCGAAGAGCGGGAGAGGGGGGAAGATAGGCCGTCAGCATTTCGCGCTTTCGTCCGTACCCGATGCGTTTTTCCGTCGTGAGGCCCGCCGCCTCTAGCCCGCGCCGGACTGCGCCTGCGACCGTGAAGGTCGCCGCCGTCGCGCCGGGCGCCGACAGGCGCGCGATCTCTCGCATGACCGCCTCGCTCCACATGTCGGGGTTCTTCGCGGGCGAGAATCCGTCGAGAAACCACGCATCGATGGACGCTTCGCAGCCGCTGAGCAAATCCGCAGCGTCGCCGAAGCCGATTGTCAAACTAACGCCGTCTTCAAAGCGAAGCTGGTGAAGCCCCGCGACCGGCGGCGGCCAGGCGCGCGCCAGCGCCTCGACCTCGTCGGCAAATTGCGGCCAGGCGGCGCCCGCGCGCCGGAGATCATCGGCCTGCAGCGGAAACTTCTCGACGGAGAGAAAATTCAGAATCGCGCCGGGCCGCCGTACGCGCCGCCACAGCGAGGCAGCAGACAGGAAATTGAGGCCCGATCCAAACCCCAATTCGCAAATCGTGAACCGGTCGGCGTTCGCAAACCGGCGTTCGAGATCATTGCCGTCGAGGAAGACGTGGCGCGTTTCATCCGCGCCGCCGCCTGAAAAATAGATGTCGTCAAAAAAAATGGACCGGGGGGCGTTCGCCTCCCAGTCCACTGTTGCAAACTCGATCGTCCGCCCGCCCGTCGTCATGGGCGAGGCAATAGGTTACTTGCCCGAGAACGGGAAGAACTTGTCGAAGGACATCGGGAACGAAGGCGCGAAAGAGAACGCCGAGGCGTAGCCCTTCGTCATCGGCTCGAAGGCCGCGCGCGCAGCGTCAGCCGAAGCCTCCGTGATCGCGCGGAAACGCTCGGAGCGCGTCTCGAACAGCTTGGTGTAATAGCCGCGCTGGATTTCGAACGCGTCGCCGATCGACTTGGCGCGGGCGAGTTCGTTAGCGAATTCGACAGCTTCGGTGATTTCCTCGCGCGCTGCGGTCATCACGTCGGCGTTGACGGTCTTGAGGTGCTCGTTGGCGGCTTCAAAACCGTCGCGGGCCGAAGCGAAGGCTTCTTCAGCGTCGGCGCGGAACTTTTCAGCGGAGTCGTTGAACGTCTTCAGCGCGGTTTCGTACTGATCGCGCGCGGCGTCGTTCCAGCTGTTGACGGCCGAAAAAGCGGTTTCGGCGCCGGTGTCGATCGTTTCTTCAATTTCCTTGGCGACGCGGCGCGTCGCGGCTTTCTTGGCAGCGGCCATGGGGGCCTCCTTTGGCGTTATGACAGGCCCGGAACTGGGCCGCCGCGCATCATGTTGCAGCGCAGCATAAAGTGGTTCTAGGGGGATTTTTGCGCCGCAGCAAGGGGTCAGGACAAAAGCCGGGTCAGGGTATCGAGCGAGGCGTAGCCGTCGGCGGGCACGCCGGCGCTTTTCTGCCAGGCCTTCAGCGCCTTTTTCGTGCCGGCGCCAACCACGCCGTCGATCGGTCCGGGATCGAAACCCTTGTCTTTCAGCGCCTGCTGCAGGGCCTTGCGCTCGTCAAGGCTTAACGCCCGGTCCGTGCGCGGCCATGGGGCCGCAATCGCTTTTTCCCGGCCCGCCAGATGATCGGCGAGGAGGCCGACCGCGAGGGCGTAGGAGGTCGAGCGGTTATATTTGAGGATCGCTTCGAAATTCTCGAACACGATGAAGGCCGGCCCCTTTGCGCCGGCGGGGAGGAAAATGCGCCCGCGCGTGTTGGGGTCGAGCGCGGCGCCAAGATTGACGTTGACGCCCGCCACGCCCGCGCCCGCCCATTCAATCACGGCTTTCGACACATCGACATCGGCGAGCGCGAAATCGAAGCCTTCCGGCAAAGTGATTTCAAAGCCCCACGGCGCGCCTGACCGGTAATCCGATGCGCGCAAATAATTCGCGGTCGAGGCGAACACGTCGTCGAGATCCGTCCAGATATTGCGTTTGCCGTCGCCGCCATGGTCGATCGCGTAGACGAGATAGGTCGTCGGAATGAACTGCGTCTGGCCCATCGCGCCCGCCCATGAACCGCGCAATTGCGCGCGGTCGGCATAGCCGTTCTGCAGGATCTTCAACGCGCCGATAAGCTGTTCGCGGCCATAACCCGTGCGACGTCCTTTCCAGCCGAGCGTCGCGAGAGCGCCAATGACGTCATGATCGCCCATGACCACGCCATAGGACGATTCAAGTCCCCAGATCGCGCCGATGATTTCCTGATCGACGCCGAACTCCGCCTCGACGCGGTCGAGGAGAGCCTTGTTCTCCGAGACTTTTGCGCGCCCATCCGTGACGCGCTTTTCAGAAACCGCGCTGTCGAGATAATCCCAGACGGAGCGCGCAAATTCCGGTTGATTGTCGTTCAGTTCGAAAACCCGCTGATTCACCACGACGCCGTCAAAGGCGAGATCGATGATGTCGGCGCGAATGCCGGCGGCCGCGGCTTCCGAGCGGAAGCCTTTGAGCCAGTCCTCGAACTCCGGCTCTTCCGCGCGCGCCGGAACGCCCGCCGCGATAACGGTCAGCGCGATCGCTGAAACGAATGACCAAACACGCATTGCTGGATACGCCCCCGCCGGCAGGAACTGACAATAAACGCAAGGTTCCTTTAAGGGCGATCCTGCCCGGCTCACAAGGCCGGATTGGGGCGGTATCGCGGCTTTAGTCGCGCCGGGCCTTGGCCTATGACGATCAGGCGCCATGGGCGGAGGTCGCCGTGCGATTTGCCATTCTTGCGGCAGGAATGACGTTAAGTCTTCTGCGCGCGACGGCTTCGGCCGATGCGGCGGACGATCCCGCCCATTTGTCGCTCGTCGCCGGGTTCAAGGCGGCGTTCGTCTGTTCGGCGCATTTCAACGCCGGCCGGACGCCGGCGGAAATCGACGCCAATGAACTGGCGCGCATCTATCCCGATTACCGGGCGGCGATGGCGCAATTGCCGGCCGCGGAAATCGGCGCCGACGGAAAGCGGGTGAGCGTGCGCTATTCGGACGCCATACCGGCGCGCGTTGCGGTGTGGCGCGGACCGCAATTCGGCTGCGTCCAGCTGCCGTCCGGCGCCGATCCCGATGCCGGCGCGCCCCCAATCAAGACGCCGCGCGGCAAATTGGTGACGGACGCCGAACCCTGGCCGGCGGGCGACGCGCTGGGTGCCCCGGTCCTCGCCGCCACGCCAGAGGGCGCAGCGCTCGGCGCCGCCATCGCGGGCGCCTTTGATCGCGCGACTTATGGCGCGGGAACCGAGACGACCGCGGTCCTCGTCGTGCGCGACGGCGCCATCATCGGCGAGCGCTATCGCGACGATTTCGACATGCATACGCCGCAGCGAACCTGGTCGGTCGCCAAATCGATCACGGCGAGCATCATTGGCGCGGCCGTGCAGAAGAAGATGATCGATATCGCAGAACCCGCGCAGCTTGCCGCGTGGTCCGCGCCCGGCGATCCGCGCGCGGCGATCACGCTTGACCATCTTCTGCGCATGGCGAGCGGGCTTGATTCCGGCCCGGCGGGCAACCGCACGGACGCTGTCTATTTCGGCGGCGGGCGCGTCATCGATCACGCAACCACAAACCGTCTCGCCGCCGCACCGGGATCGCGGTTCGTCTATGCCAATAACGACACGATGCTAGCGATGCGGTCGCTGCGCGAAACCATGAAGAATGACGCAGCCTATGCGCGCTTCCCGTTTGAGGCGCTGCTCTATCCGCTCAACATGCGGCGCACGACGCTGGAGACCGACTGGAACAACGACTTCGTGCTGTCGAGCCAGGTGTGGACGACGGCGCGCGATCTCGCCCGCCTTGGGCTCCTCTATCTCAATGACGGCGTCTGGAAAGGAAAGCGGCTGCTCCCCGAGGGATGGGTTGATTATGTGCGCGCGCCGACGGGTCCCCAGCCCGCGTCGCGCGGCGGCTATGGCGCGCAATTCTGGCTGTTCGGTCCGGACCAGGGCATGCCCGCGGGGACCTATGCGGCCATCGGCAATCGCGGCCAGTATCTCGTCATCGTTCCCGCGCGCGGCATGCTGATCATCCGGCGCGGCTATGATGAAATCGGTGGGACGGGTTTCGACATGGCGCGCTTTGCCGCGGATATTCTGGCGGCGCTGCCGGACGCGTGACGCGCGCTCAGGCGCCGCGCGGCGGCGGGAAATCGACGCCCGCATTGAACGCCATGCGGTCGAAGGCGAGGTCCTTGAACGCGCCGTCGACGTCGACCCAGAACAGAAAGAGATGCGCCGACCAGCGGTTGGGGTTCGGCTGCATGCGGCCATGCCGGAGATTGACGCCGCGATAGAGAAGCGCGTCGCCGGGATCGAGCATGACCGTGCGATAGGCGTCTTCGCCGAACGTCTCCTCCTTCGGGCGGTCGGCGATCTCGGCGTAGTCATAGCTTTTCTCGCCAAGTTCGAGCGGCCAGACGACGCCGTCGCCATAGCCGAGCGACAGCGACAGCGCATATTCGCAGGACGGCCGGTCCGTGTGCACGAGCAGCCGGTCGCCCGCCATGTAAACGCGAAAGAACGAGAAGGAGGGAACGATCCGCTTACCGACGATCGCGGCGATGTGCGAGGTGAGACCCCAGTGGAACGTCATGACCGAAGGCAGGCGCGGCCCGTAAAATTCGTACCCGGCCTTTTCATTGACCCGCGGCTCCGTCAGCTCGAATTTCTTGAGCCCTTTCGGGTCGCGGATCATGCTGCCGTGAATGACGGACAGGAAATTGCGCGCCATGTCCGCCGGCGCCGCGCCGCGGAGAATAGCGTGGCCGTCGGATTGGAAGGACTTGCTGAGCGCATCGGTCATGGGGCCTTATGTGCTTTGCTCTCGCCCGTGCGTGCAAGAGGTTGCCCCTGCCTTTACCTCCCCCTTGCGGGGAGGTCGAAATTTGCAAAGCGAATTTCGGGTGGGGCCGACTCTCGCGATGCAGCCTGCGCCTTTCCTCGGGCGCCGCAACCCCCACCCAAAACTGCTGCGCAGTTTTGGCCTCCCCGCAAGGGGGAGGCGAAAAGGCGGCGCTGAAAGGCGGGCGTCACGCATCGCCCCGCGCCAAAGTCACCTTCCCGCCGGGCCTGCGGCCAAGTTCGCCCGAAATCCAGCGGCTGATGTCGACCAGCGCGTCGAGATCGGCGCCGGTCTCCCATCCTGAGCGGTGCAGCGAATAAACGACATCCTCGGTTGCGACATTGCCCGAGGCGCCCTTGGCGTAGGGGCACCCGCCAAGGCCTGAAACGGAGGCGTCGAAGACGCGAACGCCTTCCTCGATCGACGCCCAGATATTGGCGAGCGCCTGCCCGTAGGTGTCGTGATAATGGCCGGCAAGCGCGGCGACGGGAATCTCGTCCGAGACCGCGCGGATCATCGCGCGCGTTTCCTCATGCGTGCCAACGCCGATCGTGTCGCCGAGCGAAATCTCATAACAGCCCATGGCGTAAAGCGCCCTGGCGACGCGCACCACGGTCTTCAGCGGCACGTCGCCTTCATAGGGGCAGCCGAGCACGCAGGAGACATAGCCGCGTACGCGAACGCCGTCCGCCCTTGCCGCGTCGATTACGGGAGCGAAGCGCTCAAGGCTTTCGGCGATCGAACAATTGATGTTTTTCTGAGAGAAACTTTCCGACGCCGCGCCGAACACCGCGACCGTATCGGCGCGGCTGGCGCGCGCGCCGTCATAGCCCTTCAGGTTCGGCGTCAGCACGGGGTAGGAAACGCCGGGCAGGCGGCGCATGCGCGCCATCACCTCGTCGGTCGCCGCCATCTGCGGCACCCATTTGGGCGACACAAACGCGCCCGCCTCGACGGTCTTGAGGCCCGCGGCGGCGAGGCGCTCGATCAGCGCGATCTTCGTCTCCACGCTGACGGTCAGCTTTTCGTTCTGCAACCCGTCGCGGGGGCCGACTTCGACGATGGCGATGGGGGTCGTCATGGCTGCTTCTGGTTCGCGGATTTTACTTCAACAAGCAGAATGCGAACCGGCGTGTCGCCGATATTCTCGACATAGTGCCAGCCGCGGGCGCCGTCCCAGCTTGCGGCGCCGCTTGCCTCGTCAGCCTCGAACGCTTCACCGTCTTTGGTGCTGATTAGCAGCCTTCCGCCGGAAACCACATAAGAGACCTTGGGCGGATGCGTGTGAGGCGTGTCCTTTTCGCCCGGCGCAAGCTGATACTCGATAACTCTTACATGCTCGTTTTCAACCAGCACCTTGAAGCGCTCGGGGGCTACGGCAACCGCGTCAATTGTTTCGAGTTCGACAGGCGCGCTGACCGCATTCGCACAGGCCGCCAGCGCGACCAGCGACAAGCCGCAAGTCGCAACAATAGACAACCGGGCCATAGGTTCCTTCTTATACTTTCGCGCCGTGTCAAAACCGCCGCTTGCTCGACGATCAACCGCGATACGCCGCGTCAATGACGCCATGCCGCTCAATCACAGCGTTTATGTCGCGCGGCTCAAAAGGCGCGTCAACGCTTTCCGGCCGCCGCCGGCGCGTTTAAGCGTAGTCCACGCCGGGAAGGAACAATCGATGATCGACGAGGGAACGCTCCGGGTCTGGGAGTTCTTGAGCTATCTCGTGACGGTGCTCGGCCTGCCGCTCGCCGGCCTCGCGCTCTGGCGGGAATTGCGCGCCGAACGGGCGAACGAAGCGAAGGAACTCGAACAGCGCGAGGACGAAATCTACGTCCAGCTCTCGCAGCAATATTCCGCGATTTTGGAGGCCGCGCTCGCCCACCCCGAACTTGACGCGTCCGAAGGTGGCCCCGGCGCCGCGCTGACGCCGGAGCAAAAGCGCCGCCAGTCGATCTATTACGAAATGCTGCTCGCCCTGTTCGAGCGCGCGTTCATACTTCTCTACGAGGACGCGCCCTCAGGGCAGGGCGGCCGCCGCTGGGGATCGTGGGCCGACTTCTTCGCCTATTGGCTGAAACGCCCCGATTTCGCGCGGTACGTCGAAGCGAATTTGCAGGGAGAGGACCCGGCGTTCGTGGCGTTCGTGCGCGGGGAGTTGGGGAGGCGCGCGTAGCCCGGTTACTCGACCGACGCTAAGTTCAATGTACTATAGTTCCATTAGCTATGCGAACTAACGGGATGGCCGCACTGGCATATACCAGTAGTGCCAGGCCCGCGATCATAGAACGAAACACAGGCACATGAGGAGCATTTTCCCCAGCCCGCGACCAATGGCTCGACTTCGCGGTCAGGTTCGTTCTCACGATCATCTGGTGCGTTTTCGTAGTCTTTCGTAACGCTTGTGCATTGCATCTGCGAATGTCCTTTCTTTGGCTCCTCAGCGCCGAACGTAATATCACAGATTTTCGTGCAATTAATATGCTTTGGAACCTATTAGCTTAGTAGGTGAGCCTCTCACCTACGCCTCCTCAAACTCCACCAGCAGCGCTCCGTCCTTCACCTGCTCGCCAGCCTTCGCCCTGAAGGCTTTAACGACGCCGTCATGGGGGGCCTTGATGGCGTGCTCCATTTTCATCGCTTCCATGATCATCAGGACATCGCCGGCGCTGACGCGGTCGCCGGGTTTGGCCTTGAGCAGCGTGACGACGCCCGGCATCGGCGCGTTGAGCGAGCCTTCCGCCGAATGGCCGCCGAGGGCGCCGGAGAGAACGTCCGGATGCTGAATATCCCAGTGCTCGGCGCCGATGAAAACGCGCTTGCCCGCCCCGTGCGGGACGACGGTTGCGATGACGGTTTCGGCGTTGAGGGTGAGGCGGATGTCGGCGCCGTCGCGAGAGGCGGTGAAGCGAATCCTTCTCCCCTCTCCCGCTTGCGGGAGAGGGGTCGGGGGTGAGGGGCCGCGCGAGACGGATGCGCCAGCGCCTGCTAAACCACCCTCACCCCTAGCCCCTCTCCCGCGAAGGGCGGGAGAGGGGGACGCCAACTCCGCCCGTTTCCTTCGTCCCGCCGCCGCCGCGGTCGGATCGATCTCGACCTCGAAGCCGTCGCCGATGCGGAACATCCGCGCGATCGACGGCTCCCCGTCGATGGTGATCCAGAAAACCGACTTCGCCGGCTTATTGAGGCGATAGCCCGTGAGCGCAAACCAGGGGTCCTTCGGGACGGCGCCGCGCGCCTCCCCAGGATGAGGCAGAGCGAGATCGGCGAGCGCGGCCGCAATCACGCGGTCGTCCATCGCCCGCTTTTCAAACAGCGCGCCTTCATGTTCGGCGATGTAGCGCGTTGAAACGTCGCCCTTGATGAAGTCCTCGTCGCTCGCGAGCCGGTGGAGGAAGCGCGCATTGGTGTCGAGCCCCGCAACGCGAATTTCGCTAAGCGCCCCGCGCAGACGCGCCAGCGCTTCCTCACGCGTCGCCCCGTGCCGGATGATCTTGGCGATCATCGGATCGTAGAAGGGCGTGATTTCCTGCCCTTCCTCGACGCCGGAATCGGTGCGCGGCTCCGCCGGCAGGCGCAACGTCGTCAGTGTACCGATCGACGGCGAAAATCCATTGTCGGGGTTCTCGGCGTAAAGCCGCGCCTCGAAGGCGTGACCCTGTTCGCGGATGTCCTTCTGGTCGAGCGCGAGGCCCTCTTCGGCCGCGACGCGCAATTGCAGTTCGACGAGGTCGACGCCGGTGATTTCCTCCGAAACGGGGTGCTCGACCTGCAGGCGCGTGTTCATCTCCATAAACCAGACGCCCTCGGCGCCGTCATAGAGACATTCGACCGTGCCGGCGCCGCGATAGTCGACAGCCTTCCCCGCATTGACGCCGATTTCATGGAGGCGCGCGCGAACCTTCGCCGGCAGGCGCGGCGCCGGGGCTTCCTCGATGACCTTCTGATGGCGGCGCTGCACGGAACAATCGCGCTCAAAGAAGTGCAACACCTTGCCCTTGCCGTCGCCGACGATCTGCACTTCGAGGTGTCGCGCGCGCGGGATGTATTTTTCGACGAGCACGCGGTCGTCGCCGAAGGAGTTTTTCCCCTCGCGCTGCGCGCTCGCCAGCGCCTCGGCGAGGTCCGCTTCGCGCTCGACGATTTTCATGCCCTTGCCGCCGCCGCCCGCCGTCGCTTTCAGCAGCACCGGATAGCCGATCTTCGCGCATTCGCGGCGGAAGACATCGAGCGATTGATCCGCCCCCTGATAGCCGGGCGTCGTCGGCACGCCTGCCTTCTCCATCAAATCCTTGGCGGCGGATTTCGATCCCATGGCGCGGATCGTCTTGGCGGTCGGGCCGATGAAGACGAGGCCGGCAGCTTCAAGCGCATCAGCGAACTTCTCGTTCTCCGACAGGAAGCCATAGCCCGGATGCACGGCCTCGGCGCCAGTGCGCTTCATCGCGTCGATGATGCGCTCGATCCTCAGATAGCTGTCGGAAGGCGGCGCGGCGCCGATGCGCACGGCTTCGTCGCAGGCGCGCACATGCGGCGCGCCTGCGTCCGCGTCGGAATAGACCGCGACCGTCGCAATGCCCAACCGCCGCGCTGTTTTGGCGACCCTGACTGCGATCTCGCCTCGATTGGCGATGAGGATTTTTTTGAACATCGCTATCCTCGACCGTTATCTCTCGCGACCATCCTTCGAGAGGCGTTCGCTTCGCGAACGTTCCTCAGGATGAGGCGGAGAATGACAAACGCCTCATCCTGAGGAGCCGCGAAGCGGCGTCTCGAAGGATGGTCCCGGAGCGCTGTCCGC
This sequence comes from uncultured Caulobacterales bacterium, assembly GCA_964535605.1. Lineage (GTDB taxonomy): Bacteria > Pseudomonadota > Alphaproteobacteria > Caulobacterales > Parvularculaceae > Amphiplicatus. The sequence continues at coordinate 29,235 of CAZHUI010000021.1, forward strand.
CTCATCCCTTCACCCATGCCGCTTTGCGCTTCTCCAGAAACGCCGTCACGCCCTCTTTTCCTTCCTCGCTCGCACGCACGCGGGCGATCAGTGCCGCTGTCTCCTCCATCACCGCCTCGTCGATCGGGCGGTGCGAGACAAGGCGGATGAGGGCCTTGGCTTCCTTTTGCGCATTCGGTCCGCAGGCGAGCAGATTGTCGACGACGCCGTCGAGAGTCGCTTCCAGCTGAGCCTTCATGCAGACGAGATGCGCCAGCCCGATCGCCTTCGCCGTCATCGCATCGAAACGCTCGCCGGTCAGAAAATAGCGCCGCGCCTGGCGGACGCCGATGGCGCGCACGACGAAGGGCGAAATGACCGCGGGGATGAGACCGAGCCGGACTTCCGACAGCGCGAAGAACGCCTCCTCGGCGGCGATGACGATGTCGCAGGCGCTCGCCAGCCCGACGCCGCCGCCCATGCACGCGCCATTGACGAGGCCGATGACTGGCTTCTCGCAGGAATAGATCGCGTTCAGCATGTGCGCGAGCCGGCGCGCATCCTGCTTGTTCTCCGCTGCCGAATAGCCGGCGACGCGCTTCATCATGGAAAGATCGGCGCCGGCGGAAAACGCGTCGCCAGAGCCGGTCAGCACGACGATGCGCACCGCCTTGTCGGCACTGAGGCGTCCCATCGCGTCGGCGATCTCGCCGATCAGTTGCTCATTGAAGGCGTTCTTCACCTCGGGGCGATTAAGGGTGAGGCGCGCGACGCCGCGCGGGTCAATCGTCAGTGTCAGGAATTCCGTCATGCTCGGTCCTCACATCCTGAACAGGCCAAACTTCGTCTCTTCGACCGGCGCATTCAAACTCGCCGAAATGCAAAGCCCCAGAACGTCGCGCGTTTCCGCCGGGTCGATGATCCCGTCATCCCAGAGCCGCGCGGAGGCGTAGTAAGGCGAGCCTTGCGCGTCGTAATCGGCGCGGATCTTCGCCTTGAAGGCTTCCTCGTCGGCCGCGCTCCACTCCTCGCCTTTTTTGAGGCCCTCGCGCTTGACGGTCGCAAGGACGCTCGCGGCCTGTTCGCCGCCCATCACGGAGATGCGCGCGTTCGGCCACATGAAGAGGAAGCGGGGGCCGTAAGCGCGCCCGCACATGCCGTAATTGCCGGCGCCGTAGCTGCCGCCGACGACGACCGTAAATTTCGGCACGCGCGCGGTGGCGACGGCGGTCACGAGTTTCGCCCCGTCCTTGGCGTTGCCGCCCGCTTCCGCCGCGCGGCCGACCATGAAGCCGGTGATGTTCTGAAGAAAAACGAGCGGAATTTTCCGCTGGCAGCAGAGCTCGATGAAATGCGCGCCCTTTTGCGCGCTTTCCGAGAACAGGATGCCATTATTCGCGAGAATGCCGACGGGATGCCCGTGAATATGCGCAAAGCCCGTCACCAGCGTCGCGCCGTAAAGCGGCTTGAACTCGTCGAAGACCGACGCATCGACAACGCGCGCGATGATCTCGCGCGCGTCATAGGGTTTCCGGATATCGCGCTCGACAAAGCCGTAGATTTCCTCCGCCGCATAAACGGGCGGCCGCGGCTCGGCCATCACGAGCGCGCCGAGCTTCACCCAGTTGAGGCGCGACACGATCTGGCGCGCGAGGCCGAGCGCGTGGTCGTCGTCCTCGGCGAGATAATCGGCGACCCCGCTTTCGCGCGTGTGGACGTCGCCGCCGCCGAGGTCCTCGGCGGTCACGATCTCCCCGGTCGCGGCTTTGACGAGCGGCGGGCCGCCCAGGAAAATCGTGCCCTGCCGCCGCACGATGATCGCCTCGTCCGACATCGCCGGCACATAGGCGCCGCCGGCGGTGCAGCTTCCATGCACGACCGCGATCTGCGGAATGCCGGCGGCGGACATCGTCGCCTGATTGTAAAAGATGCGGCCGAAATCGTCCTTGTCCGGAAAAACCTCATCCTGCATCGGCAGGAAAGCGCCGCCCGATTCGACGAGATAAACGCAAGGCAGGCGATTTTCCGCGGCAATCTCCTGCGCGCGAAGGTGCTTCTTCACCGTCATCGGGTGATAGGTGCCGCCCTTTACGGTCGGGTCATTGGCGACAATCATACAGGTGACGCCGGCGATGCGGCCCAAACCGGCGACGACGCCCGCGGCGTGAAGATCGCCGCCATACATTTCCCATGCGGCGAAGGCGCCGATCTCGAGGAAGGGCGCGCCAGGATCGACGAGCCGCTCGATGCGCTCGCGCGCGAGCAGTTTGCCGCGCTCCTTATGGCGCAGCGCATACCGCTCGCCGCCGCCTTCGGCGACTTTGGCGGTATTGGATTTCAGCGTCTCGACAAGCGCGCGCATCGCCGACGCATTCTCGGCGAACGCGTCCGATCGAACGTCGATCTTCGTTTCGATGACCGGCATGGCCCTCCCGCAGATTCGCCTGTTTTCCGAAGGGCTTAGCAGAGGCTTGGCGTTCCCGTCACCCCGGAGCGCCGCGAAGCGGAGCATCCGGGGTCCATCTCCCGTCACCTCCCTTGTTCGTGCTGATAATTCAGGCGTTGGACCCCGGATCGGCTGCGCCGTCCTGGGTGACGGTATTGAACTGCACAAGGCGCGTTGCCTCGCGCCGCGTTCTGCGGGAACTTGCTGCGATGACCCTCCGCATCACGCCATCCGGCCAAGCCTGCGGCGCAACAGTTAGCGGCGTCGATCTCTCTCGCCCGTTAAGCGCCGCGCTCATCGCCGACATCCGCGCGGCGTGGCTCGATCACCTCGTACTCGCCTTTCCGGAACAGCGGATGAGCGATGACGATCTGGAGCGTTTCACGCTCGCTTTCGGACCGTTCGGCGAGGACCCGTTCATCGCGCCCATTCCGGGGCGCAAGCATATCATCGCCGTCGCGCGCGCCGCGTCGGAGACCGGGCCGATTTTCGCCGAGGCCTGGCACACCGACTGGAGCTTTCAGGAAACGCCGCCCGCCGGCACCTGCCTTTACGGCAAGGTCATCCCGCCGGTCGGCGGCGACACGCTGTTCGCCAACCAGCATCGCGCCCTCGAAGAAATGCCGGACGAGCTGCGAATGCGCATCGAGGGGCGGCGCGCCATCCATTCCGCGCGCGCTGGCTACGCCCGCGCCGGCGCGTACGGCGAAAGCGACAAAGGCCGGGCGATGGACATTCGCCCCTCCGACGACGCGCTTGCGACGCAAACGCATCCGTTCATCCGCATACATCCGGAAACGGGGCGTGCGGCCTTGTTCGGCTGTGCGGGCTATATCATCGGCGTTGAGGATATGGACCCGGTCGAAGGGATGACGCTCCTCGGCGATCTCTATCGCTGGCAGACAAGCCACGCCTTCCAGTATCGCCATAAGTGGAATGCCGGAACGCTGCTGATGTGGGACAACCGCGCGCTCCTTCACATGGCGAGCGGCGGTTATTCCGGCTACGCAAGGCTGCTGCACAGGACGACGATCGGCGCGCCGGTCCATTGAGCCGCGCCCCGCCTCATTGATCGAAAGAAGGAGACGCCGATGAAGGGTTTGCTCGCCGCAGCGGCGCTTGCAACGATCACGGCCTGCGCTCATGCCGGTCCGGTTTCACAAACGGTCGCCATCGATGCGGCGCCCGGACTTGTGACGAGGCCGAGCGCCTATTCCGTCGGGGAAACGGTTGACCGCCTCGAAGCTGCGCTCGCCGCGCGCAACATCGCCGTCATGGCGAAGATCGATCATGCGGCCAACGCCAAAACCGCCGGCCTCGATCTGCCGCCGACGACGCTTGTGATTTTCGGGAATCCGGCGGCGGGAACGCAGCTGATGCTGGCCGCCCGCAGCGCGGGCATCGATCTGCCGCTGCGCGCGCTCGTCTATGAAGAGAGCGGCGCGACCGTCCTTGCCCTGCTCGACATCGACGCGCTCGCCGCCCGTCACAAGATCGGCGCTGACTTGCCCGTTCTCGCGAAAATGAAAGACCTGCTCGCCGCCGTCGCCGCAGAAGCGACCGGCGGCTGAAATCGCCGCTCTTAAAACCGCCAGCGAAAGCCGGCGGTCGCGGTGAACTCATTGAGGCTGTCGGAAAGATTGGCGACGAAAAGATCGGCGCCGGCGTCGACGAACCGGCGCTGGAGCGCCGCCGAATAAATTTTCGTGTAGCGGCCCTCGACATAAATCTCGGCGCTCTCGCCGAAGGGCGCAGATAGGCCTGCGGCGATGTGGCTGGCGAAGGCGGTGTCCTTGCCGGTTACGGCGAAGGTGTCGCCGGGCGTCAACGCGGCCGCGGGAAAATACCCGACGTCGGAACGCACGAGCGCGACGCCGAAGCCGCCGCCGACATAAGGAATGATGCGCTGGTTTTCCGACCATTTGATGTCGGAATAATTGTTGAGAAGGATGAAGGTCGTCGACTGGTCGCCGCTGAAAATCTGGTTGCCGCCATTGAACGATCCCTCGTTCACGTCGAGCTTCGTATAGCTGACCTCGACTTCAAAGCGCGGATAGAAGACGCCCCAATAGCGGAACGGCAATTGCGCGCCAATCGCGCCGCCAAACTGATAGCCGGTGTCGTATTCAAGATTCACGGTGATCGGAACGCCGGCGACGCCGGTCGGGCCGGGAACGCCCGCGTCGGGGTTTGAAACGCCGGTGAAGAAGCTTCCCGGCACGAAATTGCCGCCGCCATAGCCGGAAACATAAACGCCGCCCGGCGCCGGATCGAAATTGAAAAGGCCGCCCGCCTGCGCAGGCGAAGCGAGCGCGGCGGCGACGACAACGATCGAACGGAAGGCGCATTTCATGACGCAAAACTCCTGACGGTGACGCCGCCTTGAGTGAACGTTTTTCCGCTCGATAGCTCGTGAATAGATCGCGACTGCCGGTCACGAACGCGTCAGAGGAGAAGCCTTTGAAGCGCGGCCCGCAGATTTTCCGGCAATGGCGCAGGACGCCGCGTCGCGCGGTCGACATAGACGTGGACGAAATGGCCTTCGGCGGCGGGCTTTTCCTCGCCCGCCTTGAAGATCGCGAGTTCGTAACGCACCGAAGAATTGCCGATCTTTGCGACGCGAAGCGCGCCTTCGAGCCTCTCGGGGAACTCCAGCGGCGCGAAATATTTGCATCCCGTCTCGACGACGAGGCCGATGACGGCGCCCTTATGAATGTCGAGCGCGCCCGCGCCGATCAGATATTCGTTCACGATGGTGTCGAAATAGCCGTAATAGGCGACGTTGTTCACATGCCCGTATACGTCATTGTCCGCCCAGCGCGTCTGGAGGGCGATGAAATGTTTGTAGGCGGATCGATCCGAGGACACTAAAGCACTTCCCCATACATCCGCAGCGCATCCTCATAAGTAACCTCGCGCGGGTTGTTCTGCATCACGCGCTGGGCTTTCATCGCGTCTTCCGCCATGCGCGGCAGGTCGTTGTGCGAAATGCCGAGCTTTGAGAGCCGTCGCTCGACGCCGGTCGCGGCGACGATCTCCATCAGCTTGGCGATGAAGGCGTCGGCGCGCGCGGCGTAGCCCCCGGTGGCGTTGGCGCCGATGACGTCGCCAAGCTCGGCGTAATTTTGCGCGGCGGCGGGCGCGGAAAAGCGCAGCACTGGTTCGAGCATCAGCGAGTTCGATAACCCATGCGGAATGTGGAAAAGCGCGCCTAAAGGATAAGCCATGCCGTGCACGGCCCCGACCGGGGAATTGGAGAAGGCTTGCCCGGCCAGCATCGCGCCAAGCAGCATCTCCGCGCGGGCCTTCGCATTCGACGGATTTTCGCACGCCTCGACGATATTCGACGCTAGGAGGCGCAGCGCCTCGCGCGCGAGCGCATCGGAGACCGGGTTCTTGCGGTGACGGTTCGTGTAAGCTTCAATCGCGTGCACCATGGCGTCGACGCCGGTTGCGGCGGTGAAGGGACGGGGAAGGCCGTAGGTGAGGGCGGGGTCGAGGATCGCGACATCGGCGAACATCGGGTCGCCGAGGACGCCCATCTTCTGCTCGTCATCGGTCGTGACGACGGCGATGTCGGTGACTTCGCTGCCTGTCCCCGCGGTCGTCGGCACGAGGGCGAGGGGCGCGCGCCAGCCCTTGATGTTGCCCGTGCCGTAAATCTCTTCGAGCGTCTGCGAGGAATTGAGCAAGACGGCGATGATCTTCGCCGTGTCCATCGACGAGCCGCCGCCGAAGCCGATGACGCCGTCCGCCTTGTGCGCGCGCGCGACCTCGACCGAATGGCGCACGACCCGCGCGGGCGGGTCCGCCTCGATGCCGTCGAAGAGGTGATAGTCGAGCCCCTCGGCCTTGAGACTGGCGAGCGCCGCATCGATGAGGCCCGCTCTAATAACGCCCTTGTCGGTGACGACGACGGGGCGTTTCATCCGGCTGCTGACAATGCCCCCGAGTCGCGCGCTCGCGCCGGTCTCGAAGATGATGTTGGGAACGGTGCGGAAGGTGAAGTTCATCGGGGCGTCTGCCGGTTGACGGCGTCAGGCGGCGTAGGGTCGCTTGAGGCCTTTAAGCATCGGGAAATGTTTCAAATTGAGCGTCGCAAGGTCGAGGCCTTTCGTCTTCGCCGTCGCGGCGATCAGCGCGTCGATCGGATCGACGCCGTGGCTCTTTCCGAAATCGCGCACATAATCGCCCGCCAGCCGAGCAATCTCAAGGTCGATCTCCGCGACCTCATAGGTCGCAAAGATGCGCTCGATCGCTTCTTCCTCGCGCTTGCCTTTTGCGCCCGCGATCAGCTCCGTCGCGGTGATCGCGGAAATCGCCGGCGTGGACTTCAGGCCGCTGACAAAGGCGACGGCGGCTTCGCGTCCGCGCAGAACATCAATGAGGACGCAAGTGTCGAGAAGCCTCACTGCGGGCCGTAAACCGACTTGAAGCGCCGCTTTACTGCGGCGCGCAGGGCGTCTCCCGTTCCAGCGTCGCGGTCCTTCCAGATGCCCGCGGCGGCATGCGTCGCCTCGCGCCAGCCGGCGGTTTCCAGCCTGTCCGATTCAAGGACGAGATCGACGCCCGCTCGGATGAGGTCCGATTGCTTGCGCCCGGTCCGCGCCGCGACGCGCTTCAGCGCCGCTTTCTGATCCTCGCGGAGAAACACCTGGACTTTGCGCATGGGCCTATCCGTCCATTCGACATACAAAATGTATGTCGAGCAAAAATGTCTGTCAACCGTTGACGCTACGCGTCGACATGCGGAACGCTGCAACAACTGGCTAAACTTTGCGGATCGCGCCGCTCACGGCGCAATGGCGTCACTTCCGATCTATTCGTTTGACGCTCCGATTCCACTCAAGCCACGCAAGGACGGCTATATCTGCAAGGGTCACGACCAATCCGGCCAGCACGGCGACCCAGAGCGGCGCATCGAAGCCGCGAATTGCGATGAAAACCGCCATGCCGCCGGCGACGATCGACGTCAGGAGCCACTCGAACTTGAAAACCGCTCCAAGCTTGCCGCGTTTTTCGCCGTCACCTGCCATCAACTAAACCTCACCAGCCGCCCCGGCCGTGCATCCGTCACCACATCATAATGCACCACCTCGACGCCCGAAACGAGCGTTGACCGGAAGCCGTGTGCGTCTTGCAGGAGGCGCTGGCCGCCGGCGGGGAGGTCCCTCACCATACGCGGGGCGCTGAGCGACAGGCGGTCATAGTCGATGACGTTGATGTCGGCGCGTGCGCCGACGCGCAGGCGTCCGCGATCTTCGAGCCCCAGATAATCGGCGCCGTCGGCGGTCAGCATCTGCACGGCGCGCGACAACGGGATGCGGTGATCGGCGCGGTCGCGCGTCCAGTAGGAGAGGAGATAGGCGGGAAACGACGCGTCGCAGATCGTGCCGACATGCGCGCCGCCGTCCGAAAGCCCCAGCATCGCATTCGGATGCGTCAGCATCTTGTGGACATTGTCGTAGGAGAATTCGGTGTAGTTGTAGATCGGGAAATAGATGAGCTGCTTGCCGTCAAGTTCTAAAAGCACGTCGTAAAGTTTCTCCATCACGGAAACGCCGTCGCGCCGCGCTTCGGCGCCCAGCGATCCTTCCTCTCCCTGATCGTAATCGGGTGTCTCGCCGAGCCGGTAGAATTTGTTTGCGACGAGACCAATGCCTGCAATGAGGGCGTCGACAATCGGCGGCACGGAGGAGCCCGGCCCCGCGAGCTTCACCGGTTTTTCGGCGAGGCAACGCGCCTTGAACGCCGGTTCGCGCATTATGCGGACGCGTTCATCCAGCGGCTTGTCCTTGATCGTCTGATAGGCGGGCTGCGCCATCAAGGGGTGCATCGAACATTGCAGCCCGTTGAAAACGCCAATGCCACGCGGCGCGACCTGCACGCGGAAATCGACGCCGTCCGCGTTAAGGCGCTCGGTCTCGGAAAGGATGCGCTTCCACTGATCGGGCGCGAAGTCGCGCTGCATGAGGGAAATCGAGCAAGGGCGCCCGCCGGCGCGCGCGAAGGCTTCAACCAAGGCGAACTCGTCCGGGAACTGATCGCCGGGGCGTTCGAGATTGAAATCGTTGACGATCTGGAGGACGCCGCGCTTCCTCCCCTTCATCATTGAAGCAAGCGCGACGAGCTCCTCGCGCCCCGCTTCGGAGGAGGGCGTCCAGTCGCCGTCGGCGGTGCGGTGGATATCAGAGCGCCCGATCGAAAAACCGGCGGCCCCCGCGTCGAGCGCGTCTTTCAGCAGGCCCTGCATCAGGCGGATGTCGTCTTCGGTCGCCTGCTCGCGGTCGTTCGCGCGCTCGCCCATCGCGTAAACGCGGATCGGGTCGTGCACCGCCATCGCCGCGAAATCGATCGTGTGCGGCAGGGCGTCGATGGCGTCGAGATAGTCGCCGAAAGATTCCCACCCCCAGCGAATGCCCTCGTGCAGCGCCGTACCCGGAATGTCCTCAACGCCCTCCATCAGGCGGATGAGGCGGTCATGGTCGGCGGGTTTGACCGGCGCGAAGCCGACGCCGCAATTCCCCATGAGAACGGTCGTCACGCCGAAATTGACCGATGGGCGCATCTCCTCGTCCCAGGAAATCTGGCCGTCATAATGGGTGTGAAGGTCGATGAAGCCGGGCGTCACGATCGCGCCTTCGGCGTCGATGGTGCGATCGGCCTCGGCCGCGCAAGGGCCAATCTCGGCGATTCGGCCCGCCTTGACGCCGATATCGGCGCGGAATGGCGCCGCCCCGTCGCCGTCGAAGACGAGGCCGTTCCTGATCTTGACGTCAAAGGTCATGCGCCGGGTCCTTTTTCCCGAAAGCTAGATCGGGAATGCGGCGTTGGAAACAGGCGCGCGCAGGCGGGACGGCGCCCCGGCGCCTAAAAATACCGCCAGGTGATGAGGCGCGCCATGATGAGGACAAGCGAGACGCACGCCCAGAAGGTGAGGCGGATGCGCAATGCTCCGTACCAGGAGGGAAAGCCGCCCGACGCCGTCGTCGCGAGATCGCGCATGAGGAGCCAGGCGAAGACCGCGATGATGATGACGTAGCGCCAGACCGCCGGAACGGAGAAGGTGAGGAACCCGCCGGGCCAGATCGCGAACCACGCGATCAGGACGGCGATCATGCGCGGCAGAAACGCTTCATAGCCTGCCTGCCCGCCTTTCAGCGACGAGCCTGCGCCGGCGCCGGCGAGAAAGGCGGCGATAATCCCGGCATAGGCAAGGACAAGCGTATGGATGTTGAGCGCGGCCCATTGCGGCAGCACGAAGGGCGATATCCACATCGCGACGGCGCCGGCGACGAACGGCGTCAGGCCGTAAAAGCCGAGCCGGGTCATCTCTTCCTGGTCACGCAACATGAGCTTTCCCTTCATCCCCCGGCGTAGAATGCCAAAACGCCCGGGGGGAAGCCACCCGGGCGTTTTCGCGAAAAGGAAGAAATCGCGCCGGTCAGCTGGCGGGCGAAAGCTCGTTTGCGATGGGATCGGCGCCCTGCGCCGTCCAGGCGGCGGCTTCGGCGTCCTTGGCGGCGCGCTCGGCCGGCGACAGCGTCGCGGAAAGGCCGGCGGCCATTTCCGCGGCCTGGGCGTCGCCGTTCTTCGCCGCCACCGAATACCAGTAATAGGCGAGCGCGGCGTTCTGGACCGAGTTCGCCGAACCGTCCGTTGTCGGATGATAGGTCGCGCCGAGATTGTACTGGCTGTCGAGAAGGCCGAACGAAGCCGCCTTTTCAAACCACGCGATCGAGGCTGCGGGATCGGCCGGCCCGCCTTCGCCGCGCGCCGACATGACGCCGAGGCGGTGCATGGCGAGGACGTTTCCGCCGTTCGCCGCGCGCTCGAACCACTGGCGCGCGCTGGCGAGGTCTTTGTCGTAGATCTGGCCGATCTTGTAGAGTTCGCCGAGCTGCAATTGCGCCGGCGGATGGCCGAGCGCGGCGGCCTTTTCGATTTCGCCGAGCGCGGATTTGGCCTCGGCGTCCGTTTCGGCGGTTTTAAGGGCCGTGATGTTCTCTAGGTAAAGATCGCGCGGACGAACAAGATCGTCGAGCGCCGCGGCATCGTCGCGCACGGCGGGCGCGGGCGAGGACGCGGCCGGGACCGGCAGGATCTCGGTGTCAGAATTGACCGGCTGCGCGCCGGAAACGGGTCCCTGCTTCGGCGCCAGCAGGTCCTTTGTCATGACCACAAGAGCGGCGCCGAGAAGGACGATGCCGACGCCGATGCCGATGACGGCGCGGGACATCGGCATCGCGCGAAATTTGTTGATGGCGCTTGCAGCGCCGCCGCTAATCGACGGCGCGGCGGCCGATTTCGTGTCGCTGTCCGGCTCGTCGAGCGTCGGACCCTGTTTGGCCGCCGCCGCGGGCCGCGCCGACTTCAGTTTTGCGATTGCGGCGCTGATGCGACCCTTGAGCGGAGAGGCGTCGGGCTCTTCCGGCGGCGCTTTGGGCGCAAGTTCTGCGACCAGCGGCGCAGCCTCGCGGGCGACGCCTTCGCGGTCGCTCGCCTCTTCTTCGAGGCGCCGGCGCCGGGCGCGTGCGGCAAGAATCGCGCGCTGCTTCGGCGTCAGTTTGCGCTTGGTGTCGTTTTCCGCCGCGGCGCGGGCGGCGGCCTCGCGCGCGGCGAGGCGCGCGGCCTTGATATAGTCTGCGTTCCCCGCGCCAGCCGCCGAAGGCGTTTCAATGACCGGGGGCGCTTCCTCGGCCAGGACCGGCGGGGCGTCAACCGGATCAAGTTCCAGCGTCAAATCGTCGTCGTCTGCATCCGCGGGCGCTTCGTCGGCCTCGCGGAATTCCTCGACAGGGCGCGGCGCCGGCGGATCGATGCCGAACGCCTCCCGGATCTCTGCGAGCACGTCGTTGGTGTCGCTGTCATAGGCGGGCTTCGCCGGCGCGGCGTCTTGCGCGAAGCTTTCCTCTGCGAGATCAAAATCGAGGCCGTCA
>CAZHUI010000022.1:0-38185 GCA_964535605.1 uncultured Caulobacterales bacterium
GCATGATCTGGTATTCCTTGTCCGTCAGCGTCAGCGCCGGCGCGACGGTGATCGAATCGCCGGTGTGCACGCCCATCGGGTCGAGATTTTCGATCGAGCAGATGATGACGCAGTTGTCCGCCTTGTCGCGGACGACCTCCATCTCGAATTCTTTCCAGCCAAGGAGGCTCTCGTCGATCAGCACCTGACCGACCGGCGAGGCGTCGATGCCCGCGCGCAGATAATGGTCGAACTCCTCGCGGTTATAGGCGATGCCCCCGCCTGTGCCGCCGAGGGTGAAAGCCGGGCGGATGATGGCGGGAAGGCCGACATTGTCGAGCATGGCAAGGCCTTCGGCGACGGCCGCGGTGCGGTTGTAGCCGACCACGACGCCGTCCTTCATGACGGGCGGCGCAGAAACAATCACCGATTTCGGGCTCTCAAGGCCGATCGCGTCCATCGCCTTGCGGAATTTCTCGCGATCTTCCGCCTTTTCGATGACATCGGCCTTCGCGCCGATCATCTCGACATTGTGGCGTTTGAGGGCGCCGGAGCGTTCAAGCTCCAGCGCGGTGTTGAGCGCCGTCTGGCCGCCCATGGTCGGCAGAAGCGCGAAGACGCCGGGGCAATTCGGCCGCTCGCGCTCGATGATCTTTTCGACGAAGTCCGGCGTGATAGGCTCGACATAGGTGGCGTCGGCGAGTTCCGGGTCGGTCATGATCGTCGCCGGGTTCGAGTTGACGAGAATGACCCGGTAGCCTTCCTCCTTCAGCGCCTTGACCGCCTGCACGCCCGAATAGTCGAACTCGCACGCCTGGCCGATGACGATCGGCCCCGCGCCGATAATGAGAACGGAGTGGATGTCGGTGCGCTTGGGCATCGTCGCTCGCAACAAATCGCGCCGGATGCGCGCGGCGCGGCCGGAGCAGGGGCAGCCTCAATTTGGGCTAAGCGGGCCTCATAGGGGAAACCGGCGGCTGGGGAAAGCGCTTCTTTCGCCGAAAACGAACCCTCTCCCGCTTGCGGGAGAGGGCAGCGTGAGGGGGCGTCAACACGTTATGCGGTTCCGTTTTCGGGCCCTCACCCCCGGCCCTTCTCCCGCGAAGAGCGGGAGTGGGGAGAAGTGTTCTTTCCCCATGTGGAGAAAACCCGCTTCAGCCGCCCGGCGACGCAGCCTTAGGTCAGCGCCCGGCAGCGTGGAGATGAGTGATGGCGGACGGCGCGGCGAATATGGCGGTCGAACATGTCGGCGGCGCGACGACGGTCGCGGCGGAGCGGCTGCGTTCGTTCCTTGAGCGGGTCGAGCGCCTCGAAGAGGAGAAGTCGACGATCGCCGGCGACATCAAGGAAGTCTTCGCCGAAGCCAAGGGCGAGGGCTACGACACCAAGACGCTGCGCAAGATCATCCGCCTGCGGAAGATGGACAAGGCCAAGCGCGACGAGGAAGAGGCGTTGCTGGAGCTTTACATCGCAGCGCTTGGCGGCGTCTGACGTCAGCTCGCCCGCTTAACCTCAAGCCCGTGCTCGCGGAGCTTGCGGTAGAGCGTCGAGCGGCCCATGCCGAGGCGGCGCGCGACTTCCGACATGCGCCCGTCATAGGTGTCGATCGCAAGCTGGATAAGATCGCGCTCGATCGCTTCCAGCGTCCTCAGATGCCCGTCGCGGTCGAACACGTCGACATTTTCAAAAGCGGTCGATGAATTGCCGGCGAGAGGGCGCGGCGCTGCCGCTTCGGCCGAAACCGCAGGCGCGGGCGCGCCGAAATCGTCGAGGACCGGCGGGCCGAGATCGATGCCCGAGGCTTCGAACTCCGACATCAGCAGCGGGAAATCGCGGGGCGTCAGATAGGGTTGTTCGGCGAGCACCACCGCGCGGAAGATGGTGTTCTCAAGCTGGCGGATATTGCCCGGCCAGGGCTGGCGCATCAGCACCGCGAGCACTTCGTGCTGCACGCCGCGCACGTCGCGGCGCTCCTCAGCGTTATACCGCTGGATAAAGTGATCGACGAGCGCCGGAATGTCTTCGGCGCGCTCACGCAGCGGGGGCACGTGAACGGGGAAGACGTTGAGGCGATAATAAAGGTCTTCGCGGAAACGCCCGGCCTTCACCTCTTCGGCGAGATCGCGGTTGGTCGCGGAGATGACGCGCACATCGACCTTGGTCGGGCGCTTCGATCCGATGGCGTCGACTTCGTTCTCCTGCAAGACGCGCAGGAGCTTCACCTGCATGTCGGCGGGAAGTTCGCCGACCTCGTCGAGGAAAATCGTGCCGCCGTCGGCTTCCTGAAACTTGCCGACATGCTTCTGGTGAGCGCCGGTGAAAGAGCCCTTTTCGTGGCCGAAGAGGATGCTTTCGACGAGATTTTCGGGAATGGCCCCGCAATTGACGGTGATGAAGGGACGCCCCGAGCGTTCCGAGGAGCCCTGAATTGCGCGCGCGATCATTTCCTTGCCGACGCCGGATTCGCCCGAGATGAGGATCGGGATGTTCGACGCCGCCGCGCGCTCGCCGAGGCGCTGCACATTCCTGAGCGCGGCGCTCGCGCCGACGAGGTCGCCGAACGCCAGCGCGCCGTCGCGCTTGCGCTTCAGGCGCGATACCTCGCCTTTGAGGGTCGAGATGTTGAGGGCGTTATTGATCGAGACGACGACGCGCTCAGGGCTCGCGGGTTTGACGAAGAAGTCCGTCGCGCCGTTCTGCATCGCTTCGACGACGGTATCGATGCCGCCCTGCGCGGTCAGCACGATGACGGGGAGTTCGTCGCGATAGGCCTTTGCGCGCTTCAGCGTCTCCATGCCGCCGAGCCCCGGCATCCTGAGGTCGAGCATCACGAGCGATACGTCGTTGCCTTCCTCGCTTTGCAGGATCTGCAATGCATTCTCGCCGGAGTCGGCCTGAAGAACCGGGTGTCCGGCCTTTTCGCAAACAGCGCGCATCAGGCGGCGCTGGGTCGGATCGTCATCGACAATAAGGATGGTCTTGGTTGACACGCGGGCGCCCCTGCAACAGCTAAAATTTGACAAAGGAGATGTAGGGGCAAGGGAGTTAAATAACGCTTTAAAGCGTTTCATTCCGGGAAAAGGCGCCGGGCGCGTTAGGGAATTGTTTACGGATGACGGCAGAGCGCGCGTTCCCCTCTCCCGCTCTTGCGGGAGAGGGGCTAGGGGTGAGGGGTCGTCAAAACTTCACACATCTCTTGATCGCACAACCCCTCACCCCCGGCCCCTCTCCCGCAAGCGGGCGAGGGGAGAAGGCGCGCTGGACAGATAGATGACCCACTCCCCCGACCACATCCGCCCGATCGAACATCTGAACGGCGTCGCGCCGCCGGCGCCCGACTGGTTTCGCCGCGCCATCGATCATCCGAGCGAGGAAGGCGAAGTGGCGGTCGCGGGCGCGCGCATTCGCTATTCGGCGTGGGGCGAAACGGGGCGGCGCGGGCTCGTCTTCGTTCATGGCGGACGCGCGCATCGCAATTGGTGGCGGCCCTTCGCGCCGTCCTTCACTGACCACTACCGCGTCGTTGCGTTCGACATGTCGGGCATGGGCGACAGCGACTGGCGCGCGACCTACAATGTGAACGAGTCGATCGACGAGCTGTTTGCCGTCATCGAGCATTCCGGCGCATCGAAGGGCGGGCGCCCGATTGTCGTCGGTCATTCCTTTGGCGGCTGGGTGACGCTCGCCGCGGTCGAGCGGCAGGGCGAGCGTCTCCTCGGCGCGGTCGTCATCGACAGCCCGATCGGAAAACCTGACCCGGACGAGGGTTTTACGATCCTCAAGCGCCGGACCCTCGACGCCGAGACGAAAGCCAACCGCGTCTATGCGACGTTGGAAGAACCAGTCGCGCGCTTCCGCTTCCTGCCGAACCAGCCGGCGGGCGAACTTTATCTTGTCGATTACATCGCGCGCCAGGGCCTGACGCGCGCGCCGCTTCCTGAAGGCGGCGCCGGATGGACATGGAAGTTCGATCCCGCGCATGGAAAGAACTTTGAGATCCATTACGAGCGCGATCTCTTTCTCGCGGCGCGCTGTCCGCTCGCGTTCCTCTATGGCGAGGACTCCGCCTTCGCGACCGGCGACGGCTTTGAGCACCTGAAACTGATGACCAAAGGGCGCTCTCCCTTCATCGTCATGCCGACAGTCCACCACCATCTGATGTTCGAGCAGCCGATCGCGTTCGTATCGACGCTGAAGACCCTGCTGACATGCTGGCCGGTGAGGGTTGGAAACTGAGCCCGCGGAAGGCCGCGCCGCTTCCGGCGCCGGCGAACCATCGTCCGTACACGAAGAAGGCCGCAATCGCGGCGCGCGATTGAGGCGCGAAGGCGCTTGCGGAAAGGGCGGCGAGGTTTGCCCGGTCTCCCGCCTGCAGCGCAGGCGTTCGCCGCAGACGGGGCTCGCTTGATCGCGGCGGTCTTGCGCGCCGGCGGCGACGCGAGCTACAAGTGTAGCATCAAATTGAGCGGAAACCGGCAGAGGGCGAAACATTTCATGCGCATTTTCAGCGCCGCAGCGGCGCTCGCCGCCTTTTATCTGGCGCATCCGGCGCTCGCCGAGCCGGTCGGCCAGCCGGCGGCGTTGGCCGCCGCTCCTGCCGATACGCCCCTGACTCTGCCAAACGGCGCGCGGTTCGTTGCGCCAAAAGGCTGGACGATCCGCAAAGAGGCCGCCGCGATCATCCTCGGCGCGCCGGAAGGGAATTCGCATGTTGCGATTGCGGATGCGGGCGCCGTCGATAGCGCTGACGCGGCGGTTGCGGCCGCCTGGGCGATTTACAGGCCGGGCTTTTCCGGAGACGCAAGAGCCGCGCGGCGCCCTGCGCGCGAGGGCTGGGACGAAACCCTCAGCGTTCGCTATCAAAGCCCGGCCGGGGAGGCGCGTGAACTTTTTGCGCTCGCGCTCCGCAAGGATGGACGCTGGACCGTCCTGATCAACGATCTGACAGAGGCCGTCGCGGCGAAACGGGACGGTCAAATCGAAATCATCTTCAACTCCTTGTTGCCGGAAGGCTATGCGCGGGAAAATTTCGTCGGGCGCAAGGCGCATCGCCTTGACGCGGCGCGCATCGCACAGCTGACGGAGCTTATCGAGATCGCCCGCAAGGAACTTGACATTCCGGGCGTCGCTCTCGGGCTGATCGACAATGGCGAGGTGGTGTTCGCAGGCGGGTTTGGCGTTCGCGAACTCGGCGGGCGGGCGCCCATCGACGCCGACACGGTGTTCAACGTCGCGTCGAACGGCAAAGCTTTCACCACCTTGATGCTCGCCAGGCTGGTTGAAGCCGACAAATTGGGCTGGGATACGCCCGTCGCCGCGCTCTGGCCGGCATTCAAGCTAGGCGACGAAAAGACGGCGCAGGCCGTCAAGGTCAGGCAACTCGTCTGCGCCTGCACCGGCATGCCGCGCCAGGACTATGAATGGCTCTTTGAAGGGGACGGCGCCTACGCCTCCGCGTCTTGGATTATGGAGCTGCTCTCCGCCGCGCAGCCGACGAGCGAGGTCGGCGAGACCTTTCAATATTCCAATCTGATGGCGGCGGCGGCCGGCTATCTCGGCGGGCATGTTTTCGACCCGAAGCGCGAGAACGGCGCCGCCTATGACCGAGCGATGCAGAAACTTGTCTTCGATCCGCTCGGCATGAAGTCGACGACGGCGGTTCGCGAGAACAGGTTCCCGAAAAATTATGCGGCCGGCCACGCAACCGATGTCGACGGCGTCATGCGCGTCGCCGGGCAGGGCCTTAATCTCGCGTCGATTTCGACGCGCCCATCGGGCAATCACTGGAGCAATGTCAACGACATGCTTCGATATGTACGGCTCGAACTTGGCAATGGGCGGCTCGCGAACGGTCGGCGCTTCATCGACGCGGAGACGCTGCTCGCGCGGCGGGAACCGCAGGTCGCGACCGGGCTGAACGAATATTACGGCATGGGTCTGAAGATCGACCGGCAATGGGGCGTCACCGTCATACATCATGGCGGCAGCGCTTCGGGCTATCGCACCGACATGATGTGGCTTCCGGACCATGGCGTCGGCGCGGTGATCCTCACCAATTCGGACACGGGCTCCTTGCTGCGCTCGGCTTTTCGCCGGCGCCTGCAGGAAGTGCTGTTCGACGGCGCGCCGAAAGCGGTCGCCGATATCCAGCAATTCGCGCCGCGCCAGCGCGCAGAGATCGCCGAAACCCGCGCCGGGCTGACCGTCCCGGCGGACCCCGAAACCGCACTCGCGCTTGCATCGCGTTACAGGAGCGACAGCCTCGGCGCGCTTGAAGTCATTAATATCGACGGCGCGATCCATTTCGACTTCGGCGGCTGGCGCAGCGAAGTCGCGACGCGGCGCAGCGAGGACGGCGCCGTCACCTTCGTCACGATCTCGCCCGGCGTCGACGGATTTGAGTTCGAACCCCTCGCCGGTATCGATGGCGCGCGCAGCCTCATCATCCGCGACGCCCAGCACGAATACGCCTTCGCCGCGGAGTAAGGCGGCGCGATCAGCCGGGGTTCGCCGCAGGCCGCGCCCGCGTCCCCTTGCCCATCCCCCTGAAATAGGCCACTAAACCGCCGGTTTTAAGGTTCGGAGACGAGGGCTATGGCGACCGCTGACGAGGCGAAACAGCGACTTCAGGACGCTGACGAGCACCGCAAGATCTATGACGGCATCATGAAGAACTCGGCGCAGGTCGGCGTGCCGCTGTCCCTGGGCCTTGCCATGTTCTTTACCCAGCTCGTCATGGGCAACGGGTTCTGGTCGGTGCCGTGGTTTATCGCGACCTACCTCTTTGTTTGGTGGGTGGCGAAGACGTTTTTCTCCCATTAGCCCGCCAACTGACCGCAACGTCCGGGAGCGTCGATGAAGATCGCTGTCCTTCGTGAAACCCGGGCCGGTGAGACGCGTGTCGCGGCCTCTCCTGAGACGGTGAAGAAATTCGCCGGTCTTGGCGCGACCGTGACCGTCGAGCGCGGCGCGGGCGAGACGTGCAACTTTCCCGACTACGTCTTTCAGGAAGCGGGCGCGGCGATCGCCGCAACGGCGGGCGAAGCGATTAGCGGCGCCGATCTCGTCCTCAAGGTGCGCGCGCCGGACGCCGGCGAAATCAGCGCCTATCGGGCAGGACAGCGCGTCGTCGCCATCGTCTCGCCGCACGGAAACAAGGAAATTCTCGAAGCGGCCGCGCGCGCCGGCGTCGAACTCTTCGCCATGGACCTGATGCCGCGCATCACGCGCGCGCAGTCGATGGACGTGCTGTCCTCGCAATCGAACCTCGCCGGCTACAAGGCGGTGATCGACGCCGCCGCCTATTACGGGCGCGCGATGCCGATGATGATGACCGCGGCGGGAACGATCGCGCCTGCGAAGGTCTTCGTCATGGGCGCGGGCGTCGCGGGGCTGCAGGCGATCGCGACGGCGCGGCGCATGGGCGCGGTCGTTTCCGCGACCGACGTGCGCTGGGCGGCGAAGGAACAGGTGGAGAGCCTCGGCGCGACTTTCGTGACGGTCGACGAAGCGGCGATGAAAGACGCCGAAACCGCCGGCGGGTACGCCAAGGAAATGTCGGACGACTTCAAAAAGCGTCAGGCCGAATTCGTCGGCAAGCATATCGCCAAGCAGAATATCGTCATCACGACGGCGCTTATTCCCGGCCGGCCGGCGCCGCAGCTCGTCGCCGAGGACATGGTGCGCGCAATGGCGCCGGGCTCCGTCATTGTCGATCTCGCGGTCGAGCAGGGCGGCAATGTCGCGCTGTCGCGGCGCGGCGAAGTGATCGATGTCGGCGGCGTCATCATCATCGGGTTCGAGAATGTGCCGGGGCGCCTCGCGCAGGACGCTTCCAATCTCTACGCCCGCAATCTCTTCAACTTCGTCAGCGCCTTCGTGAACAAGGAGACGAAGGCGTTCGAGGTCGACTGGAACGACGACATCATCAAGGGCGTCGCGCTGACCCGCGACGGCCGGATCGTGCACCCAGGGTTCGCGCCGGCAGCGCCGGCCGATGTGGGGCAATCGGCGGCGGAGTGAGCGATGGCTGAAGAAGCGACCGAACAGACCGTTGAGGAAGCCGCGCGCGATGTCGCCGAAGCTGCCGAGACGTTGCGCCAGACGGCCGAGACCGCCGAAGAGACCGCCAAACAGCTTTCAACGTCCAGCGACCAGGCCCTGTCGATGATCGACCGCATCAATGAGATTTCCGCAGCGGTCGCCGGCGGACCGTCCGACTTCATCTACCTGCTCGCGATTTTCATCCTCGCGATTTTCGTCGGCTATTATGTCGTGTGGTCGGTGACGCCGGCCCTCCATACGCCGCTGATGTCGGTGACGAACGCGATCTCCTCCGTCGTCATCGTCGGCGCCTTGATCGCGGTCGGCGCCAATGTCGCCGCATCGGGCGCAGGGCTCTGGTCCAAGGTCTTCGGCTTCCTCGCGGTCATGCTCGCCAGCGTCAATATTTTTGGCGGCTTCCTCGTCACGCAGAGGATGCTCGGCATGTACAGGAAGAAGGGGAGTTAAAGTGTCGGCGCTGCTGGACATGACGCTTACTGCGATCCGCGAGAAGCGCGACGATATCGAAGCGCGGTTCGGCATTCGCCTGTTAGGCGTCGTAGGGTCGGTGGCGCGCGGAGACGAAAAGCCAGAGAGCGATATAGACCTAGTCTACGATATTGCGGGTCGGCCGACGCTGTTTGATCTTTCCAACGCCGCATTTGAGTTGGAAAAATTGCTGGGCCGTTCGATTGATCTTGTGGACCCGAAGGCGATGCGACCGGCGGCGCGCACCTACATCGAGAGAGATTTGGTGCTTGCGTGATGTCTCCCGACGCGATTGTCAGGCTCCAGGACATTCTTGTGAATGCGCGCCTAGCGCAGGAGTTTCTCGGCGACTTGAATGCGGAAGAGTTAGCGGCGGACCTTCAGAGACTCTACGCATTGACGCGGGCCGTCGAAATTGTAGGCGAAGCAGCGGCGAGTGTGGTTCCCGCGGATCGGGCCAAGGCGCCTGCTTTGCCCTGGAGGCAAATGATCGATATTCGAAACCGGCTTATTCACGGCTACCAGACAGTGCGATCTTTGATCCTGCGCGACACGGTGCGCGACTATTTTCCGGGCCTGATCAATCAAGTAGAACTAATCCTTAAGGAAAGCGCCGATCCGAATGGCTGACAATCTGCCGCCGCTTCTTTACGTCGTCTCGGGCGTTCTTTTCATTCTCGCCTTGCGCGGGCTTTCCTCGCCGGAGACGGCGCGCGAGGGCAACCGCTTCGGCATGATCGGCATGGCGCTCGCCGTGGCGACGACCCTGTTCGTCCTGCAGGACAAGGGGCTCGTCACCTGGGCGATCGCGGGCGCGGCTGTCGCGCTCGGCGGCGGGTTCGGCGCGGTCGTCGCCCAACGCGTGAAAATGACCGAGATGCCGCAGCTCGTGGCGTTCTTTCACAGTCTCGTCGGCCTCGCGGCGGTCTTCATCGCCTGGGCGGCGTTCCTCGCTCCGAAGGCCTTCGGCATCGGCGATCCCGGCGAGATCCATCTGCAGTCGATCCTCGAAATGGGCCTCGGCGTCGCCATCGGCGCGATCACCTTTTCCGGATCCGTCATTGCCTATCTGAAGCTCGCGGAGAAAATGTCCGGCAAGCCGATCCTGCTGCCGGCGCGGCACATCATCAATCTCGGCCTCGCGCTCTTCATCGTCCTGATGATCGGCATGCTGATGACGGGCAAACAGTCGCCGCTGATATTCCTCCTGCTGACGCTCTCGGCGTTCGCGCTCGGCTTCCTTCTCATTATCCCGATCGGCGGGGCGGACATGCCGGTCGTCGTGTCGATGCTGAACTCCTATTCGGGCTGGGCGGCGGCGGGTATCGGCTTCACGCTTGAGAACATGGCGTTGATCATCACCGGCGCGCTGGTCGGTTCGTCGGGCGCCATTCTTTCCTACATCATGTGCAAGGGGATGAACCGCTCGTTCATCTCGGTCATTCTCGGCGGGTTCGGGGGCGAGGACGCTTCCGCCGGAAAGGCGGGCGAGGAGACGCGGCCCTTTAAACAGGGGTCGGCCGAGGACGCATCCTTCATCATGAAGAACGCCGGAAAAGTCATCGTCGTTCCGGGCTACGGGATGGCGGTCGCACAGGCGCAGCATGCGCTCAAAGAAATGGCCGACAAGCTGAAAGAAGCAGGCGTCGAGGTGAAATACGCGATCCACCCGGTCGCAGGCCGCATGCCGGGGCACATGAACGTCCTCCTCGCCGAAGCGCAGGTTCCCTATGACGAGGTCTTCGAGCTTGAGGACATCAACGCCGAATTCCGCACCGCCGATGTCGCTTTCGTCATCGGCGCGAACGACGTGACCAATCCGGCGGCAAAAACCGACAAGACCTCGCCCATCTACGGCATGCCGATCCTTGACGTTGAAAACGCCAGAACGGTGCTTTTCGTGAAGCGATCGATGGCATCGGGTTACGCCGGCGTTCAAAACGAGCTATTCTTCCGCGACAATACGATGATGCTGTTCGGCGACGCCAAGAAAGTCTGCGAGCAGATCGTAAAGTCGCTGCATTAGGCGGCGGCCGACGGGAGGGTCACATGAGAAAACTTCTGCTCGCCGCAGCAGCGGCGTTCGCCATTGGCGCGTGCGCGACCGGCGGTTCCACGGATGATGCAGCGGCGACGCTCGCCGCGTCCGAAGCGCTCGACGCTGCGCTCGCCGAGCAATCGGACGAGGTGAAGGCGCGCTACAAATGGCGCCATCCGAAAGAGACGCTCGATTTCTTCGGCGTCAAGCCCGGCATGGCCGTCGTCGACGTACTGCCCGGCAATGACGGCTATTATTCGAAAATCCTGCTCGCCTATCTGGGCCCCGATGGCCGCGTCATCGGCGCCGATTATTCGGTCGATATGTGGAGGCTCTTCGGCAGCTTCGTGAACGACGAATTCCTCGCGCAAAAGGCGACCTGGACGGCGGACTGGGCAGGCGAAGCGGCGGCATGGACGAAGGGCGGCGGCGCCTCGGTCGGCGCGGTCGTCTACGGGTCGATCCCGGACGACGTTAAAGGAACAGCCGACGCCGTCCTGATGATCCGCGCGCTGCATCACTTCAACCGTTTCGAGGAAGAAGGCGGCTGGCGCACCAAGGCGCTGAAAGACACGATGGACCTTCTGAAGCCCGGCGGCGTCGTCGGCGTCGTCCAGCACCGCGGGCCCGAAGGTCATTCCGACAAATGGGCGGAAGGCGACAAGGGCTATCTGAAACAGAGCCAAGTGATCGCGGCGTTCGAGGCTGCGGGGTTTGAACTTGTCGGAACGAGCGAGATCAACGCCAACCCCGCCGATCAGCCGACGGAAGAAGACTTCGTCTGGCGCCTGCCGCCGTCGCTCGGCACGAGCCGCGACAATCCGGAGCTGAAGGCGAAAATGGAAGCGATCGGCGAGTCCGACCGCATGACGTTGAAGTTCAGGAAACCTGAATAGAGGCAAGGCGCGCCTTCGCCTCTGCAAGAAACGTCCGCGCCGCTGCGTCCGACGTCAGGCCGATCGCGCGCTCGAAAGCGGCAAGCGCGTCGCTGCGCTTTCCGAGCGCTGCCGCCGCGTGGGCGCGCGCCGCCCAATAGGGTTGATGGGCCGCAACGCGGTCCAGATCGAGACCGTCAAGCGCGCCAAGCGCGTCTTGCGCGCGGCCCGCCTTGAGGAGGGCGCCGGCGCGCGCGATCGCCGCGCCGGTCGAAGGCGCGAAAGCGAGAAGGCGATCGTAAAGGCGAACGACAGCCTCGCGGAGATCGACGCCGGAAAGCCGCGCGTTCACATGCGCCGACTGGATCGCCGCTTCGATCTGATAGCGGCCGGGCGCATTGAAGCTTGCCGCGCGCGCAAGCGTCGCTTCCGCTTCCGCAATCCGCGTCCTGTCCCAGAGCGCCACGTCCTGATCGTCGAGCGGAACGTAGCGCCCGCCGGCCCGGCGCGCGTCGCGCCGCGCTTCGATAAACGTCATCAGCGCGAGAAGGCCGAACGCCTCGGCATTCGTGGCGAAAAGCCGCGACGAGACGTCGGCGAGAAAAATCGCCTCGCGGGAAAGGTCCTTGCCGCCGTCTTCGCCGTCCGCATCGTCATAACCGGCGCTGAACGCGGCGTATATCGCGTCGAGCACGGCTTCGGCGCGCGGGGCGAAATCGGCGATCTCCGGCACCGCGAAGGGAATGCGCGCCTCCGCGATTTTACGCTTGGCGCGCACGAGGCGCTGACCCATCGCCGCAGGGGAAACAAGAAACGCCGAGGCGATGCGCGCGGCGTCAAGGCCGAGCACGGTCTGCAGCATCAATGGCGTCCGGACTCCCTCTTCGATCGCCGGGTGCGCGCAGATGAGGAGAAGCTTAAGCCGTTCGTCCACGAATTTTTCGTCGCCCGCGAGCGTTGCGGCCTCTTCGATCGCCATCGATATGTCGGGTTCGGCGGCCTTTCGCACGCCGGTGCGCCGCGAGGCGTCGATCAGCTTTCGACGTGCGGCGGTGAGGAGCCAGGCGTCAGGATTGGCAGGCGGGCCGTCGCGGCTCCAATGTTCGATCGCCGCCGCGAATGCGTCAGCGAGCGCGTCTTCCGCCGCTGCGATATCGCGCGTGCGCGCCGACAGGAACGCGACGAGCCGTCCATAGGAGTCGCGCGCGGCCGCTTCCGCCGCCGCGCGCGCGCGCGTTTCATGGATCACATCGCCCAGAGCGGCCGCACCTCGACGCGGCCATAGGAGGCGGCCGGACATTTTGCCGCCCAGTCGAGTGCGGCATCGAGGTCCTTCGCCTCGACAACATAATAGCCGCCAAGCTGTTCCTTTGAGTCCGTGAACGGACCATTCTCGACGCGCGAGGCGCGGACACGCCTCGCATTCCGCGTATGATCGAGCGGTTCGCCCTCTACCATCGCGCCAGCTTTCTGGAGCGCTTCGGAAAACGCCATGTACTCAGCCACGACTTTTCCTTGTTCGGCCTCAGAAAGCCCGAAGAACTTATCTTCCTGGTCATAGAGCATGAACATGTAGCGCATCGTCTATTCTCCCTGTCCGTAATCGGGCACCGCGCGGACGTCGACAAAGCCGGTTTTCGCCGCGGGGCATTTCGCCGCCCAGCGCGCCGCTTCGTCGAGGTCGGCGACCTCGATAATGAAATAACCACCAAGCTGCTCCTTAGTGTCGGCAAAGGGGCCGTCCTCGACGCGGCGCCGGCCGTTTTCGATTGAAACAACCGTCGCCGTTTCGGGCTCCTTCAACGCGGCGCCGCCGCGTCCGACGCCCGCTTTTGTCATCGCTTCGCTATAGGCGAACCACTCGCCCATATAGGCGTCGAAGGTCGCCTTGTCGGCGCGCCGCAGGGCGAAATCGCCCGGGCTCTCAAAGGCCAATAGCATCGCTTTCATCAAAGTCTCCATTTCGCCGCAGGGCCTGGCTTCCGACGCCATGACGCGCGGGCGCGCGCCTGTTCGACATCAATCTGCGAAAGCGCGCAAAAAATTATTGCGCAGGTTCTGCAGCCGGTCACGCAAGCCCGCAGGTGCGTCAAGATTGGCGAGATCGGCGCCGATAAGGTCGAGTTCAAAAGCCATGGCGCGATGCTCGGCGCTGCGCAGGCGGCTTTTCACCCAGCCGACGGCGGCAAGCCGTTCGCCGCGTTCTATGCGCGCTACGCGGTGCAGAAAGGTTGAGGGGTAGAGCACAAGCGTACCGGCGGGCGGCTTGATCGCGTCTTCCGCGCCTGCGCTGTCGATCACGAGTTCCCCGCCGTCATAGCTATCGGGATCGCTCAGAAAGAGCGTGAAGGAAAGATCGGTCCTGACGCCGTCGATAAAGGGCGCATCGACATGGGCGCCATATTCCATGCCTTCGCCGTAACGGTTGAGCATCAGGCGCGCGAGGGCGGCGGGCTGCGCCGCGCTCTGGAAAATGGCGTTTTGCAGGATTGCGCGTTCGATCAGCGCCAGCGCCGCCTGCGCCGCTTCGGTCGGGGCCGCCTGTTCGTTCAGTTTGGCGTCGCGGGCGCGGCCCTTCGCCGTCGCGCGCCCGTCAACCCAGAGATCGGGCGCGACGAGGTGTTCGCGGATCGCCGTCAGGGCGCCGGCATCGAGCACACCAGCGATCTGGAGAATCATGGGCTCCTCATGCGAATAAGTCGCGATTGCAAACAAATCTCGGCACCTTATAGTGCGCCCGGCTTCAAGGAAAAACATCATGGCGCGCCGTCTCAAACTGATCGCAGGCCTTTCGACCATCGCCGTTACGGGCGCCCTGGCGCTGACCGCATGCGGCGCAGAAGGGGAAGGCGAGGGCGCGTCGTCACCGGCGACATCCGCCGCGAACGCAGAGGGCGAAGGCGAGGGTGAAGGCGCAGCGCCTGTCGCGGCGTCCGGGGCGCCTGCCGGAAGCGGCGAGGGAGAAGGCGGCGTCAATATTGCGGCAGCGGCGACGGACCCCGTTGTCTTCAAATCCGCGCTCGCGATCGCCGAAGCGCATGTGCTCGCGGCGCGCGACGCTTATGCTGCTGGCCGCACCCAAGAAGCGGCGGAAATGTTCGCCCACCCCGTGAGCGAAGTACTCGCCGACATGGAAGGCGCCTTCGTCGCGCGCGGCGTCGAAAGCTTCAACGATCTTTTCATTGACGCCTCCGGCGGCGCGCTCAGCGGCGAGACGCCGGACCAGATCGCCGCGCGCACGGCGGCGATCGTCGCCGCGCTCGCGGCCGCCGCCGAAAAGGCGCCCACGGACGAACGCACGTCCGCGGCCGTATCAGCCGGCGTCGTCTCCGACCAGATCGATCGCGCCGTCGACATGTACAGGCTCGCCGCAGCGTCAGGCGGTTACGGGAATTATCTGGACGGGTACGGATTTTACAAAGCGGCCGAAAGCAATTTCGCGCGCGGAAAGGCAGCGATTGACGAGGAAAATCCCGCCGCCGCCGCGCAGATCGCCAATGCGCTGACGGCGCTGGGCGGCGTATATCCGAATGCTGCCGCGCCCGCTGCGATCGACGGCGACGTCGCCACCTTGTCGGCGGCGTCGGCGCGCGTCATGTTGTCGATCGGGCGCTAGCGTCTATTTCTTCAGGCGCCACGCGGTCACCGTCCCCGGCTCCCAGTTCGGCACGATGACAAGGCCGTCGATCATCGTCAGATCGTTCTGGAAGATTTTTTCCGCCGTCGTATCGAGCAGCGTCGCGACCGCGCCTTCCGCATTGATGTAATGAATTTTGCCCGGCCAGGAGGAGACAAGAAAGCCGCCTTTCTTGCTGTCGACAACGCCGATGCCGTCAGCATTCTCCATGCCGGTCGCGATGGCGCGCCAGCCTCCGGACGCCGTCGCTTCGAACAAGGATCCGCTCGTCATGGTGCTGACGAACAGCTTGTCCCCGGCGCCGAGAAGCCCGTTGACGCCGCGCAATTCCTCGCCTTCGCGCCACAGATCGATGCTCGTTCCGGCAAAGCGCCAGATGCGGCCCGTGCCGGAATCCGATA
Organism: uncultured Caulobacterales bacterium; assembly: GCA_964535605.1. GTDB lineage: Bacteria > Pseudomonadota > Alphaproteobacteria > Caulobacterales > Parvularculaceae > Amphiplicatus. Next base: position 15,463 of record CAZHUI010000022.1, read on the forward strand.
CGAACACATCATCCTGCCAGACGGTCACGTCATTGAGAAAGCGCGCGCCTTCAACCGGCGCGCCGTCCAGCGCTTCGCCGGTCGCTGCATCGAAAATGCGGACGATAGTGATGTCGGCGACGAAGAGATGCCCGTCATGCACCGCCATGCCTTTCGGGCCGTCGAGACCTTCGATGAATTTGAGGTCGAGAATTTCGCCCGACTTCGAGACCCGCGAGATAAATCCGTTCCCGTCCCGCGCATCGCCTTCGCCGTTGACATTGGAGATGAAGAGCGCGCCGTCCGGCGCTTCGGCGACGCCTTCCGGATTGGAGAAACCGTCAGTCAGCCAGGCACGCTCGAGCGCCGGCGCGCCGGCGAGGGCGGTCGTAGCCGCAAGGGACAAAGCGAGCGACGCGGCAAAGGCGTGTCGGATCATAAAAGCTCTCCCAAAACGTCGATGAAGCCTACAGGGCGCTGCGACGTCCGCTAAACCGGTTCGTCTCGCAGGGGCGTCACTTCACCGCAACGAACTGCGCTTCGACAGGCTGATGGTCGGAGAACTGGAAATCGAGATCGCGCGTCTTGACGCTCTCCGCCCGAACATTCGGCGAGATGATGAAGCCGTCGATCACCGTCGTGAAGTTTTCGCCCTTCCTGTAGGGGCGTTCATTCGTCCTGACGCTCGGCGTTTCCTTGTCGATCGCGGCCGCCCAACCGTCCGGCAGTTCCCGGTAGGGAAAAGGATGCACCCAGAAGAGATATTTCTCCGCCGTCGTTGTCGGCCGGCTCGGGCGATGGAACTCATAGTTCCAGTCCCCGCCAATGACGACGCGGTTGCCCTTCGCATATTCGGCCGCGGCGAATTTCAGCACGGCGCGCAATTGCTCAAGGCGGACATTCGCGCCTTCGTCGAAGGCGGAGAGATGGACATTGATCACTGTCCAGTCGCCGTCCGGCGTGGGCAGGCGGACGACATGCATGTGATAGAGCCGCCGCGACATCCCCATGATGAATTGCGGTTCGAGCGGCAGCGGGATGATCTCGCGCCGCGCGCCGCCCGCGTTGACCGACGAAAAGAGCCCGTGGCGCGAGCGAAACGGCGGCGGCATGAGCAATGACGCGAAGTCGGCGGAGAACGCATTGTCGCGCCCCTCAAGCGCCTTTGCAGCGCCGGCGACGCTGTCGGCGCCGCGCGTCAGGAGGCTTGCGCGCGCGGTCTCCTGCAACAGGATCACGTAAGCGTTCATGGCGCCGAGTTCGCGCTTGATGCCGTCGAGATTTTTCCGCGTGACCTTGCGGCTTGGCGGCAGATAGTTCTTACCGCCGTCGACCGAGAAATCGGATTCTGCGCCGAGGCCGGCATAACCGAGATTCCAGATCGTGACGCTGAGCGCGTCGCCCGCGATGTCCGGCATTGCGGCGACGGGTCCGACAGGCTCGATTTCGACGTCCTTACGCATTCTGTTCACACCGATCGTTACAGCGAGCCAGACCGCGAAAACCGCGGCGGCCAACAGGAGGGCCCGGCCGGCTCTCTTCATTGCCGTCATTGTTTGCGTCTCCGTGAGCGGTTCTGGCTCTTGGCAGGCGGCGCGGCCGCCGGTTTGCGCGGCGGAGGCGAGGGAGCCTTTAGGTCTTCTTCGAGCGCTGCGTCAGAGGCGATCGTCGGCAGCGCTCCTTCAATCTCGGGTTTTCTGGCAAGCCGGCTCGCCGCCGCCTGCACGACGCCAACGACAGCGGTCAACCCGGCCCACTCATTGCTCATGTCGCCGATAAAGCCGACGAGACTGCCCTTCTGCTCGAGAGCGAGCGTGATATCCGTGAAGCGGCGCTGAAACATGGCGTCGGCGCCGACGACGTCGCGCGGCAATCCGGCGAGCGCCGCCATGAAATCCTGAATGAACGCGTTATAGGATACGACATAAAGAACAGCGCCCGCCGCGGCGACCGCGCCGATGGCGATCAGCGTCGAGACGTTGGTCAGGAACACGGCGTTCGTCGTGTAGAGCCCGCGCATCGGCGTGTAGAGGATCAGGAGATTGATCGAGAAGATCGCGATGGCGAAGATGAAAACCGGCGTCATCTGGTTCTTGGCGCGCGCCAGAAGCATCATGGCGTCGACATAAGAGAATTCGACTGTCCGTTGCGCATCGGCGGCGGTCATCGCGGCAGCGCTCGACGCGCGCTGGACGATCTCGCCGCCGGTCGCGCCGAACATCGCCGTGTCCGCGATGAACTGCGTGACGATGCAATAAATCAGCACCATGCCGCCGCCGAACAAGAGCGTGCTGTAGGGCGCGTAGATCGCGTAGGTCTGGCGCAGCCGCTTCCTCACCCCTGCGTCGGGGTGTTCGACCGCGGAGGCGGTGTAGGCGGCGACAACGCCTGACACGAAGACAAGCGCGCCGAGCGCCCACCATGGATGGCGCGCGATTACTGCGACAAAGTTCATTTCGGGCGTCGTTGCGTCGACAGCCCAAAGGAGCAGCGCGCAAGCCGCGAGGAGGGCCATTTCTCCGATCGCGCCCGAACAGCGGCGATCCTTGCCGGCGAGCTTGAACCGCAACGAATGGCGCTCGATCCAGACGGGGCCGGCGCGCCAATAGGCTGTGATGAGAAACGCGCTGGCGATCAGCCATCCGCATAGGACCACAACCGCTGAAATCGAAAGATCGCCCATTTCCCTTCTATAGCGCGAACCGCGGCCAAATCATCCGTTTGCGATGCAACCGGCGGATGCGCTTTTTTCGCGCCGGAATTGTACGCTGTCGCGGGCAGGTCTAAGCAGTTGGTTAGGTTGCGTACGTGATATTATCTCAGGGGACGGGCATGAAAGATATTCTTAAAAAGCAGGACGCTGAATACAAGAAGTCAGCAAACGGAGAAACGACTGAATTTTCGGTGACGCCGGCGTCTGCGCCGAAGTTCTGGTATCTGATTATTATCGGCGGGCTGATCTTTCTCGGCGGATTTCTCGGACTTGGTATTTTCGGCTGGCTTATGGGCGGCGGCGCGATCGCTTACGGATTGCTCCGCGACCAGCGGCCGAAGGACCACAAGGCGCCGATGACATTTTCCGTGACGCCGAACGCCGTCATCTCGGGCGGGCGCACGTTCGGCAAGGATGACATTCACCGGCTGAAGATCGCCAATCCCTGGTTCGATCGCGCGGGCCTCGACGTTTATACCGACAATGCCAATGCAGCGGCTGGTATGGCGCACGGGATGAAGCTCGGCGAACTTTGTTATGGCCTGACCGTTGATACCGGGGGCAAGGCGCACCTTCTCGCCGGCGGTATGGATCGCACGACGGCGTTCGGTCTGTTGTCCGACGCGTCCAGAATTCTCGGCTACAAGGTCGACTAGCTAGCGCCGCCGCGGGCGTTCCGCGACGTCGTCGGCCGAGGGCCCCGGCGGCAGCTGGTCCGTCAGGTGCTTCGGGTTCCAGGGCCCGAAGGAAAAGCTGCGCGCGCCCGGACGCGGCTCGTAACCCGTAAAGGGCGTGCGCTCGTTCATTGGCGGAATGCTGCGCATTTCCGGTCGCGGAGGGGTTTCGCGGCGGCGGAAGAGGCCGAAGAGACCCGCGTTCGGAGCGACGAACGAGACATTGGCCTTGCTGAGCCGCGACGGGAACAACGCCATCAGCTCGGTGATCTCGGCGGGCATGTTCGTCGAAACGTTAAGGCCGATTTCGCGCGCCTCGGCCGCCTCGATCGGATAGTCATGCGTCCAGCGGCCGGTCGCCAGTTGTTCGGCGACATTGTTTGCGGCGTTGTCGGAAACGGTGCCCTTCAAGAGCTCGCGCGCGGCGCGCTTCAACTGATCGATCGCCATCTTGCCGACATCGGCGAGCACGATCGTGTAATCGTCGGTCGCTTCCGGCGACTTCTCTGCGCGCAGGCGCAGAAGCGAAGCCGCCGGTATGCCGCCGATCTGCGGATCGATGGGGCCGAGCACCGCATGCTTGTTGAGGATAATCTCGCGCGCCGCCATCGCGATCAGCGTCCCGCCCGACATGGCGAAGTGCGGCACATAGACAGTGGTCTTCGCCGGATGGGCCTTCAGTGCGCGCGCGATCTGCAAGGCCGGCAGGACGAGGCCGCCCGGCGTATGCAGAACCATTTCAATGGGCGTTGACGCAGGCGTCGTGCGGATCGCCTCCAGCACGTCTTCAGCGTCATTGAGATCGATATAGCGAAGCTGCGGAATGCCGAGGAGGCCCATCGGCTCCTGCCGGTGGACGATCGCGATGATGCGCGATTTGCGCTTCTTCTGGATGGCGGAGAACCGCCGCTCCAATTCCGCCGCCCGGCTCCTGCGCGCCATCGCCGGCAGCAACAGGAAGAAGACTATAAAAAATATAAACGGAAGGGCGCCGATCAGTTCGTCCATAGCCGCTATCTCCCCGCTGCCTGCTATACCTCAGGACCTGTCCTCGTTTGGTCGGCCTTGTTCTTCATATCGACGTTCAGATAATTGGCCGCGAAGATGACCGCGGCGACGATTTCCGACGTCACATCCGCCTGCGCGTAGGTCGCGCGCGCTTTGACATGCCAGCCACGCGTCTTGGCGATCCAGAGCGCTGTCTTGTAGGGTGCGCCGTTGATGTCGCCGATGTCGAAAGCGCCGGCGATCGGTTCGTCAAGGTCGGCGGTCGTCGTTCCGGCGTCCTTGTCTTCGATCTCGACGCTGACGACGGGCAGCACGCCTTTTAGCGTGAACGTCTTGCGCATGGCGTCCACAGCCGCCGCCGCGTGATCCTCGACGGAGAGGTCTGGATAGAACGCGGCGTAGACCGTAATGACGGCCGCGCCGCCATTTGCATAGTTGCAGGAAATGTCGCGGTTCCTCGCGTCATAGGAAGCGACATCGACGAGACTGAGCACGCCGGCTTTCTCATCGCCGGCGCTGAAATCGAATTCGAGCGGACATTCAAGGCCGCTTTCAATATGAACCAGACGGTCCTCGACGCGGCGCCAGCCGTCGGGGATCTGTTCATTGACGAGCGCGCGCGGCGTTTCCACCGCCGGATGCGCGAGCACTTTGCCTTTCGCCATGAACAGCCGGCCGGTGAACAGCGCCGCGGTCTTGGCCTCGTGACCGGAGAGCGAGGCGGGGAATGCGTCGGCGCCGCTTTCCGCGGCCGCCATCAATCTCTCAACGGGCGCGGGGGCGGCGACTATGGCGTCAAGATCGACAGCGCGGGCGAAGAACCCATGCGCGGCAGGATCGACGGCGCCGATTGCGCCGCCCGCGCCATAGGACGGCGTTTCGCAGGCGGATACCGCCAGTCCCGCTGAGCAGGCGGCGATAAAGGAAATCCGGAATTTCAAGGAAACTGCCCCTGGAAAACACAACCCCGTCCACAGCCTTCCCCCGGGCCGGACCCTGTTACTTTGTCCGAACTTTGGGCTGCATGCGAGTCCCGGCGGTTGCGTTAACCAACCTCCGCCGAACGCCAGTGGCCAAGCAGCAACTTCGCCAGCGCGTCGGGCGCGTCCTCCTGCAGCCAGTGGCTCGCCTTCTCAAGTCGGGCATAGGTCCAGACGCTGTCGACATAGTCGCCGGACCGGACCATCTGCGCCTCGACCAGGTATTTTTCCCCGGTGGACCAGACGCCAAGCGTCGGGATCCGGACCCTCTCTTCGCCCAGTGCGCCGGGCTTCGGCGGCGCGAGCATCCGCTTCAGGCTCGCATTCGCGCGATACCAGTTGAGGCCCGCCGTCAGGCGTCCGGGCCGGGAAAGCTGGCGGATCGTTTCCTCGGGATCGCGCGCGCCGTCCCAATGGCGTCGCAGTAGCGCCCAGTCATTGCGCTTGTAGAGCCACTCGCAGACGCCGCGCAGTTGATGAACGAGGATGTAAAAACTCCGGAGCTTCTGCTCGACGCCGGCGGTGAGGAAGGCGCGCATGTGCCCGACTGACAGTGCGGAGAGCGAATGGAACCGCTCCGGCTTTTGCGCGGCGAGAAGCCAGGCGACCGGCGCCCCGAAATCATGGCCGACAAGATGCGCGCGGTCGATCCGCAACGCGTCGAGGATCGCGATGACATCGACAGCGGCGCCCGTCTCGATGTCATAGTCCACGGTCCGCGCCGCCATCTCCGTCTCGCCGAAACCGCGCATGTCCGGCGCGATGACACGGTAACCAGCTGCGGTGAGCAAGGGCGTCACCCGGTCCCAGACGGCGGACGAATCCGGAAAACCGTGCAGCAAGACTGCGGCCGGCGCATGCTCGTCGCCGCTGTCGCGGACGACATGCGTAAGGCCGTTGGCGGCGATGCGGTGCGTGCGGGTTTGCAATATCAGAACGGCGCCGCCCGGGCGATCAGCGCCGGGGCGTCCATCAATGCTTCCGACGCGCCGTACCCGTAACTGCGCGCCTCCGGGTCGAGGCGCGCGTTGCAGAAGGCGTCAAAGACGTAGTCGGGCGCGACGCCGTAGAGGCTCGCGCCCTGGAGGGCGAGCCCCATGTCTTCCGCGAAGGCGCGGGCGGAGGCTTCGCTGAGCGCGCCGGGTTCGAGCCATTCGGCGAGCCGCTTGGCGTGGCGGTCATAATGGCCGTTCGTTCCTTGCGCTTTGGCGACTTCGCCGACGACGGCCTCAAGGCTGTCAGGCTCGCGCCCGATCGCGCGCAGGATGTCGAGCGCGATGACATTGCCGGAGCCTTCCCAGATGGCGTTGAGCGGCGACACGCGGAAATGGCGCGCCATCACGCCGTCCTCGATGAACCCCGCGCCGCCATGGCATTCGAGCGCCTCATAGACGAAGCCGGGCTGGCGTTTGCAGGTCCAGTACTTCGCGATGGGCGTTGCGAGACGCACGAAAGCCGCCTCGCGCTCGTCATCGTGGGCGCTGTCGAATCCGCGCGCGACGCGAAAGGCGAGGGCTGTCGCCGCTTCGCTGTCGATCGCGAGGTCTGCGAGCACGCGCGTCATCGCCGGCTGGTCGATCAGTTTCTTCTGAAAGGCGCTGCGATGCTCCGTATGCCACAGCGCCTGCGCAAGGCTTGCGCGCATGCCGCCTGCGGAACCGACAATGCAGTCAAGCCGCGTGTGCTGCACCATGTCGATGATGGTTCGGACCCCGCGCCCCGCTTCGCCGACGAGTTCGGCATAGGCGCCGTGATACTCGATCTCCGACGAGGCGTTGGAGCGATCGCCGAGCTTGTCCTTGAGGCGCATGATGTGAATGGCGTTGCGTTCGCCTGACAGCTTCCAGCGCGGCACGAGGAAGCATGACAAGCCTTCCTCGGCGTAAGCGAGCGTCAGGAACGCGTCGCACATCGGCGCGGAACAGAACCATTTGTGCCCCGTCAGCGACCAGTGATCGCCGGACCGTTCCGCGCGCGTCGTGTTCGCGCGCACGTCGGAGCCGCCCTGTTTCTCCGTCATCGCCATGCCGATGGTGACGGCCGACTTTTCGCTCGCAGGGATGAACCGGCGGTCATAGCCGAGCGCGGTTGCGCGCGGGATCCAGTCCCCGGCGATGCGCGGTTCATGAATGAGCGCTGGAACGGCGGCGTAGGTCATCGACATCGGACAGCAGACGCCGCCTTCGGCCTGACCCATCAGGAACAGAAGCGCGGAGTGGAGAACGTGACCGGCGCGGTCGACCGTCCATGCGCCCGCCGAAACGCCGGCGGAAAGGCCGAGATCCATCAGCGCGTGATAGGCGGGATGGAACTCAACCTCGTCGAGCCGGTGGCCATAGCGGTCGAAGCTTTTCAGGACCGGCGTCGTCCGGTTCGCTTGCGCCGCCCATTCGATGACTTCCGCAGAACCGCAACGGGCGCCGAACGCCGATAGCCGATCATCGTAGATGTCGCTGCCGCCCGCCTCGACGGCGCCCATCAGCGCCGCGTCATTGGCGTAGAGGTTGATATCCTCGAACGGCGGCGGCTGGTTGGCGACATCATGGGTCGCGAGAGCCGACCGGGGGCGGAAATGGGGCATCGGGGCCTCCAGGGCGCGCGTTGGCGCGGATGCGAGTCGGACTTCTATCGCGCTTTTGGGCGCCGGCGTAGACTGGCCCGCAGCGGGAGGAGCCGATTATGGCCGAGGCGACGCTTGTCGAATTCGTGAAGTCAGCGCTGGCGCTCGGTGAAAGCCGCGCGCGCATCGCGGAAGTCCTGAAGAAAGCCGGCTGGCCGCAGGACCAGATCGACGGCGCGCTCGGCGCATTCGCCGATGTCGATTTCGCGGCGCCCGTGCCGAAGCCGAAGGCCTATGGCTCCGCGCGGGAGGCATTCCTCCTCATCGTCTACTTCTCGCTCCTTGGCATGGTGGCGACGCAGGTTGGCGGGCTCGCTTTCGCGTGGATCGACCGGTATTTCGCCGATGACCTGACGCGCGATAACTACGCCTGGCAGTGGGCGAATTCCGGGATGCGCTGGTCGATCGCCTCACTCCTCGTCGGCTATCCGATTTTTCTCTTTCTCGGCTGGCGCCTCGCGGCGAAAAAGCGTCGCGACCCTGACCGCAGGCGTAGCCGCGTGCGCGCATGGCTCACCTATGTGACGCTGATCTTTGCGGCGGGCGCGTTCATCGGCGATCTGGTGGCCGTCGTATTCCAGTTTCTCGATGGCGGCCTGTCGACGCGGTTCGCCGCCAAGGCGGGCGTTGTCGGCGTGATCTCGGCGGCGATCCTGTGGAATTTCTCGCGCGAGGCTGAACGCACGTCCGGCGGCGTCGATCTCGCCGGGCAGGCGATCGCCCTTCTCTCGACGCTTGTTGTGATCGCGCTCGTCGCCTGGGCGTTCTCGGTCGTTCGCAGCCCGTCCGCGGCCCGCGATCGCATCGCCGATGAAACGCGCGTCACAAATCTTATCGCCATGACACGCCTCGCCGATTGTCATTACACCTATTATGACCGGCTCGACGCGAGCTTTTCGGCGATGCAGACGGCGCTCGCGGATCGGGGCGGGCGATTGCCGGTCGCGGCGGGCTGCGCGGAGCCCTATCCTTATGACCCGTCGACCGGCGCGGAATACCGCTACCGCGTCATTGACGCCGACACCTATGAGCTTTGCGCGATCTTTGAGAGCGGCTGGCCTGAGGCCGATGAGGCGGAAGGGACGGGGCGCCGGACGATCAACACTTATTATTCGCCAGCCAACGAAACGAGGACATTGCTACTCCCGAAGACAGCCGGCGAAACGTGCTTTGAGATCGACGCCGTGAAGTTTGAAACGGAAATCGGCCCGCGCGTCGGCGTGGTTGTTTCCGAAGACCCGCCGCCCCCGCCGGAAGAGGCGCCTGAAGAATAGACCTTGACCCCTGTGACCATCCTTCGAGATGCGGCCCAATAGGGGGCCGTTCCTCAGGATGAGGCTTCAATAAAATTCCGCCTCATCCTGAGGAGCCGCCAAAGGCGGCGTCACGAAGGATGGTCACGGGAGCCGAGCTCAACTCAGCGTTATCGACAACGCCGCCGACAACTCGTCGATCGCCGGGCGCACGTCGCCGAACGGGACGCGGATCGTCCGCATGCCCATCGCTAGCGCAGGTTTCAGATTGACGCCGAGATCGTCGAGGAAAACGCAGGCGCTTGCGGGCAAAGCGAGCTTCTCCAGCATCATCTCGTAGATGCGCGGTTCGGGCTTTCTGACGCCGGCTTTTGACGACTCGATGACGTGGTCGAACAGGGCGAAGACTTCGGCGATCGCCGCCTCGCCCTTCGCCTTGCGCTCGCTTCGGACCGGGTCCAGGCCTTCAAAATTATTGGTGATGCAACCGGTCTTGAGGCCCGCCGCCTTAACGCGCCGCAATGCCTCAACCATTTCCGGCTTTAGCGCGACATCAAGAAGCGCGACGAAATCCCGGCCGCCGATTGCGTGACCGGCCGCGCGCGTCTCGGCCGAAAACAGCGCGTCAAACTCGTCAAACGAAATTTCCGCCCGCTCAAACCGCGCGAACGCGCCGTGATGAAGGTTCGACTTGATGACGCTGCCGATAAACCGTTCGGGAAGCCCGTGCCGCTTCTCATAGACCGCGAAGTTTTCAACCGGCGAGGTCGTGAACACGCCGCCGAAATCGAAAATGACCGCTTCAAAAGCGCGCGCCGTCATGCGGCGCGCGGCTTCAGGCCGAAGCGCTTGATCAGCGCGGCGTCAACCATCCGCTTCGGCAGAAGGTTCGGCAGCGTCCACATCGCAAATTTGTTCTTGAGGATCGCGTAACGCGTCTTCGGTTTCGGCGCGGTGAGGATGCCGAGCACCAGCGCGCCGACGTCTTCCGCCTCAAGACCTTCGCCGCCAAAGGACTGCATCATGCCCTTCATGCGGTCGAGATCGGCGAAATATTCCGTGTGCCGGTATTGTTCGAAGTCGATGTCGTCCGCTTTCGCCCAGATCGGCGTCTTGATGGCGCCTGGTCCGACGATAACGACGTCAATGCCGTGCACGGTCAATTCGCGCCGCAGGCTCTCCGACATCGCTTCGAGCGCGTGCTTCGACATTGCATAAGGCGACATGAACGGCGAGGCCATTTTTCCGGCGACCGAACTCATATTGACGATGCGTCCCGGCGGACCTTTCATCGACCGGTCGGCGCCGAGCAAGGGCGCGAAGGCCTTCACCGCGCGGATCGGGCCGTAAACATTGATGTCGATCTGCCGTTTCAGATCATCGAGATTGAGATAGGCGACGGGCCCGCCGACGGCGACGCCCGCATTGTTGATGAGCGCGCCGAGCGTTTCGCCCTTCAGCGCCGCTCTCACCTCCTGAGCGCCGCGGTTGATCCCCGCTTCGTCCGTCACGTCGAAAAGGAGCGGGGTGAAATTCGCGCCGAGTGCAGATGACGCTTCGCTCGCATCCTTTTCCTTCCGCACGCTGCCGAAGACGCGCCAGCCGGCGTCAATGAGCGACTTCGCGATGGCGCGGCCGATGCCGGTGGATACGCCGGTGATGACGGCGGACTTGTTTGGGACGCTCATTGCTTCTCCGCGACAGGCTTCACCCAGGTGAGCCGTTCTTCAACCATGTAATCGCTCTTCGGCGCGAAAAGCGCCGGATCGTTAAAGACGCCGATCAGGAAATGCGTCTCGTCCGGCCATTTGTCCGATTGATACGTCAGCGGCGTTCCGCAGGATTTGCAGAAGCCGCGTTTGACGCCCATCGAGCTTGCGTAAAAATAAGGGCTGTCGCCGGTCCATTCGACTTGCGTCGACGGAAAGCCGACCCAAGTGGAAAAGGCGCCTCCGGTCGTGCGCCGGCAACTCTCGCAGTGACAAGCGGAAACGAACTTTGGCGCGCCGCTCGCGCGAAACTTCACGCGCCCGCAATGGCAGGCGCCGTCGTGGTCGGCGGTCACAGGCCCATCGCCTTCGCCATTTCGGCGTTCTTCGTCATCATCGACTGGAAGGCCGGACGCGCCTTGATGCGGTCGACATAGGCCTTGACGGCGCCTTCGTTCGGGATCGCGCCGAACAGCGTCGCATAGTTGAGCGTCGAGCCCATCACGACGTCAGCGGCGCTGAATTTGTCGCCGAGAAGATAGGGCCCGGCCGACAGCGCCTGTCCGATCGAAGCCATGACGCGGTCATAGTCGCCATGACCCGCGGCGGTCGCGTTTTCGCGCGTCACCTTGCCGAGCTTGTCGAGCATCATCGGTTCGATGCAGGACGGCGCAAAGAACATCCAGCGATAATAGGCGCCGCGTTGCGGATCGCCGGCCGCTGGCGCAAGGCCCTTCGCCGGGAAAGCGTCAGCGAGATAAGCGCAGATCGCCGCGGCCTCTGTCACGGTGCCGCCCTTGTGAACTAGCGCCGGCACTTTGCCCATCGGATTGAGCTTCAGGTATTCCTTGGTGCGCCCCTCGCCATTTTTCAGATTGAGGAGCTTGACGGTGCAAACGTCGCCAAGCTCTTCGCTCATCCACAGCGTCGTGCCGCCGCGCGTCTGCGGCATGTGGTAGAGCAGGGGACGGTCGGACATGAGGCGCGCTCCTAAAGATTGCCGCGCGTCGCTTCATAGAGCGCGATGGCGGCGGCGTTTGAAACGTTAAGGCTTTCCATCTCACGCTGTATCGGAATGCGATAGAGCGCGTCGCAGGTCTCGCCGACAAGCTGGCGAAGCCCAGCGCCTTCCGCGCCGAGCACCACGGCGATGGGCCGGTCTTTCGGCATTTCGGTGATGGATCGCGCGCCGTCGCCAGCGAGCCCGGCGCAGTGATAGCCGAGATCTTTCAGCGCTTCGAGCGCGCGGGAAATGTTGACCGCCTTGACGCAAGGCAGCGTTTCAACGGCGCCGGCCGCAGCTTTTGCAAGCGCGCCGGACAAAGGCGGCGTTCGCCGTTCCTGCACGATCGATGCGCGCGCGCCAAAGGCGGCGGCCGAACGAAAAACGGCGCCGATATTCTGGGGATCAGTGATCTGGTCGAGGACGACGACGGGCCTGTTTGAGCCGTCCGGTTCGCAAACATCTTTAAGGCGTGCGCGCTCGAGATCGAACGCCTCGACGGCAAGGCCCTGATGCACGGCCCCCGGCTGCAGCAGGCGATCAATCGCGTCGGGACGCGTGTCTTCGATCATCGCGAGCCGGTCGTTCGGCAACCCGAGCGTCAGCAGCCAGTCCATCGCGTTCTTAGTGGCGAAGCCGCGCTTGATGCGGCGGGCGGGATTGGCGAGAGCGGCGGCGGCGGCGTGGCGGCCATAGAGCCAAAGCGCCCCGTCTTCGGGCCTTGGACGTTCGGGTTTGCGATGACGGTCGGCTTTACGCTGCGGCTGCATCGGCGTTCCTTTACCGGGTCGGGCGTGCGTCGCGAAACCGAAGCGTGGTGGAGGGGGGTGGATTCGAACCACCGTACGCCGAAGCGGGCAGATTTACAGTCTGCTGGAATTAGCCACTCTCCCACCCCTCCACGGGGCTTGGCGATCGAAACGCGGGCGCGTTTTTCTCGCCCCTTCGCCGGGTCTCCCCGGCGTTCGGAGTGGGCGGGTCTATAGCGGGGGCGGGTGGGGCGTGCAACCTTCACTCGCCGAGCGCGAAAGCAACCAGTTCATCGCCCGGCTTCGTGTCGACATTGGCGTAACCGCCCGCAAAAATCGCGACATATTGCTTGCCTTCCCAGACATAGGTCATCGGTGTTGCAAGGCCGGTGGTCGGCAGGCGCCCTTTCCAGAGTTCCTTGCCTGTTTCGACGTCGAAGGCGCGCAAATAATGATCGAGCGTCGCGCCGATGAAGACGACGCCGCCCGCGGTGATTGCCGGACCCCCAAGCGTCGGCGTGCCGATCGGCAGCGCGATGCCGCCGGCAAGTTCCTCCGTCGTGCCGAGCGTCCGGCGCCAGACAATGCGTCCGTCCGACAGATCGACGGCGGCGAGCACGCCCCAGGGCGGGGGATTGCAGGGAAGGCCGAGCGGGCCGGTCAGCACGTCGCGGCGCATGCCGAAGGGGGCGCCCTTTTGCGGGCTCACCTCGCTGTCGTGGAATGTCTCATCGACACGCTCCACTTCGGCTTCGGGAACCAGCTGAATGCGATGCGCGAAATTCGACATGTTGACGACGAGCAGATTGCGCGACGGGTCATAGGCGGGCCCGCCCCAATTGCCGCCCCCGCCGGTGAAAGGCAGGAACAGCGTTCCCTGCTCCGTGGGCGGCGTAAACAATCCCTCGCCGCGCAGCGCGCCGATCGCTTTCCTGCAGGCCTGCTTGTCGAACCAGGTCACCCCGAAGGCGTCTTTCGGATCGACCCGGTTCGGCACCAGCGGATCCGGCGCCACAGGAAAAGGCTGCGTCGGCGACAAGACTTCCCCCGGTGCGCCGTCCTGCGGCACGGGGCGCTCCTCAACGGGAATGACCGGCGCGCCGGTGTCGCGGTCGAGCACGAAGACGAGGCCCGTCTTCGTCGTTTGCGCGACGACGTCGATGACCTTCCCGTCCTTCAGAATTGAATAAAGACCGGGCTGCGAAGGGACGTCATAATCCCAGATGTCATGATGAACGGTCTGAAAACTCCACGCGACCTCGCCGGTTGCGGCGCGCAGCGCGACGACAGAATTGGCGTACCGGTTGTCGCCGGGCCGGAGGCCGCCGAAAAAATCCGGGGACGGACTGCTCGTCGGCACGAAGATGAGGCCGCGCGCCGCGTCGACCGACATCGGCGCCCAGGCGTTGGCGTGACCTTCCTTGCGCGGAAATTCGCCGGGCCAGTCCTTGGCGTTCGGCGCATCGGCGCTGCGCGGCACGGGATCGAAGGCCCAGAGCGGTTCGCCCGTGACCGCATTGAAGGCGCGCACCGCGCCGCGCGGCGCTTCAAGGCGCGCATTGTCGCCGATCGACGAACCGATGACGACGACGTCGCCGAAAACCACCGGCGGCGAGGTGATCTGAAACTCGCCGGGCCAGACGAGTTCCATGCCGGGATCGATGACCACTTCGCTGCTTGTGCCGAATCCGTCGCAACGCGCGCCGGTCCTGGCGTCGACCGCGAGGAGGCGCCCGTCATTCGTTCCGGAAAAAATGCGCGAGGCGCAAGCGCCGCTTTCCCCGCCCTTCCAGTAAGCGACGCCGCGGCACACAAACTGGTTCGCGGGGCGCTGGTCGAGATTGATCTTCGGGTCGTGGCGCCATTTCTCCGCGCCCGTGCCGGGATCGACGGCGATGATCTTGTTGAACGGCGTGCAGAAGACAAGGCTGTCCTCGACGAGGATCGGCGTCGTCTCGCCAGCGCTGCGTTTGATCGCCTCCGGCTTCGAGGCCATGTCGCCGGTCGAATAGCGCCATGCGACCGTCAGCTTGCTGACATTCTCGCGAGTGATTTCGTTCGCCGAGGAATAGCGGGCGCCGCCCGCGTCGCCGCCGTAGTGCTCCCAAGCGCCAGACGGCGGGGCTTCGCGAACGGGCTTGGCCTCGCCGGCGATGTCGAGGCGCTTGGCGCCGCCGGCGACCCAGATCATCGAGCCGCCGAGCACCGACAGCAGCGCCAGCGCGGCGATGCCCCCGAGCGCCCAGGCGCCAAATTTGAGAATGGATTTCATGCCCGCCGCCCTCGATTGCGGCGGCGAAGCTAGCCCAAGTCAGGCTCCGGCCGAAGCGACCGGCGCATCAGACTTCCCGACATTTTTCAGCGTGATCGGCAAATTGATCAGCATGAACAGACCAACCAGCGGGAAGCCGATGAAAAGCCGCGAATTGACCCAGAACTCCGTTGTCTGCGTCAGACGGATCGCTTCATTGAGGCCCGCCATCAGGATGAAGAAAAGACCCCAGCGGATCGCCAGCGTTTTCCACACCCGGTCCGGCAAGGTGAATGCGTGGCTGAACAGCAGCTTCCAGACATTGTGGCCGAAAGCCATCGCCCCAAAGATCGCCGCCGAATAGAATAGGTAGACGAAGGTCGGCTTCATCTTGATGAGCGATTCATCGTGCAGCGCGAGCGTCAGCCCGCCGAAGGCGAGCACCAGCACCAGCGTTACAATCAAGACCGGCGGCACTTTCCGGGTGCGAAACCACGCGACAAACACCGCCAGCGCCGTCGCCGCCATAAAAATCGCGGTGGCGACGTAGATTGCATTGTCGGGGTCGGTTCGATTGACGATATTGAAGGCGCCGACGAATGCAATGATGGGCCCGAGATCGAGAAGGATCTGGCCGGCGCCGCGGGCGGTTTCTTTCGCGCTCATGACGACTTCTACGCTAGGCGCTTAGCTTTGGATGCGCGCGCTTGCATCCGAACGAGGGTAGGGGATAGTTTTGCCGTGCGGCGACTGTTCAGCGGACAGCCTGTGCGCTTTTACCGGTAGCGCGCCGCCAATGTTTGTACGGGGGAGTGCTCATGAAAAAACTGTGCGCTGCGCTACCTTCAATATGCGCCGCCACAAGCGCTCTTGCGCAAGGCGACCCGGCGATCATTCCCGACCTTGTTCGCAGCGCGACGATTGAAGGCGTGCAAATTGGGATGTCGCGCGATGACGCCGCGACAGCTCTGTTGGGCGGCGGCTACGAAGCCAAGCCGAAACCGGACCGTTCGGCTGGCGCCGGCCGGGGTAATGCGCGCGACCCCTGCTCGCTTCCTGGCAACCAGGATACTGACAAGTACTCGACGCCGGTGACCAGCAAACCGAAGTCGCCAACTGGCTTGCGGACCTCTTCCGCCGGCGATGTCATCAACCCGTATGTGTCGGCCGTCGAAGTCACGTTCAATTGCGCAGACCAGAAAGTGATCCGCATCAGCCGCGATGCAGCTGCCTACTGGAAAGAGAGCGACCCCGTCCCGAGCGCAAGCGCGCAGCGGTTCTTCGAAGACGCCGCCGCGCGCTATGAAACGCTTTGCCCGATGCCTGCGACATCCGACTCGAAAACTGACGAACGCTTCACGATAGGGTCGATTGCTGCGATTAAAGCTGGCGTGATCCAATGCGGTCGCGGACAGGCGCTGCTGTCGGCAAAATACATGAAGGAACATAACGGCCAGTTGTTCGACTATATGGTCGGCCTCCGGGCCCTTTCGAAAAACGCGACTTACAAGGTGGAAGTATCGGAGCACTCGGCGCATTAGCATTCAAGGAAGCAAGAAGGCGACCGATCGCTAGAGCGCGGCGATCGACAATCCGGGCGGTGAAGTCACTCTCCCGATTTTTAGCGCTCTCCCGAGGAGGCCGCCGTGCCCAAATGGTTGTCGTCATTTCTGATCATCGCCGGTTTCCTGGCGTTGGTGGGTCTTGCTTTCCTGCCGCGCAATGTCGAGGTCGCGGTGACCATCACGGACAATTCGGAACGCTCCGGCACCGCGCCGGCGGATCACGGCGCGCCGGCGCCGATCGCCAATCCGGAAGACTGACGATGCGTCAGCCTTTCGCCTTCACCCGCGCGCTCGTGCGCGCGCCGTCGAAATCGGTCACCCGGGGATTGCGCGCGCATGGCGGCGAAGGCCCTTCCTATGCGGGCGTTGCGCGCGAGCATCGCGCCTATGTAGCGGCGCTGACAGAGGCGGGCGTCACGGTCGATATCTTGGCGCCCCTCGAAGAGTTTCCAGACTCCGTTTTCATTGAAGACCCGGCGCTCGTCTTTCCCGAAGGCGCAATCCTCTTGCGGCCCGGCGCCGCGGAGCGGCTGGGGGAGGCGGCGGCGCTGGCGTCGGAGTTGACCGCGCGTTTTGACGAGACGCAGGCGCTCGATATCGGGTTTGCCGATGGCGGCGATGTCCTCAATCTTGGCGACCGGATCCTGATCGGCGTTTCGTCGAGAACAAACGAAGCCGGCGCCGATCGCCTTGTTCGCCTGCTCGAGAAATTCGGCCGGCATGCGCAGGTCGTCGTAACGCCCCCCGGCGTCCTTCATTTCAAAAGCGACTGCGCGCTCGTTGACGATGAGACCGTTCTGGCGACGCCGCGTCTGGCGTCATCGGGCGTTTTCAGGGGATTTAGGGTCCTTGAAACCGCGCCCGGCGAAGAGCGCGCCGCAAACGCGCTCCGGATCAACAACGACCTCCTTTTGGCGGACGGGTATCCGCGCACCGCGGAAATGCTGGGCAGCTTGAAGATGAGGGTGGTTCCCTTGGCCGCCGATCAGATTGCCAGGATTGACGCCGGGCTCTCCTGCATGTCGCTGAGATGGTGAAATCAGGCCTTGGCGCAGGCCCCGTCACAGGCCTAAACTCGCGCCGGGCAGGGCGTTTGACGAAAGGAACCGGCGATGATCGGTAAACTTTGGATATTCGGCGCGGCCTTTTTGGCGGCGGGTTCGGCGTTGGCCGGAGACAAGGCCGCTGAGGACGTCTCTGGCGTCGATGGATTTGTGGAGACGGGCGAGACCGTCAACTGCGTGTCGATGCGATCGGCACGTATCGATCCGATTGACGAAAACCGCCTGCTCTTCAGGGTCGGGACGCGCTATTATCTCAATGAGACCAGCGGCAGCTGCAACGGCGCCGATTCGCCCTTCAGCCGCATCGAAGTGACGCTGTTCGGCCCGCGCGCCTGTCGCGGGGAACTCTTGCGGGTCGTCGATAACAATAGCGGCGCGTTCGAAGGCTCCTGCAGCCTCGGCGAGTTTCGCACGCTGAAGCGAAAGCCCAAGGAAGAGCCGGCCAGCGAAACCCGCTAGCAGCCGCTCGTTTCAGGGATTATGGCGCGCGAGGGCTTAGCTTTCGCGGCGGGTGTTCATTTTTTGTTGGTTGATCGGGCGAACGGCGGCTTGCCCACTGATTTTCGTTTCCGACAAGGGCTTTGCCGGCCGGCCTCCGGCGCACAACTTTTTGGTTAAATCTATTGACGGCGCCTTAATTTCGACGTAACCTTATAACATAACGAGTTTGCAGCGATCTCTCCTCGCTGCCGGGGTCTCCCCCCGATGTTCCTGGTTACGTTGCGTAGAGTCCTGGTTGCTTATCAATGACGGACGGCGGCAAGTCCCCCATAGCCGCCGTCCGTTTTTTTGTGCCCGGACTTCCCCGCGCGTCATTGCTTCCCCGATGACGCTCTGCTAGGCCCCGCGCTCCTTTCGGGAGGCGGGGGCAAAGTCCAGCCCTCTCCGCACCGCAAGGCCTTCGCTAACTTTGGAAGGACCCCATGGCGAAAAAAGTAACTGGCTCCCTGAAACTTCAGGTGCCGGCCGGCGCAGCGAATCCCTCGCCGCCGATCGGTCCCGCGCTTGGCCAGCGCGGTCTCAACATCATGGAATTCTGCAAGTCGTTCAACGCGCAGACCCAACAGATGGAAAAGGGGATGCCCATCCCCGTTGTCATCACCATCTACTCCGACAAGTCGTTCACCTTTGCGATGAAGACGCCGCCCGCGGCCTACTTCCTCAAGAAGGCGGCGAAAATCGAAAAGGGCGGCGCGACCGCCGGCCGCACGATCGCCGGTTCGGTGAGCGAGGCCCAGTGCCGCGAAATCGCGCAGGTAAAGCTCAAGGACCTCAACACCAACGACCTCGACGCCGCGACCCGGATCATCATGGGCTCGGCGCGCGCAATGGGTCTTGAGGTGAGGAGCTAAGCGATGGCGAAAATGGGAAAAAGAATTAAAGCCGCGCTCGGCAATGTCGATCGCAACAAGTCGTACTCGGTGATCGATGCGGCGAAGATCATCAAGAAAAGCGCGACCGCGAAATTCGACGAGACGATCGAGATCGCGATGAATCTCGGCGTCGATGCGCGCCATGCGGATCAAATGGTCCGCGGCGTCGTCTCGCTGCCGCATGGCACTGGCAAGACAGTGCGCGTCGCCGTCTTCGCTAAGGACAAGAAGGCGGACGAAGCCCGCGAAGCCGGCGCTGATATCGTCGGCGACACTGATCTCATGGAAAAGATCCAGGGCGGCTTCATGGAGTTCGACCGCGTCATCGCGACGCCGGACATGATGGGCCTCGTCGGGCGCCTCGGTAAGGTTCTGGGGCCCCGCAACCTGATGCCGAACCCCAAGGTCGGCACCGTGACGCCGAACGTCGCGCAGGCGGTCAAGGACGCCAAGGGCGGGGCGGTCGAGTTCCGCATCTCAAAAGTCGGCAACCTCATCCACGCCGGCGTCGGCAAGGCGAGCTTCTCAGACGCGCAGATCGCCGAGAACATCAAGGCCTTCATCGACGCCGTGCAAAAAGCGCGGCCCGCGGGCGCCAAAGGCACCTACATCCAGAAGGTCGCGGTCTCCTCGACCATGGGCCCGGGCGTGAAGATTGATATGGCGGCGGGGGCGTAAAGCCGCTTCCACAACCGAATGCGAATGGCGGCGCGATGAGCGCCGCCTTTTTTCGTTGAAGGCTAGCTTTTGTGAGTAGGTCTCTGTCAAACTCATCGACGACTTCCGTTGTAATTTTTTACCCTTTGGTTGCTGAGCCACCCAAAAGAAAAACTTAAAGCACTACCGATGATTAGTAATAGAGCTCCAGGAGGAAGGTTTTCTGCTGAAACCGCTGCTCCTGGTACTTGCGCTGTAATGTTAGGTAGTGGAACTCCGTATCCGATCAACAATACATACCCGCCGAACAATGCTAACACGAAAATAAAAATCGTCATCCAACGATAGAGATCAAAAGTTTTCGTGCTTTTCTTGGTTGTCATCGACGAACCCCCTCTTTGGTACTTCAATCTTTGGTAGGATTGGTTTTGAGTCAATTCACCCGCTTGACATCCCCGCGCCTTCCTCTATCCACCCGCCCGCTGCCCGGCTCGCCGGTCGGCAACCTGTCCAAGACTGCGGGCGCCTCTATGAGGCTTAATCGTCCCGCATAGACGGAAAGCATTCGGACCTCCGGTTCTTCCGGGCGGACCTTTTGACCTTCTGGGGCAGGCTCCGGCGCCATGAGCGCGGGGCCGTTCGCGGTTCCTCCTCATTCGCCAGACAAGACGTGCGCGGACGCGGTGTCTGCGTGCGAACCGGCCAAGATAGGGACCATCATACGATGGAAAGAACCCAGAAGGCGGATCAGATCGAGTGGATCGGCAAGGTGTTCGACAAGAACGCCGTTGTCGTGGTGGCGAATGGGGGCCTGACGGTCGCCCAGATGACCGAGCTGCGCGGCGAACTTCGCAAGGCGGGCGCGAGCATGAAAGTCATCAAGAACACGCTCGCCAAGATCGCCATTTCCAAGACGCCGGCCAAGAAGGTCGCAGACCTCTTCAAGGGACCGACCGCGATCGCCTATTCAGAAGATCCGGTCGCGGCGGCGAAAGTCGTCGACGCCTACGCCAAGAAAAACGACAAGCTCGTCGTTCTCGGCGGGGCGATGGGCGCGGAAGTCATGAACGCGGCCGCCGTCAAGGCGCTCGCCTCCATGCCCTCGCGCGAGGAACTCCTCGGCCAGATCGTCACGACGATCATGTCGCCGGGCGCGAACCTCATCGGCGCGATCACGGCGCCGGGCGCCCAGATCGCCGGCATCCTTGAGACCCTTGAAAAGAGAGAAGCGGCCTGACCGGCCTCGTCAACATCCGACCCGAACCAATTGAACCAAGGAACCGAAAATGACTGACCTTAACAAACTTGCTGAAGACCTCGTCGGCCTCACGCTCCTCCAGGCGGCTGAGCTGAAGACGATCCTCAAGGACAAATACGGCATCGAACCGGCGGCGGGCGCAGTCGCGGTCGCCATGCCGGGCGCGGGCGGCGCTGCCGCCGCGGTTGAAGAGAAGACGGAATTCAACGTCGTTCTCGTCGAAGCCGGCGCGAAAAAGATCGAAGTGATCAAGGAAGTCCGCGCGATCACCGGTCTCGGCCTCAAGGAAGCCAAGGACCTCGTCGAGGCCGGCGGCAAGACGGTCAAGGAAGCCGTCGGCAAAGCCGAAGCCGAAGAGCTCAAGAAGAAGCTCGAGGCGGTCGGCGCCAAGGTCGAACTCAAGTAAGCCTCGCCTTTCCGAATTGCGGGCTTGAACCTAAAAGACGCCGGACGGCACAGTCGTCCGGCGTTTTTCTTTCATGAGGGCGGGGCGGTGTCGGGGCAGGCCATCCAGTTTGAATTGATGGTCGCGGCGACCGGATTGCTAAGCGCTGAGGAGATTGACGGCCTCATCGCCTATTGCGACCGGCAGGCCGCGGCGGGCCTGTTGTCCGGCGGCCTTGAGCAACAGGGCTATCGGCGATCCCGCGTCGCCTGGGCGCGGCGCGACGAAGGGTTCGACTGGCTCTATGGGCGCGTCTGGGATCTGGCGCGCGGCTTTAACGACCGGTTCCTCGGCTTCGAGATCGCGGGGATCGAAAAAGCGATTCAGATCGCCCGATACGACGGGGACGTGCAGGGCGGCTATGACTGGCACATCGATTTTGGCGTCATGGAGCAGACCCGGAAGGTGAGCATTTCCGTTCAGCTGAGCCACTCCGCCGATTATAGCGGCGGTGACCTTGAATTCGATCTCAGCAGCGAGCCGACCAAGGCTGGGCGTGAAAAGGGCCTCGCCATTGCTTTTCCTAGCTTTGTAAGGCATAGAGTCGCACCGGTCGTGGCAGGCGCGCGATATAGTCTCGTCGCTTGGATTAACGGCCCCAGATACCGGTGACTGGCTTCCCTTCGGGGCGAAGCCCGGTCGTGATATTTATTTAAATCCGGGGTTGCGCTTTCCGGTGGAGGACTCTATTTACCGCGTTCGCTGCGTTCGGGGGCGCCCGGCGTGGCCAGGCAAAGCGGCGACGTGCTTCGGAAAATCGAGAGCTGAAAATCTGGTTGGGTGACGCCCCCGGCGCCTAGCGGCGGCCGTCAGGGGTGCACTTGCGTATTCGTTCGGGCCCTCCGGACCGAACGGGCTGCGCGTTGCCTAATTCGGCGCAGAGCGGGCGAGCCCCGCATAGGGAAGATATAATGGCGCAATCCTTCGTTGAGAAAAAACGCATTCGCAAAAGCTTCGGCCGCATCGGCGACGCGGCGCCGATGCCGAACCTCATCCAGGTCCAGAAGGATAGCTACGAACAGTTCCTGCAGCGGCGCATCAAGCCGGCCGATCGCCTGAACGAGGGCATTGAAGCGGTCTTCCGCTCGGTCTTCCCGATCACCGATTTCACCGAGACCGCGGTCCTCGAATTCGTGTCCTACGAATTCGAAGAGCCGAAATTCGACGTCGAGGAATGCCAGCAGCGCGACATGACCTATGCCGCGCCCTTGAAGGTGACGCTGCGCCTCGCCGTTTTCGAGGTCGACCAGGACACCGGCGCGAAATCGATCCGCGACGTGAAGGAGCAGGAAGTCTACATGGGCGACATCCCGCTCATGACGGACAACGGCACCTTCGTCATCAACGGCACCGAGCGCGTTATCGTCTCGCAGATGCACCGCTCGCCGGGCGTCTTCTTCGACCATGACCGCGGCAAGACCC
>CAZHUI010000023.1:0-35753 GCA_964535605.1 uncultured Caulobacterales bacterium
GCGTGTTGTTGAGCGCGTGCCCCATGTGCAGCGAGCCCGTCACGTTCGGCGGCGGGATGACGATCGTAAAGGGTTCGCCGGTTCCGTTAGGACGAAACGCGCCCGATTTTTCCCACGCCTCATAAAGGCGCGGCTCGGCGCTGGCGGGGTCGAAGGATTTTTCGAGCATGGGGTCGCTGGGCCCTGAACCAATTGATTTCAGGGCGTTATAGGCGACGTTTCAGCGATGACAACGGCGCGGACGAAGCGCCGGCCGCGCCGCCGGATAGGAATTGTCTACTGCTCCGCCGCTGGGACCGTCTCAAGACCCGTATGTTTGGCGATGAAGGCCCACTCGTCGGCCGTCTCCTCGATGATCTTGGTGATCGGCGTGCCGGCGCCGTGACCGGCCCGCGTTTCGATACGGATCAATTTGGGCTGGGGTCCTGTATCCGCGGCCTGCAGCGCCGCCGTGTATTTGAACGAATGCCCCGGCACCACACGGTCGTCGGTATCGGCCGTGGTCACGAGAATCGCCGGATAGGCCGCGCCGTTCCTGAAGTTGTGATAGGGCGAGTACGCGCGGAGCCCGTCAAACATTTCAGGGTCCGCCGGATCGCCATAATCGTCGACCCAGAAACGACCCGCTGTGAACTGATTGAATCGCAGCATGTCCATGACGCCGACCGAGGGGAGCGCAGCGCCGAACAAGTCCGGGCGCTGATTGACAACGGCGCCAACAAGAAGACCGCCGTTCGAGCCGCCCTGGATCGCAATGTGCTGCGGCTTCGTCCAGCCGGCGTCAACGAGCGCTTCGGCGGCGTTGATGAAGTCGTCGAATACGTTCTGCTTGTTCTTTAGGCGCCCGCCGTCGTGCCAGTCGCGGCCGTATTCCCCGCCGCCGCGGATATTGGCGAGCGCGAAAACGCCGCCCATCTCCATCCATTGCAGTCGCGCGGCCGAAAACGAGGGCGGTAGCGACACATTAAAGCCGCCATAGCCGTAGAGAAGCACCGGCCGCGACCCGTTCGCTGTTACGTCCTTCCGGCGCACGACGAACATCGGCACGCGCACGCCGCCAGTCGAATCGAAGAATGTCTGTTCAACGAGGTAATCGTCCGGATTGAACTTCAGCTCCGGGGCCTTGATGAGCGTGCTTTCACCGCCGGCGACGTCGTAGCGATAGATCGTTGACGGGCGATTGAACGAGGTGAACAGGTAGAAAGTTTCCGGATCGTCCGCCTTGCCGTCGAAGCCCGCGACAGTGCCGATGCCCGGCAACGCGACGGTGCGCGTCAGAGCACCATCCGTTTCATGGACGCGCACGACGGATTTGGCGTCTTCGAGATATTGCACAATCAGCTTGCCGCCGACATGGGTCGCGCCGTCGATGGGAAATTCGCCTTCGGCGATCAGCGTGCGCCAATTGTCAGGCGCAGGAGCGGCGGCATCTACCGCGACAATGCGAAAATTAGGCGCGCCGAAATCGGTCTGCACAAAAAACGTCGATCCGATATTGCCAATGACGATGTGATTGTTGGCGAAATTGTCGATGGCGACAGTGGTCTTGCCGTTCGCGGCAAGATCGACGAAGCGCAGGCCGTTGCCGTCCGTTCCCTGCCAAGAAGAAACGACGAGATATCGCCCGTCATCGGTCACGTCGGCGCCCCAGCCGACATCGGGCCGCGCTGCGTCTTCGACGATGACGCGGTCTTCCGATTGAGGCGTTCCGAGGCGATGGAAATAGACGCGCTGGTTCTTGTTGAGCGCGGTGAATTTCTCCTCAGCGCCCGTTTCCGGATAACGCGAATAATAAAAACCGGACCCGTCTTTCGCCCAGGACAGTCCCGAAAATTTCACCCACTCGATCTTGTCGGCGAGTTTATCGCCGCTGCCGACATCAATGACTTCGACCGTGCGCCAGTCGGACCCGCCGTCCTGAACAAGATAAGCGACCTTTGAGCCGTCGGGCGACGGCGCCGTTCCGGCGAGCGCGATTGTTCCGTCGGCGGACCAGGTATTCGGGTCCAGCAGCACGCCGCCGTCGGCGCCCGGTTCATCGGTCACATAGAAAACGGATTGGTTCTGAAGGCCGTCATTCTTCGAATAGAAATATTTGGCGCCTTCCTTTTCGGGCAGCGAGTAACGCGCATAGTCGAACAAATCCGTCAGCCGTCGCTCGATGCCGGCGCGCCCGGGAAGCGAGGCGAGGTAGCCGGCAGAAATCTTGTTTTGATCATCGACCCATTTGGCGACATCAGCGTTGACGCGCACGTCGTCTTCGAGCCAGCGATAAGGATCCGCGACGGTCACCGCTCCGTTCGCGGCCGACTGATAGGCGTCCGCCTGATCGACAGTCGCCGTTCGCGGATAAACGAGCATTGCGGCGGCGGGCGCGGGTTCGGGCTGTTTCGGCATTTCGTCCTTCTTCGCGCAAGACGCCGCCGCGGCAACGGTTGCTGCTGCGATTAACACTCTGGCGAGCGTTTTGCATGGGTTCCCCTCCTCCGGCTCGAAGGGTCAATTACCCGAGCGCGCGGGCCCGGGCCAAACGAGAAAAACCGGCGGTCGCCCGCCGGTCCCGTAACACCTGAAAGGCAATCTGCTTACCGGCGGCGGCGCGCGACGCGCTGGACCTCTTCTTCGACCTTTTCCTCGACAATCGTCGCGAGGTTCTGGTCTAGCCAGTCCTTGATCATAGGCCGGAGCATTTCGATGACGATGTCTTCCATTGTGCGCCCACGCCCGTCGGACACCTGTACGGTCTGCGAGAGGCTCATAAACGCCTTGGAGGCTGCGGTGGCGGTTTCGCTCCCAACGATTCCGTCGTCATCTTCCATCGATTCGGCGACATTTTTTCTAATCATTTCAACATCTTCCGTTGCGAAGGTGGGTTCAGGCGCCGGCTGGGGCGCAGGCCGCGGCGAAAGGGGAGCCGGGCGCACAGGCTCCGGCGCGGCTGCGCGTACGGGATCCATACGCGGCGTCGGCTTGGCGGCGGGCTCTTCCTCGTCTTCGGAAATGATCCGGCGGATCGAGGCGAGAATTTCTTCCATGCTCGGTTCAGGTTGGGCGTTGCTCATGGGAACGGCGGTCCTGTCCAATTCCAGCGGTCGCCCGAGGGCGCGATTTGCCTTTGTTTCGGCCGCTTCGCGGCCGGGCGCAACCCTATGTTTCGCGCCGCCGAATTGACCGGTGGTTAATTCGCGGGCGCGGCCCCCTCCTCGACGTCCGGCCCAAGGGCCCCCATGGCCGCAAGAAGCTGAAAGGTCGCCAAGCGTGCGTCGCGCTCGGCGTTCGCGAGCGAGACCTGCGCATTGAGAAATTCCTGTTCCGCGTCGAGAACGTCAAGGGTCGTCCGGACGCCCAACTGCGCCTCCCGGCGGACCCCGTTTAGCGCAAGCTCGCTCGCTGCGACCTGCGAGGTCGCAGACTGAATGTTGGCCTTTGCGGCTTGAAGCTGTTCCCATGAGCCGGTGACGGCGGCATCGGCGCGGCGCTCAGCCTCCTCGACCTGCCGCCGGCTTTGGTCGTGCAGCGCCTTCGCCTCGCGTACGCGCGAAATATTGAGGCCGCCGAGAAAAATCGGCACCGACGCGCGCGCGCCGTAGGCGAACTGCTCGTCCTGAAGCGCGAACAGCGAAGGCTCGTCAGAAAACTGATAGCTCGCCGTCAAGGAGACGGTCGGCGAAAACTGACCTTTAGCGACTTGCAGGTTTCTCTTTTGCGCGCGCTCCGCCATGCGCGCTCTGACGATTGAGGGCGCGCCTTCGCGCGAGATCGAAAGCGACTCATCGAGACTCGCCGGCGCGCTCGGCAACACGGGATCGTCTTCAAGCGTCGCTGGGGCGGCTCCGATGATTTCAGCAAAGCTTGCGCGGCTCACGGCAAGACGGGCCTGCGCGGTTGTGAGGTTGGCGCGCGCCTGCGCCAGGCGCGCATCGGCCTGCGCGACGTCGGTTCTTGTCACCTCGCCGACTTCGAAACGAAGGTCGGCCTCGCGTTTCTGGCGTATCAGAACTTCAACATTGTTGGTGTTCGCCGCAAAGACTTTCATGTCGCGGACCACATCAAAATAGGCGCCGGCCGCGCGCGTCAACACATCTTGCTCGACGAGCGCAAGTTCGGCGGCGCCGGCCCTAACGCGAGCACGCGCAGCGCGGATCGCGTTGAAATTTCTGAACCCCGTGAAGATCGCCTGCTCGCCTGACACCTGATAGGTCGTCGTCGCAAGTTCGAATTCCTGTTCGGTCGTACCGGTCGCCGTCGGATCAAAAATCGCGGCGTTCAAGGTCTGCGAGCCGTCTGTCTTTGTATAGCTTACGCCTCCGGTGACCTGCGGCAGCGCGCCGGCCACCGCTTGCGGCGTCAGTTCCCGTGTCGCGCGCTGTCGCGCGCGTTCGGCGGCGATCGTGGGATTGGAATTATAAGCGGCGCTCAAGGCTTCTTCGAGCGTCTGCGCTGCCGCTGAAGAGGCGTTCAGACCGGCAAGACTCGCCGCGGCTGACAACAGAAAACGCTTCATCACAAACTCCTCGCGGCCGCCGGTCATTCCCGTCGGTCAGAACCGTCCAGCGTGCGCCTGACCGCTTACTAAAATACGAAAGTTCTCCGCTTGGTAAAACCTTCGAGCGCCGTTCGGGCGGAAGCGTCAAAAATTTCGGCCATGCCGGCGGCAGCGCCCGATCGCCGCCAGACGCAGCCTCTTGTAATTCCTTCCCGCCGCAGAAACGCGCCGAGCCGGCCGCCTTCTTTCAATTGCTTGAGGAGCGCTGTCGGGTCGGTTTCAATAACATGGCCGATGACGATGACATCGAATGGCCCTTGTTTCGGCGCGCCCTCCCGCGGATCGCCGATAACGACCGCAGCGTTGACGGCGCCGAGCGCGCCCCAATTTTCTTGCGCCTGTCCCGCCAAGACCTCGTCGTTCTCAACCGCGACGACCATCTCGCCCAGCATCGAAAGAATCGCCGTCGAATAGCCGGAGCCGCAGGCGACATCGAGAATGAGATCGGACGGCAGAATGTCCAGCGCATCGAGAAGTTTCGACAAATCGCGCGCCGTCGGCATCGCGCGGTTTGGCGCATAGGTGACTTCGCGATCGATATAAGCCTGCGCGCGCTTTTCCGCAGGAACGAACCGCTCGCGCGGGATGAGTTCAAATGCGCGCTGAATACGCGGGTCGGTAACGTCGTTAGGGCGCACCTGGCTATCGACCATGTGCTTTCGCGCGAGTTCAAAATCCATAAAGCGACCGGCGGAAAATGCGCCCGGGGCTTAGCCCCAGCCGACCGGCCGGGCAACCGCGAAAGAAGACTTTTGACGCCCCGGAGGCCGCGCGCTACAGGGGCGATCCCCGGCGACCCGCCGGGGGCGTCGAAGAGGCCACGTGGCGGAGTGGTGACGCAGAGGTCTGCAAAACCTCGTACCCCGGTTCAATTCCGGGCGTGGCCTCCAATCCCTTTTCAGCCGATTTGCGCCGAAATGTGCCTCGGCGGCGTCAGGCCGCAGCCAATTTCACTTTTTTGGCGTAAACCCGCCGGAAATCGTTAACGGCCCCGTTATAGTAGGTTCCAGAAGCCCGGAGCGAAGATTTCCCGGCTCGTCGCAAGCGCGCGCCGCTCCATCGCTTGTCCATTGAGACTGGCGACGGAACGCGGTCCAAGCGCCGTGAATGAATGCAAATCGGGACAGTCCCGGAGAAGATTGATGTTGAGAACTGGCGTTTCCCTGATTGCGCTTCTCGCCGCCGGATGCGCGAGCGTCGATAAGGAGCTGCTCGATACGCAGCTTCCTGACCCGCCTGCCCAATGGGCTGCAGCAGACGACGTCGCTGATCCTCCCGTCGGCGACTGGCTTGCGCCATTTCAGGATCAGTCGCTTTACGGGCTCGTGAATGAGGCGATGGCGCACAACAATGATTTGCGAGCCGCTGCCGCCAATCTCGACGCCGCACGCCAGCTCGCGAAAATCGAGCGCGCCGATTTGCTGCCGACCTTGAACGCATCCGGCAATTCGAGCCGCAACGCCATCGTATCGGACCCCTCGCTTGCCGCTCAGGCGGGCGGCGCGTCGATCACCGGCGGGACCAGCGCAAAAGATCTGGAGCGCCAATTTGGCGTCGACGCCGATAATGACGGCAATCTCGACGGACTTGATCTCTTCATCGGCCCCGTCGGCGGCACACCCGGTCAGGATGGCATCGCGGAAAGCCCGCTGCCGAATCGCCGCGTTTATATCAACAACTATTCGATCGGCGCGCAGATCCAGTGGGAGATCGACCTGTGGGGCAGGCTCTCCGACGAAACGCGCGCCGCCTACAAGGACGCCGCGGCGAGCTTTGCCGATTTTCACGCCGCGCAACTGTCGATCGCGGGCGCGGTCACGCAGACTTGGTTCGGCCTCATTGAAGCGCGGCAACAGCGCGAACTAGCCGAGCGCGACGTGACGGCCCGCGAACGCAATCTTGCGGTGACTGACCGACGCTATGAACGCGGCGTTGCGTCCAGCCTCGACGTACGGCTGTCGCGGTCGGCGCTCGGCTCCAGCCAGGCGAACCTTGCCCTGCGCCAGCGCCTCGAGAAAGAAGCGGCGCGGCGCCTTGAGGTGCTGCTCGGTCGCTATCCTGCGGCGGAGCTCGCGGCAGCGGCCGCGCTTCCGGAGCTTCCGGCGCTCGCCGGCGCCGGCGCGCCAGGCGATATTCTCGCGCGCCGCCCTGACCTGATCGCGGCGGAAGCGCGCATGACAGCGAACGGCATGCGCGCGCGCGCGGCACGAAAGCAGTTTCTGCCGCGCCTGACGCTGTCG
Source organism: uncultured Caulobacterales bacterium (assembly GCA_964535605.1). Classification (GTDB taxonomy): domain Bacteria; phylum Pseudomonadota; class Alphaproteobacteria; order Caulobacterales; family Parvularculaceae; genus Amphiplicatus. The sequence continues at coordinate 6,787 of CAZHUI010000023.1, forward strand.
GCGAACATTAATACAAGCGGGCCCGATCTATCCGATATTCTTGATCCGGAACGTCTCGCTGGAAACATCGCGGCAGGACTGTTCCAGCCGCTTTTCCAGGGGGGTAGAATTCGCGCGAACGCCAAACGCCAGAAGGCGATCGCCGAAGCTTCACTTCTTAACTACGCGCAGACAGCGCTTCGGGCTTACGAAGAAGCCGAGAACGCTATCGCCGCTGAGACCTACCTCGCGGCAAGCGAGGCGGCGCTGAAACTCGCCTATGAGGAGGCCGCCGCAGCTGAAGATCTGACCGAACGGCGCTATTCCAGCGGGACGGCGACGATTTTCGACCTCCTCAATGCGCAGACGCGGCGCATTTCGGCGGAAAGTTCTTACATTCAGGCGCAGCAGCAGCGTGTCGCAAATCGCGTCGCGCTTTATCTCGCGATCGGCGGCGACTTCATTACGGAGAACGCGCCGACGATCGCTGAGGCTGCTGCGAGCTAGGCCGGGGCGCCGGGTTCGGGGGACGAGGTAGAGGGTATGTTCAGAAAATTGTTCACGGTGCTCGGCACGCTCGGCATCTTCGTCGGCGGCTTCGCGCTTATTTCGATCATGGGGTCGCTTCGTCCGAAGATCGAACCGAAGGAGGTGGCGATCGCGCCGCCGGCTGTCTTTTATGACACGGTCGAGCCGAAGCCGACTGTCCTTAACGTTTACGCACAAGGCGAGGTCCGTCCGCGGACCGACATCAACCTGACCGCAGAAGTCGCAGGCCGCATCGTTCGTACCTCGAACGCCTTTGTCGGCGGCGGCGCCTTCGAGAAGGGCGAGTTGCTCGTCAAGATCGAAGACGCCGACTACCGGGTCGCTGTCGCCGCCGCCAAGGCGCGGATGGCGCAGGCCGAGGAGAACCTGCGCCGCGAGGAAGCCGAGGCCGACCTCGCCCTACGGGACTACGAAGCGCTCGGCCGTCCGGAAGAGGCCAGTGAGTTGACCCTCAGGAAGCCGCAACTCGCGCAGTCGCGAGCGGCGTTCGACGCTGCAAAAGCGGACCATAACGGCGCGCTTCTCAATCTTCAGCGTACGGAAATCAGGGCGCCCTTCGACGGCCGCGTGCGTGAACGCCTCGCCGGCGAAGGCCAGTTCATTTCGCCAGGCGCCGCAATCGGGCGCATTTTCTCGACCGATGTCGCCGAAGTTCGCCTGCCGCTCGCCGACAGCGACCTCGCCAAGCTCGGCATTTCACTCGCCTTTGTCGAAACTCTGGAATCCCCAGGCCCTAAAGTGACGCTCTCGTCGACCATCGGCGGGGAATTTCATGAGTGGGTCGCGCGGATAGCCAGAACCGACGGCGCTATCGATCCTACGACGCGCCAAATCTCGGCGATCGCCGTCGTTGAAGACCCCTACGGCAAAGGCGCCGATAACGGTGCGCCGCTCGCCATGGGCCTCTTCGTGGACGCGGTGATCGAAGGTCGCGCCCTCGAGCGCGCCATCGTCCTGCCGCGTTCGGCTCTCTTCGGCCGCAATACTGTGTACGTTATCGGCGCCGAAGACAAAATCAGCGCGCGCGATGTCGTCGTGATCGCCGCTGACAAGGACACGATCACGCTGGCGGGCGGCCTTGAATCGGGCGAGCGCGTCATCACCTCGCCGTTGCGCGGCGCGAAGGACGGCGACAAGGTGACGCCGACCGAAAGAACAGCGATCCCTGGCGCAAACCGCGACGGCGACGACGAGACAGAGACAGTCGCTGAAGCCGTGCGCAGGAGCGTGACGGAATGACCGGCCTCATCGCCTGGTGGGCGCGAAATCCGATCGCCGCCAATATGCTGATGGTGGCGATTATTATCGCCGGCCTCTTTTCCTTCAACCAGATCGAACGGGAGGTCTTCCCCTCGGCCGACTTCAACGGCGCCTCGGTGTCCGTGACCTGGCCGGGCGCTGCGCCTCAGGAGATCGAAGAGCAGATTATCCTTCGCATTGAAGAAGCGATTTCGGGCGTCGACGGCATCAAGCACATCGACAGCCGCGCGCAGGAAAATCTCGCCGTCATCAATATCGAGGGCGTCGACACCGGCGACGCGACGCGCCTGCTCAATGACATCAAGAGCCGCGTCGACGGCATCTCGACGCTTCCCGTCGACGCTTTTCCGCCGGTCATCTCCCAATGGCGCAATGAGAACGGCGCGATGTTCATTGCGCTTTACGGCGATATGCCGGAGCGCGACCTGACGCGCCTGGCGCGTGACATCAAGGACGACCTTGCCCAGCTCCCGAACGGCTCTCCGCTTGTCGAATTATGGGGCGCGCGCAAGGAAGAAGTCTCCATTGAGGTTTCGGAGGAAGCGCTGCGCCGCTTCGGCCTCACCTTTGACGATGTCGCGCGCGCGGTCAGAGGCTCATCACTGAACCTTTCCGCGGGTCAGGTCAGAACCGACACCGGCAATATTTCGGTCGCCGCCCGTTCGCTCGCCGACAGCTCAGACGAATTCGGCGACATCGTCATCCGCCAGCTTTCCGACGGCAGCGTTGTCCGCGTCCGGGATGTCGCGACCGTCATCGACGGCTTTGAAGACATCAAACAAAAACGCCAAATGAACGGCGCGCCGTCAATCTCGATCGCCGTGCAGGCCCCGGAAACGATGAACATCGTCACGCTGTCCGACGCGGTCCTCAAATATATTGATGAAAAGAATAAGGAGCTTGAAGGCCGTGCAGAGCTGTTCGTTTGGTTCAACACCGCGGACATCTATTACAGCCGGATGAACCTCGTCGGCGGAAACGCCGTGCAGGGGTTCCTGCTTGTCTTGATCGTACTCATCCTGTTCTTGCGGCCGGCGGTCGCCTTCTGGGGCACGGTCGGCATGCCCGTGGCGATGATCGGCGCGTTCATTTTCATGCCCGCCGTCGGCGTTTCGATCAATATTCTTTCGCTGTTTGGCTTCCTGCTCGTCATTGGCATCGTCGTCGACGACGCTATTGTCGTTGGCGAAAGTATTCACTCGGAAGCGGAAGAAGGCCGCGGCGGCGTCGATGGCGCCATTCTCGGCGCGCAGCTGGTCGCCAAGCCGGTTTTCTTCGCGGTGCTGACCACCATCATCGCGTTTCTGCCTTGGCTTTTTATCGCTGGCGGCGCGGCCGATTTCACCAAGCACATCGCCTACACTGTCATCTTTGCGCTTGTCTTTTCGCTCGTCGAAGCTTTCCTGATATTGCCGGCGCACCTGTCGCACCTCAAAAAGGAAGACAAGACAGGACACCTGCACCGGCTTCAAAGCTTCTTCGCCGACGGGCTTTTGAGCTTCGCCCGCTCTGTCGTAGGGCCGTTCATCAAGCTCGCGCTACGCCTGCGCTACTTTACTGTCGCATTCTTTCTAGTTGCATTCGCCTTCTCCGTAGCTCTTATCGCGCAGGGCTGGGTCGCCTTCAAATTCGAGCCCGAGGTCCAGGGGACGTTCGTCTCGATGACGATCAGAATGCCGGAAGGCTCGCCCTACTCCCGCAGCCTCGAAATTTTCGAAGAAGTCGAGCGCGCCAGCGAAACACTAAAAAAAGAGCTTGGACAGGTCGACGGCGAGGATTTCGTGCGCGCTATTTACATCAGCGCTCAGGAAGGGACCGTTACCTCCTATCTGACGATCATCGACGGCGACAAGCGCGATCAATCGACGAAGGAAATCGCGGAGCTGTTCCGGTCAAAACTTGGCGACATTCCGGATGCGGAGGAAGTCAACGTCGGCTACACCATCAATGACGGCGGTCCTGACTTCGCCTTCGGCATCGAATCGAACGACCTGAACGAACTTCGCCTTGCGACGGTCGATTTCCAAAGCTACCTGCGCTCCCTCCCCGGCCTTTATGACGTCCGGAACAGCCTGCAGTCCGAAACGCCGGAGCTTCAGATCACCTTGAAGCCGGGCGCCGAGCGTTTCGGCCTCACTTTATCCGAGGTGACGCGTCAGGTTCGTCAGGCCTTTTACGGCGACGAAGCGCAACGCTTGCCGCGCGAAGGCGAGGACGTGCGCGTGATGGTCCGCTATCCGGCGAGCGCTCGGCAGTCGCTCACTTCGATCGACACCATGCGCATTAGAACGGCGGACGGGCGCGAAGTGCCGCTGACCGCCGTCGCCGATGCGACCTTTGCGCCGAGCTACAAGCGCATCGACCGCCGCGACCGGAAGCGGTCGGCGCAAGTGACCGCCGAAATGCCGGAAGGCGCCGACCGCGCCGCCATCATGAAGGTCATCCAGGAAGAGTTCGTGCCGCAATGGCGCGAGCGTCATCCCGGCGTTAATCTCGCCCAGCGCGGCGATGCGGAAGGGCAGGCGGAGTTCCTCGGCGACATCGGCTGGATGTATATTGCGGTGCTGATCGCCGTTTATATGCTGATCGCCATAGCGTTCAGTTCGGTGTTCCAGCCGCTGCTCATCATGTCGGCGATACCGTTCGGGTTCATGGGCGCGATGTTCGGGCACTTTCTTCTCGGCCTCGATTTCGGGATCTTCTCGTTCTTCGGCGTCGGCGCCGCCGCCGGCGTCGTCATCAACGACAACCTTGTCCTCATCGACTATGTGAACCGGCTGAGGTCCCAGGGCATGGGCGCGATCGCCGCCCTGACGAAAGCGAGCGTCGAACGCTTCCGGCCGATCCTGCTCACGTCGGTCACGACTTTCTTCGGCTTGATGCCGATCATGTTCGAGCGTTCGACCGATGCGCAGTTCCTGATGCCGACCGTCGTCGCGCTCGCTTGGGGCGTTTTCTTCGCGCTCTTCGTGACCCTGTTTTTCGTGCCGGCGATGTACTGCGTCGGCGCCGACATCACGCGCTTCTACAAATGGGCCTGGACCGGCGAGAAGCAGGCGCCGGTCGGCTTTGGCAAATCGCTGGAGCAGGATTTTGGCGATGATCAGCCGCGCCGGAAGAAGGGTCCCCCGCCGGTTCTTCGCCCGGCCGAATGACGCGCCAATTATTTTTTGGCGTTAACCATTCGTTAAGCAATCGGGAGCACCCTTCGAGTGTCTTCTCCCAAGAAGACACCCCACCATACCCCACGATAGTGAGTACCGGCCGCGCACCCCCCAAGGCGCGGCCGTCTCGCTATTGGGGCCTGTTTAAGGCCCTTCGAGACACGTCTCGGATTGAACTGGTCGGTAAAATTCGAGGTGGATTCGGGGCAGGCCCTTTGCTATAGCGGCGCGCCTGAGGCTGTTCCCCGATAGCTCAGTTGGTAGAGCATTCGACTGTTAATCGAATGGTCGCTGGTTCGAGTCCAGCTCGGGGAGCCAACCTCGACCATTTTCTTTTACCTTTCAATGACTTGAGGGACGGAATAGTCCCATGATTTGCCACATCGTCAATGGGCGGGACTTTTTCGGCCGTTTCGGCTTCCTTCGCGAGGAGCTTTTTCATCGCGACGCCGGCCAAGCCCGCCCGGTCCCGCTCCCGGGCGTAGTGCTCTAGTACGCGCATCGATTCGTGACCGGTGATCGCCGCCGCTTCGTGCGGCGTGCAGCCGGCTTCGATGAGTCGAATCGTCGCGACCTTCCTGAGGCCGTGCGCGCTGCAGTTCGGCAATCCGGCGGCGACGCACCAGCTTTTAAAGACGTTGCCGAACCCGGCCGCGCGATGCTTCGTACGCGCATCATCGGCCGCGCCGCCGGAGCCCCATGGGCGCCCATAGGCGTTGATGAGGAACGTGAGGTCGCCGCAGCGCGTCGCCGCGATCGACGCGGCAAGGTCCGGGTGCACCGGAATGGTAAGCTGCTTCGCGCCGCGCTCGCGCGTTTTCTCCGGCGTGAAGGTGAGGCAGCCGTCTTTGAGATGCGGGCGGCCAAGGCGCACCGCGTCGGAGCGGCGAACGCCTGTGAAGATCATCAGGTCGAAGGCGAGCCTCTGTTGCGTGCCGACCGGCCAGCGCTCTTCATACTGAGCAAGTTCCGCCGGCGTCCATGTGTGATAGCCGGTGCCAGGGCGGCGCACCGTCGAAATCTCCCGCGCCGGGTTCGTGCGCACATAGCCGTATTCGACGCCGAATTTATAGAGCTGGCGCAGCGCCTTGATCATCGCGTTTGCCGCTTCCGGCGAGGCGGCGCGCGCGTCGCGCATCCGGCGAATGTGCTTGCCTTCGAGCTTGGCGGCCGGAAACTCCCCGAACTCCTCGCGCAACGGGTCGAGCGTCAGGCGGCGCCGGTATCGGGTGTCGGGCGTTAATGCGCGGTACGCGGACGATCCAAAATAATCGACGACAAGGCGCGCAAAGGTCCCCGCCGGCGGCAGCGCGCCGCGATATTTGGGCTTTTCGCGGGGCTTCAATTCCCCGGCGCGCGCCTTCGCGTAGTCGGCCCAAAAATCTTCGGAGCCGATCGGCCCCCTGAGGCGGATTTTCTTCTTGCCGGGCTCGCGGAGGTAGATCCGCTCGCGGCCCTGCGCGTCGAAGTCGGAGACGATGTATTTTGGGCGATCGCGGGTCATTCGCCGATAACGCTGTCCCATGGATTAGCGTCTTCGCCCGCGCCGGCGTTGTCGGGCAAGCCGGCGAAGGCGGCGTCATCTGGCAGGGCGGCGAAAGCCTCATCGAGCGCGACCCGGTCCCAGACCTTTCTCGTATTGATTCGCTTGGGCGGCGGCGCCCGGCCGTCCGCCACGAGCGCGTCAAAGAGCGTGACGCCGACGCCCAAATATTCGGCCGCCTGCGGCCGCGAGAGGCCGCGCGGCAAAACCCCGGCCGGGAGAACGCTGACCGCTGTCATGCGAACCTTGGCCTTGCCTGGGCTCGCTGCACCGCATCGACGACGCTGGCGGAGATGGCGGGGGTCATGGTGGCGATGCGTTCGCTGACTGATTCGAGGCCGACATCGAACCTTAGGACTTGCGTGATGTTGACCCCGCCGCCCATGCTGGCGCCGTTGGGGATGACGGTCCCGCTCACGGACGGGGTGAAGATTTCCGGCCCGCGCTCTCCTACGAGATAGGCGCGGCCCGCGAGCGCCGGGCCGCCGGTCGCGAGGCCCGGCAGTGACGGGATGCCGAGGGCGTTGCTGGCCGCCCGAAATATGAAATTGGAAAGCGCCCTGACCGCGAGCTGCGCGGCGAGGCGTTTGAGCGTGCCGAGGAGGTTCTCGCCGCGCACGATGGCGTCGGCGAAGCCGTCGGCCAGCGAACGCGTCGCGTCCTCGATGCTGATGCCGAACAAGGCCGTGCTCGCGTTCAGCTGTTCCATCTGAGCCCGGACGCCGGCGGCGGCGCGTTCCAGCGCGTTCGCCTGTTCGGCGTTCTCCGCGAACGGGGAGAGCCGGTCGAGCTCGGCGAGCTGCGCCTGCAGCGCCTCCAGCGGCGTCCTCGTCTGTTCGGCGATGGCGGCGATGCGCTCTTGCGCGCTTTCGAGGTTGCGCGCGAAGGCCTCCGATTTCAGCGTGGGGCCGTCGAAGCCCGCGAAGGGATTGCGCAGCGCCGGCGTGCCGGCCGGATCGCCGACGCCGCTGTCGCCGCCGTCGCCGGTCCTGCGCTGCGTCGATCGCAAAGCATCCTGCGCGGCGCGCGCTTCGGCGATTGCACGCTCGACCAGGCGCAGTTGCTGCGAAAGTTCTCCCGCGCGACGCTGGCGGGATTCCGCGAATGTGGTGATGGCGCTTTGCGACGTCGCGCCGGTCGCGCTGGCAAGATCGCGCCCGCGCTGCGCGCCCTCCGCCGCTTCGCGAATTTCGGTCTGCAGCGTCTCGCGTTCGGCGAGGAGGCGCGTGAGGCTTGCGTCTTCAGAGATGCCAGCGCCGCGCACGGCGTCAACAAAGTTCTGCAGATTGATCGCCGCCTTGCCGATGCCGCCGCCGAAGACCACGGCGCCGCGCGCCAGGTCATTCATGAGCTCGCGAAGCGCGATGAAAGAATCGACGTTCTCTAGCACGGTCTGGTTAAGGCGGGTGCGCATTTGCGTGTCGAGAATGTCGAGGCGGTCGCCGGCGGCGTCGGCGGCGCTGACAAGATCGTCGGAGAGGACGAGCCCCAGCTCGCGCGCCTGTCGGCGCTGTTCCTGAAAGGCCTCCGCCCCGTCCGCCACGAGCGCGGCCAGGCGAACGCCCGATCGCCCGAACAAATCGCTGGCGACGCTCGCCCGGACTGATTGATCCGTGATCGAAGCAAGTCCTGCGAAGGCCTTGTCGAGCGCGCCTTCGGCGGTATCTGTCGCGCTGACGCCGACCTGACGAAACGTTTCGGCCAGCGCATCGTTTCCGCGCCGCGCCGCGCCGAGATTTCTGGCAAAGACGCCGAGCGCCGTATCGAGGGTCTCTTGTTCGACGCCGGCGAGCTTTGCGGCCGCGCGATATTCCTGCAGCGCGGCGGCGCCGATTCCGGTTTGTTTGCTCGCGTCCGACAATGCGCCCGCCGCATCGAGCGCGGACCGCGCGAGCTGATCGAGAGCGCCGGCGGCGAGCGTGCCGCCGGCGAGGCCGGCAAGGCCTGCGAGGCCCCGGCTGATGCCGCTGAAGCTGCGCTGAATGCGCGATTGAAACCCGCCGAGCTGTTGCTCGGCGCGGCGCAGGCCGGCGGAGAAGCCCGTGCTGTTCGCAGTGATGTTGGCCTGGATTCTGGTGGTCATGAAAGGCGCTCCTTACCCTGAATAACTCATCGAAGGAAAAGCGCGGCGGCGCCCCGTGAAAACGCCGCCGCGCAACCGAAGCCGGTGAAGGAAAGCGAACCCGGCTTCGGCGCAGAATGCGGCGGCGTGTCGTCCCGCCGCCGCGAGCCGCCGCCGGCGTAACCACGGCGGCGGCTGTCCGGCGCGTGGTGTTTGGGAACCCGCGCGCGCCGGATCGTCTGTGTGCCGATTACGCGCCGGCGTTGTAGTAAACGCCGCGCGGATCGATGAAAGCGACGCCAAGGTCGAGGATCGATCTGATCTCGATCGCGTCATAGGTCGGGCCGGTGAAGGTCTCGATCATGCCGTTTTCTTGACCATCGAGGAACGCATATTCCAGCGCCCGGACTTCCGCCGGATCGGCGAAAAGGAACCAGCCCGTGGCGCTGGCGAGCCGCGCTTCGACGACCAGCTCCAAATCCGTATGCGGATTGATGTTCGCGGTCGATTGCGCGTTGACGGTCGCGAGAAGTTTTTGCGCGGGGACTTCGAGGGCGGGCGGGACCAACAGATAGCGCGGGGTGATGCCCGCCGGCCGGCCGTTGAGGTCCTTCGTCGTGCGCATCGCCAGCTTGGCGGCGGTCAGCGTCGTTTCGCTGAGAGCGCCGCCGGAAGCGGCCTTGTTGCCGCGCGCCGTCGCGATCGCCGCGACACCGTCGCTGAGAAGGCCGGGCGCTTCCGCCGCGACGGTCAGCTGGTACATGATTGTCGAGCGGATGCCTTCCGCGGCTCCGGTCAGGAAGTCAGTCAGGATTGACAAATCATCATTCACCATCGCCTGACGCGTTAGCGCGACAATCGACGCGTTCGACTTCAGCTGAATTTTCTCGCGCGCCGCATCCGGCAGATTTCCGCGCTTGATTGCGGTTCCTTCCGTATACGGCAAAAGGTCCGGAAACGCGCCGCCGCGATACCGATTTTGCGGGCGAAAATCCGTCGCATTTGATTTGAAGGCGACGCGCATCATCCCGCTCGGCTCGCCGCTGAGGCGGCGCAGCAGCTCCTTGTTCATTACGTTTTCGAGCGCGACGGTGAAGTCACCGCTGCCAAGCGCGGCATAGCCGACACCGGCCGATCGCGTTTGCAGCGCCGCGCCGATGATGCGGCTGTCGTTCATCATGTCGGCGCCGGCGATCTGTCCGCGCACGGCATAGCGGGCCAGGTCTACAAGGGTCGAACCGCCAATCTCCCGGCGCAAATCCGGCTTCGCGTTGCGGCCTTGAAGGCGCTCTTCAAAGAAAATCTCGAGGACGGACTGCTTGTGCCCGATATCGCGGCCGGGGATGGCGTCGAAGGGAACGGGCGAGCCGTGCGCGTCGTCGCGGCGCGCGACAAAATCGAGCATCTCATTCCGCGATTCTTGCAGGGTGAGGCGCGAGCCGATCAGCTTATCGACGAGGTCGCCCGGGATTTGGAACCGTTTCGCGGTATCCTGAATTCCGAGGACGCGCTCGCGCTCTTTCTTCGCGGCGTCCTCCGTATGCGGATCGATTCGGGTGTCACTCATTTTAAAGACCTTTCCTGTTGATTTGTAAGTGCGGGTGAACGGGTATTTCTCGCCGGTCTCGGCCGTCCGGAATTGCGCGCCTTCGTCGGCGCCGATCGCGACGGCGGAGAGTTCGAGGGGCTCCCAGTCGATTGCGCGCCACAGTTCCGGCTGGCCGTCGCGCTTCTCGATCTCGTAGGCGTGAACGCGATAACCGACGCTCACATTCCGGATGATGCCGCCGGCGATATCGCGAAAAATCGGCTCGACGGATTCTCGCTCCGAGAAGCGGACGGTGGCGCGCCCCTCGCCGTCCTCGATGCGCGCATCCTCGACGACGCCAAGCACGTCGCCGAGGTCGAACGAATTATGAGAGTTGAGAAAAGGCGCGCCCGCCTTGAGGCGCGCCAGGCGCACCGATGAAGGCGAGACGATCAATTCTTCGTCGATCTCGTCGCCGAAGAACCCGCGCCGGCGGCGCACCGTCGCGCCGGTCGTGAATATCAGTTCGACCGTCCGGCGTTGTTCGTCGGCGGTCTCGGCGCGGACAAGCGCGCCGCGATAGGCGGGCGGCGCGAAAAGCATGGAGCCGTCAGGCATTGTTATTTGCTCCTTGTGCTGAGCGTGTGATGAAGTGAGGGAGCGGCTGCCACTCGACTTGCGTGAAACCCTGATCCCAGGTTTGATTCGGACAGATCGCCGCGTCGGGCGGCGGCGCCCGCCAGCGGTTGCGCGCCGCCGCCGCCATCGCCGCGAGCGCGAGGCCGTGCGCCTCGATGGCGTCAAGGTCGCCGGGCGACATGCGCGGGGCGAGGCGTTCGGCGGCTTCGCGCGTCAGCGCGCAGGCCTGACGCAGTTCCTTGCGGCTCATGAAAGATCGAAATTCAAACTCCGTTTTCATTGTGCTTCTTTCATCTCGATGCGGATCAAATTCCGGGCGTCGTCGTCCGGCGGGGCGAGGAGTTGCAGGCGTCGGATTTCAGCGCCGGCGGCGATGGCGAGCGCGGCGGGCGAGAGCGTCGCCGCCCCGGCAATCTCGCCGAGCGTCATTTCGCCCGCCTGCAGGATGGCATTGATCCGCAGGCGGACGGCCTCCGACCGGAGCCGCTCCAGGACGGCGCGAACCGCCCGCCCGCGAAGGTCGGGCGGCGCGGCGTCGAAGGTGTCGAGCAGCGCGTTCATTGCAGCGATCCCGCGGGCGGGGGGTTGAATTTCATTCGGATGAGCTGCCCGCCGCCGGCGTCAAATTCGGCGGCGGCCGGCTGGCCGGTCGCGGTCGCGGCGATCGCCGCGGCCCAGATTTGAATCGCGGCGACTGGCGCGCCGAGCAGCTCCGCGACGCCCGCCGGCGTCAGCGCGTCCGGGGTGTGGCCGAGCGCCTGGGCGAGGGCGGCCTCGGCGAGGCCAGGTGCGGCGAGCCTAGTGAGAATCAGGCCGCAGGCCGTCTCGACCGGCGCCGCGATGGCGCACGCCTCAATTTGAATCTTCAGCGCGGCGACGCGCCGGGCGCCTTCGGCGGCGTCGGCCTTGATCGCCGTGACGGCGGGCGAATCGGGCGGGGGTTTTTGTGACATTCGGCGAGGCTCCCAGGTTGCGATTCGCACCCTGCCCCGCCCGTTTGGGACGCGCCGAGCGCGCTTCCCGGGTTTTTATTTCGGCGATCGTTTCCCCGGACGCCAGTAATTCGCCCAGTTCAACCGGCGCTTAATTGTGTCGGGCTGCTCTGTGAATCTATCTTGTTCATTAGCCGTTTCATTATACCGTTTCTTTGCATTCGCTGCGATTGTTAGCTTACTTTGATATTCCCCCTTCGCTTTTAGTTCCGCCATAATTTTGTCAGCGTGGAGCTGCAACGGCGCATATCGCTCCATCGTCGCGCGCCGGCGACCCGCCGCCTCGCGCTTGTTTTTTTGGTAAAGCGCCTCCGTGCTCCGCTGGCGCGTGATCACGGTCTTGTTGAATTTTCCCACGAGCCGCAGCTCCGCGGCCAAATCGCCCGCCTTCGCCGCCAGCACCCCGAAATTCCATGCATCTCCGCGCGCATTTGCGGCGCGGGCTAACTCATAGTCCGCGATCATGCGCGCCGCGATGTCGGCTTCGCTATTGCGCGCGGGCGGTTGCTCCGTACACGCCGCAATGATTGCGCGCGCGTTCTCAAGCGCAGGCGCGAACAACGCCGCGAACGGATCGCCGGCGGCGTCGAGCGCCGCCTGCCGCGCGCGAAAATGCCGCCTGATCTCGCCTTCGAGCGCCGGGCCGCTCACCATGCGCCGCGTCTCGGCGAGCATTCCTTCGCCCACCACTTCAACCCGAACGCTGGCCGAGCCGGCGAGCGCCTCCGCGATGGCGGCGGCGGCTGGCGGCGTCGGCGGTTCGGCCGCAGGCTGTCGCGCATTTTTTTTCATATCGCGCACTCTAACCGATTCGCCGCCTGCCCCGCCGCTCACGCCGCCGGGCGTCCTGATTTGGTCGCTTCTTCTTTTATCCGGCGCGACATTTCTGTGAGAGAATCCGCAAAGTCCTGCCGCAGGCGGTTCATCCGCTCCCGGAACAAATTCCGCAGCTTTTGCGCGCGCACCTGATCAAGGCCGAGCGCGGCCGACACGATGTCGGCGTCCTCTCTCTCCCGGCGCGTGACCTCAGTCCAAAACCTGATCCCTATGTCGTCGAGCGCGCGTTTCGAATCGTCGAACGACACCAGCTTGCCGACCGCGCGCAGATATTCGAGTTCTTTCAAGTCGGCTTCGATCTTCTCGCGCCGGCGCTTCTCGCTTTGATCGGCGATCGCCGCCTGCAGCGCGGCCTTTTGCTTTTCAAGGTCGGCGATGCGCCCGGCCGACGCCGCGATATCGGCGCGCGCCGCGTCGCCATCGAGCGCCGGCGCTTCGTCCGCTGGCGGATGATCGCCCGGCGCGGGCGCCGTCACCGGCATCGCCGGCGGCGCGGCGAGGCCGTCCGCCAGCGCGAGGATCGCCGCCGTGCGCTTTCCTTCGTCGAGATGCCCGGCGAGCCGCTGCAGCGACTTCAATGCATCGACGCCGCCCGGCCCATGCGCGATCTTCCCCGCCCGATCGTACTTGCTGATCATCGGCGGCGTGATTTGGCAAAGCCTCGCAAACTCCGATTTCTTCACCTTGCACCCTGACTTAACTAATCCCTGTACCGATTAACCGTATGCGGAGCACTGCATCTAGAAAACCAACACCGATCGAACTACCCGTTGGCGGTGCGTCGGGGAAGGACCCTTTCGACGGCCTCGCGCCTCCCCGGTGCCGTCAATCGCGCCTCGGCGATCATCTCCCGCGCCTCGTTCAAGGTCACGACGCCTTCGACGAACGCAGCTGCGATCCTGTCGGCCGAGCTGGGCGCACCTGCCAGCGCGATGACCGCGATGCGGCTGACCCCGAGCGCCGAAGCCAACCGCTCGATGCGATCCAGCGCATTGGCGAGTGATTCGCGCGTCCGACTCATGCCGCTGCCCCGATCGTCCGGGGCGTCACCCTAAGAGCGCCATTGGTGGCGGCGTGCCCTTCATGGCCGTCGATGGCGACCCTGCCGAATCTCGACTGAACCCTGATTTCTTGCTCGACAGGACTGTCCGCAAGCCAGTCTCTCACAATCGACAGGGGTGCCCGTTCACGCTCCCATCTCAAAGCCAGCGCTCTCGCCGCGTTTGGTGAGCCCGCCGTTCGCACCAAACCCATCAGCGGGAGTTGTAGCTCGCCTGCGAGCCTGATCGTTCGCCTGAGCGCGGCCCGGTCCTCGCTGCAATCATCGACCAGCGCTCCTTCGTCCTTCGGCTCTGAGGCCGAAGGCCGAAGAGCTTCTAAAGGAGTGGCCGTTTTTCGAGCCGTAATTTCGGGTGGTTGGCCGTTTTTCGAGCCTATGGTGGTCGTTTTTCGAGCCGTATCAGGTTTTCCACTGGCCGTTTTTCGAGCCGTAATTTCGCCCGCCCGCGTGTGGACAAACTCATACTGCGCCCTGTTTCCTCTGAGGCCAAAGGCGCCGTCCTTGACCTTTCTGAGCAGGTTTTTCTCGACAAAGGCGCGCAGGGCCTTCTCGGCCGCCGCGCGTCCGACGCCCCAATCCGCGAAGTCCCGCCCGCCGCAGGCGAACGGTTTTCCCTCCCTAAACTTCACGCGGATCGCCATCCAGACCGTGCCGGCGCTCGGCTGGCCGATCGACTTTATCGCCTCGGTTTCCGGCTTACGAATGTGCGCGAAACCCGGCTCACAGCCCTCACTCATGACCAAAGGCCTCCGGCCCGATGAAGCGCGCGGCGCGCTCTTGCGCATCGACCCGGCTCTGCCGTTCGGCGCGCGGCAATAGCTCCCACGCGACCGCGTGAAGGGCGTAGGCGAAGCGCACAAGGCGGACGCCTGTCAGCTCTTCAAACTCACCGCTTAGAATCGACGGCGCGGCCTCAAGGATGCCCCAACATTCGCGATAGAGCGCGAGCAGGTGACCGCGCGAGAGCGGGACAGGATCGTCGCCGCCGATGATGTCGTCGATCTCAATCAACCGCCGCGCCGCACGTCGCGCTTGAAGCACCTCGCGAAAGGCGGTAGCGAAATCGTGGGGCTTTACCTCCCCCAATGACTTCGGGGCCGTCGCAATTTCGGTTGCGGCGGCTTCGTCGTTTGTTCCACTTTTTGCAGAATCAAATTTGGGCGACGGGACAAAATTGACGGAATCAGATGGACCCTTTTGAGGTTCATCCAAGTCCCGCAGACCCTTAACTAACCCTTTGTTTTCTTTAACTTTTCGACAGCTCGGGGAGCCATTTTCGCCCTCAGCGCCTCGGCGCCAGTTTGTCGCCCACATAGACCTCGCCCATGCCATGGCGGGTAAGCCGGCCCTCGACCGAACCCAGCCGAACGGTCGATGAACCGTAGAGACGCAGTTCAGGGTTGACGGCGACGCCTTCGAGGACAGTTTCTCCGGAGCCGTCGATGGTGACCGTCAGCTTGTCGGCCCGCCCGCCCTGCGCAATGGCGGCGCCGGAGCCCGCGATCCTGACGGTCATGGGGCCGTCTATTCGGCCGGTACGCGCGACGCCCGAGCCCGCGATAGAGATATCGACCATGCCGTTGACGGCGCCGATGGTCGCCAACCCTGAGCCGGCAATATCGATATCGGCCATCGCAGCGGCGCCGCCGACAACTTCGGCGTCGCCCGAAATATCGAGTTCCAGCATCGACTTCACATCGCCAAGCGCGAGGCGGCTGCCGGCGACAACGCCAATCGTCGCGGCGCCGAGCGATTCGGTTTCTCCATGCACATAGCAAGCATCGAGCATCAGGCGTCCGTCGAGGGCGCCTAATTTAAGGCGAATGCGGGCGTCAGTGAATGAAATGTCGTTCCCCCGCGGCACCGCGATTTCGATAATCGGATAATCGGCGAACAACGCGCCCGGCGAGGGCTCGGCGCCCGGCGCCGCGCGATCGATCGCCAAGCTTTCCGAACGCCTGATGCGGTCATTGCAGCAATCGCGAAAGTCGGGCTCCAGCGCCGGTTCACCGGCAATTATGAGCTCCTCGCCTTGAAGCTTGACCGTCATGGTCCGGTAGACCTTACCCTGCGTGATCTTCAGTTCGACATCTTCGCCGCCCGTGGTCGTTATGGTGACGGCGCCGGTGATGTCCTGAAACGAGACCTTGGAGGCCTTGTATCGCGCTGCGATGGCGGGATCGGCGCTCAGCGCCGCAAAAACTGCCAAGAACGCCGCCAAATTCCGCATGACGCCACCTATTCAAAAAGACGCTTTCACATCCGCAAGCAGCAAGCCCCGCGCCCCGCTTATCGTGTCATTTCGGGACGGAACTGTCCGGCGTTGCACCATCGGCTTCCGCAATCAGGTCTTCAAGCGTTTCCCTGACGGGCGCATCCGCCGGCATCGCCTGCAAGAGTTCGCGCCAGATCGCTGCGGCGCGCGCCGCATCGCCCGATTGCCGGGCGGCGCCGCCGCGGTAAAACAACGCCATCATATCGCCGGGCGCACGCTTTTCGATTTCGCCGATCGCGCGGAGAAACTCTTCATCGGCGGGAAACTGCTGGTCGGGCGCCATCGCTGCAAGCGCCGTCGCATAATCGCGCCAATCGTCAACGTCACCGGACCCAATCGCGAGCAATCGGCGATAGCTCGCAGCGGCGTCCGTCGGGCGGCCGAGCACCATTTGCGATCGCGCCAACATGCGCCAGCCTTCGGCGTCGCCAGGCTTCTCTTCAAGCCGCGCGGCAAGGCCCGACACCATGCTTTCGATCATCGCGCGGCGCTCCTCTTCCGGTAACGCCGCGATATCCTCTGCTGCGCCGGCAGGCGGAGGATCGATTAATGCCGGCGCCCCGACTGCTAAATAGATGAATGCGACGGCGATGGGCGCGGCGCCAAGGAAGGCGATCGCCGCAAATCGCCATGACCGCGCGGTGACATCCCTCACCGCAGGAAGCGCGCCTTCGGCGGCGGCCGCGCGTTTGGCTTCAATTTCGGCTTCAGCGGCTGCGTCTGGTTCGATCAACCCGCTGTCGAGATCGCGCGCGATGGCGGTGAGACGCTCACGCATCGCGTCGGCGATGCGGTCGTGAGGCTTTGCCGGCCGCATTTTCAGGATCGGCAGGGCGATTACAATTAGGGCGAGAATGACGATCACCGCTGCGGCGGCGAGAAAAACAAGGCTCATTGATCGAGCTTCGCGAGTGCGGCAAGCTCATCCGCCGTCAATGGCTTCAACGGATCATCGTTGCGCCGCCGCCGGAGATACCAGAATGCGGCGCCGGCCGCCGTCAGTCCGATAACGCCCGGGGCGATCCAGAGCGCCAGCGTGCTGCCCTGCACGCGCGGCTTCAAGAGGACATAGTCGCCATAACGCGCGACGAGAAAATCCAATACCGCGCGGTCGCTGTCGCCCGCCAATATTCGTTCCCGGACCAGCAGTCGCAAATCGCGCGCGAGCGGCGCGCTGGAGTCGTCGATGCTTTCGCTTTGACAGACGACGCAGCGGACCTCGCGGCTGATGGCGCGCGCGCGCGCCTCAAGCGCCGGATCTGCGAGCAGCTCGTCGGGCTCAACTGCGCCAGCGGCCGACGCGATAATTGCCAGAGCGCTAGCCAGCAGACGCCGCATCGGATTTCAGATCCTCAATCATCGGCTTCAGGACGCGCCGCCAATCCTCACGCGTGATCTCGCCGACATGTTTGTGACGGACGCGCCCTTCGGCGTCGATGACGAACGTTTCAGGGGCGCCGGTGACTCCGAAATCGATGGCGACGCGCCCGTCCGCATCATCGCCAATCGCCGAATAGGGATCGCCGCGCTTCGCCAGCCATTCGGCGCCCTCGCCCGGCTTGTCTTTCCAGTCGAGGCCGTAGATCGGGACGACGTTTTCTCCGGCAATCTCCATCAGCACCGGGTGCTCGATTTCGCAAGTCGCGCACCATGAGCCGAAGATGTTCACCATCGAGACCTTCCCTTTGAGGTCTTCTGTTGAAAACCCGCGTGTGCGCCCTTCGATCGGCGGCAGTGCGAAGTCCGGCGCGGCGCGGTCAATTAGCATTGACGGTATGTAACCGGGGTCCCGGCCAAGACCGGCGGCGAACCACAGTACAAGCGCTGCAAACGCAGCGGCCGGAATCAGGAATAAGAGCCGTTTCATGCCGCAACCGATTGCGCCGCGTTGACGGCGACGCGCGCGCGCTTTCGTTCTCCAAGGCCGATGCCGACAAGCCCGCCGAGCGCGATCAAGCCGGCTCCAATCCACATCCAAACGGTCAATGGATGGCGCCAGGCGCGGACGACCCAGCCGCGGTCCGGATTGAACTCGCCGACCGTCAGGTAAAGATCGCCGGCAAGATCGGTGGCGATTGCAGCTTCGGTCGTCTGCATTCCGCGGACAGGATAAAACCGGCGCTCAGCCGTCATCGGCGGAAGAACGGCGCCGTTGCGAGAAACTGCAAAAATGGCTCGCTCCGCTACGTAATTCGGTCCCTCGATCTCTTGCACCGATTCCAGCGTCGCCTCGAACGCCCCGACGCGCACAGCACCGCCTTCGCGTACATAGGAGATTGTCTCGCTTTTCCAGACGCCGGCGCCGAGGACGCCGACCGCGACGATAGCGAAACCGAGATGCGCAATGGTCATTGCGACATAGCTTTTAGGCAAATGAAAGATGCGATCGAAAGCGCGCTTTTCGAAAAGGCGCACGCGCTTGACGAAATCAAGGATCACGCCGGAGCCCGCCCAGACGGCGAGCCCTGCGCCAGCCGCCGCCGCGACATTCCTCGGCGCCGCAAGCCACAAGACGATAACGAGAGCGGCCGCGCCGGTAAGCGCAGCCGGCCAAATTCGCTGAAACGCGTCGCGGACTGAGCCGCGTTTCCAGGCGATGGCCGAAGCAGGCGCGATGACAAAGAGCGCTAGCGCCATGAACGGCAAGAAGACCAGATTAAAATAAGGCGCTCCGACTGAAAGCTTTTCCCCTGCGATAACGTCGATGAAAAGCGGATAAAACGTTCCGATAAAGACCGTCGCCGTAGATGCGACAAGGATGACATTGTTGATGAGCAGTCCCCCTTCCCGACTGACGGCGTTGAAATGCGCATCAGAGGTCAACGCGGGTCCGCGCAACGCGAAAAGAATCAGCGCGCCGCCGATAAAGACGACAAGGATTAACAGGATGAACATTCCGCGCGCGGGATCGGTCGCGAATGCGTGAACGGATGTCAAAATTCCGGAGCGAACGAGGAAGGTGCCGACAAGACTCAACGAAAACGCGAGAATGGCGAGCAACACAGTCCACGCCTTGAACGCGCCTCTTACTTCCAGAACGCGCAACGAGTGGATTAAGGCCGTGCCTGCAAGCCACGGCATGAACGAAGCGTTTTCAACGGGATCCCATGCCCAAAATCCGCCCCAGCCGAGTTCGTAGTAGGCCCACCAACTGCCAAGCGCGATACCGACAGTCAGGAACGTCCATGCCGCAAGCGCCCAGGGTCTTGCCGCTCGCGCCCACGCCTCGTCAATGCGGCCGCTGATCAAGCCGGCGACAGCGTAAGCGAAGGCGATCGAGAACCCGACATAGCCGAGATAAAGAAATGGCGGATGGATGATGAGCCCCGGGTCCTGCAGGAGCGGATTGAGGTCCTGCCCGTCCTGAGGCGCTGGAAAGACGCGCGCGAATGGATTCGAGGTGAAAATGATGAACCCCAAAAACGCCGCCGCGATGAGTCCCTGCACGCCAAGAACGCGCGCGGTCAGCGCGCCAGGGCGCGCGATAGCCGCAACCGCCGCGCCGTAGCCTGAAAGGATCAGGGCCCAAAGGAGCATCGATCCTTCGTGATTCCCCCAGACGCCCGTAAGTTTGTAGATGAAAGGCTTGGCCGTATGGGAGTTTTCAACCACGTTTCGGACCGAAAAGTCCGAGAGCGCGTGCGCGACCGTTAACGCGGCGAAGGCGGCCAGTACGAGCAAAAGCTGGACGAGCGCCGCCGTCGTGCCCGTGCGCATCAAGGACACATCGCCTGCACGAGCGCCGACGAGGGGAAAAACGCCCTGATAAAGCGCAGCCGTCAAGGCGAGGATTAGCAGGATTTGCCCGATCTCAGCAGTCATGACTTTGATTTTAAGCAGGGTCACTCTGTCAGGCGATAGGCCTAATCGCCCCAGCCGCAGGGCGGCGCCCGGCTCTTCCCGCGCCGCCCAACCTGTGGTCTTTCCCGCTAAAGCCAAAATCGGCGGGAACTGGAATGGAAAGCTTTCTATCGATGGGCGGCTACGGCGCTTATGTGTGGCCGGCGTACCTGATTTCGGCGGCGACGCTCGCCGCACTGTCCCTATTATTGGTCATTCGGGCGCGCCGGGCGCGCCGACGCCTCGCCGACCTCGAAAAGCGCCATGGCTAAGGGCGAAGTCCCGGATTTCCGGCTCATTTTGGAAAGGGCCGCCGCACGGCGAGGCGGGCGCATTGCTTTCGCAGGCGCGTCATTAACCGTCGGCCCGGGGGATATCTACGTCCTGCGCGGCAACAATGGAGCGGGCAAATCAACGTTGCTGCGCGCCCTCGCGGGCCGCACGCCGCTCGACGCCGGTTCGCTGGCCATCGAAGGTCCGGACGCCGCCACAGCGATGACTTTGCTTGGCCATTCAGACGGGCTGAAAAGCGATTTGACCGCCGACGAAACGCTCAGGTTTTGGCGCGATCTGTATGGCGCCAGCGAAGAACGCGTAGCGGCGGCGGCGCATGCGATGGAGATTGGATTTTTTCGCCGCCAGCGTGCCTCGTCGCTCTCCGCCGGCCAGCGGCGGCGGGTCGCGCTCTGCCGGCCGATCATTTCAGGGCGACCAATCTGGCTCCTTGACGAACCGACGGCTGGGATGGACGCGGCCAGCGTCGCTCGAGTGATCGGCGCAATTGAAGCGCATGCTGCGCTGGGCGGCGGCGCGGTCGTCGCAACCCACGAACCACTCCGCTTCGCGCGGGCGCGCACCATCGCCATGACGGCTGCGGAATGAAAGTCTTCGTCGCCATCATGGCTCGTGACATCAAGATCGCGTTCCGCGCGGGCGGCGGCGCTGTTCATGCCGTGATGTTCTTTGCTCTGACGATCATTATCTTTGCGCTCGCCGCGGGGCCGGACCGCGCACGTATAGCCGCTGTCGCCGCTCCGGCGCTCTGGACCGGCGCAATGCTAGCATCCATGCTCTCCTTCGACCGGCTTTTTCAGGAGGACCATGAAGACGGATCGCTCGACACGATTCTAGAAACCGCTGACCCGCTCGCGATCGCCGTAATCGCAAAAGCGCTGGCGCACTGGCTGTCGACCCTTTTGCCTCTCATCGCGGCAAGCCCATTTCTCGCCTTGCTGTTGAGCCTCCCTGCGGACGCCTTCGGGCCGCTGATCGTATCCTTGATTGTCGGAACACCCGCTTTGTCGTTGCTAGGGGCGCTCGCTTCAGCTTTGACCCTGTCGTTGAAACGCGCGTCCGTGCTGATGACAATCCTTACGGCGCCAATGCTGACCCCGGTCGTCATTTTCGGCGTTGCGACCGCGAATAGCGGGGCCGAAGCTGACCCTCGCTATGCGTCGATGCTGATGATCCTCGCCGCTTTCAGTCTCTTTGCCTGCGTCTTTGCGCCCCTTGCCGCGGCCGCGGCGATCCGCTTCAACACTGATTGACATGCCGTCCGTTTACGACCTCGCCAATCCCGACCGGTTTGACCGTCTTGCGCGCAAAGCCACGCCATGGCTCACCGCCGGCGCTGCAGCACTATTATCGGCGGGGCTATACTTTGCGCTTTTCAGCTCTCCGGCCGACTACCAGCAGGGCGAAAGCGTCCGCATCATGTATGTCCACGTGCCCGCCGCGTGGATGGCGCTGATGTGCTACTCAGCGATGGCGGTCGCATCGATCGCCGGGTTCATCTGGAAGCATCCGCTCGCTGACGTCGCCGCAAAATCAACAGCGCCGATCGGGGCGGCCTTCACTTTTCTCGCTCTGGTGACTGGATCGCTATGGGGGAAACCCATGTGGGGCGCTTGGTGGGCGTGGGACGCGCGCCTGACCTCGGTTCTGATCCTATTCTTCATGTATATTGGTTACATGGCGCTATGGTCCGCGATCGAAGATAAAATTCGTGCGGCGCGGGTCGCGGCGATCGTCTGCATCGTCGGCTTTATCAACGTGCCGATAATCAAGTTCTCTGTCGACTGGTGGAACAGCCTGCACCAGCCTGCCAGCGTTATTCGCGCAGACGGTCCGACCATACATCCCGCCATGTTGACGCCGCTTCTACTGATGGGCCTCGCTTATGCGCTCGTCTACGCGTCGCTGCTTCTGATCGCCGTGCGCGCGGAGATCGCTGAGCGCCGCATCGCGCGCATGGAACTCGCCGCCCGTGCGCCGTCCGAGGTCACCGTTTCATGACGAGGCGCAGCAGACGGATCCTATTCATTGGCGCACTGTTCGGCGTCACATCGCTTGCAACGCTCCTTGTATTGACAGCGCTCAAAGGCAGCGTCGCTTATTTCTACACGCCCTCTGATCTTGCAAAGCTTGCGGACGCGCCAAGGGGCCTCCTGAGGCTCGGCGGCCTTGTCGCGCCGGGAAGCGTCCAATTCGCTATGGGCGGCGAGGCTGTCGTCACTTTCGTCATCAGCGACGAAACCGCAGCGACGCCGGTCGCTTACAAGGGCGTTTTGCCTGACCTCTTCCGCGAAGGACAGGGCGTCATCGTGCAAGGAAGGCTCGGGGCGGACGGCGTCGTCGTAGCTAGCGAGGTGCTGGCCAAACACGACGAGAACTACATGCCGAAGGAAGTCGCCGACGCGCTTAAGGAGCAAGGCCGCTGGAAGGAAGGCGAGACGCCCTGAGGCGCGCCTTGCCCATCGCGGCCCACTCAAGAATGCGTTCGGCGGCGATTTCGACAGCCGGCGCGCCGTCAACGCCAAGCGACTTCAGGATCCTGTCAAACGCCGCTCCTTGTTCGACATAGGTTTCAGGGTCGGTGAAGAGCGGCAGCAAAGCGCCTGCTAGGTTTGGACCTTCGCAATCTCCCTGAAGCAACTCCGGAATGATGAAGCGGCCGCCCGCGACGTTAATGATGGACACGAATGGCGTCTTCAAAACGCTGCGCGCCCAGATCGCCGAAAGGGGATCAAGCTTGTAACCGACAACCATAGGCGTCCGGTTGATGGCGAGTTCCGTTGACGCCGTCCCAGATGCCGTCAACCCCACATTTGCAGCCGCCATCGCGTCGTATTTTTCGTCCGGACCGACGATAAGGGGGTCGCCAGCAAACTTTGACAATTTCGCGCGTGCTTGCCGATCGACACTGGGCGCGGCCGGCGAAACGACCCGTAAACCCTTAATGCGATCGGCGAGCAGAGACACCGCTTCGCCAAAAGGCCGCGCAAGCCGGGAAATCTCCGCTCTGCGGCTGCCGAGCATGACGATAAGCACGGGGGACTCCCCGAGCCGATGACGTGCTCGAAACGCGGTTCCGTCGCCGCGGGCGCGCCATGCATCCTGAAAATTTGGATTTCCGATGAATTCAGCGCGGACCCCCGCGCGCGCAAAATAGGCGGGCTCAAACGGAAGAAGGCACAGAACAGCGTCAAAGTGTTCCTTTACAAAATTCACTCGTCCCGCTCGTGACGCCCACACCTGCGGAGCAACCAGCTTTACAACCGCCGTTTCCGGCGAAAATTTCTTGAGCCTTACCGCCACGAGGCGCGAGAAAGCCCAGCCATCGATCAGGACCGCAATATCGGGTTTGTCGCGAACCACCGCTTCGACAAGCGCGTCCGCGCGTGAGAACGCAGCCGGCGCGGCGCGGATAACGTCCAGGAATCCGATGACCGAGAGCGGCGCAATATCAAACAGGCCTTGTAATCCCTCACGCGTCATTTCTACGCCGCCGCAGCCGAAGAACACGGCGTCAGGAGAGCGACGCCGGACCTCGGCCATCAGGCTCGCGCCGATCGCGTCCGCGGACGGCTCGACCGCGGCTAGCATGATTTTGGGGGCTCTCATTTGAGTTCGGCCGGCGTAAATCCGTAAACGAACAAACCGAGACGGTCGGCCGCTTGCGTAACCGCGCTCCGATCGATGACGAGTGTCAGCCCGGCCTCAACGGCGACGCCGGCAAGACCGGCGGCATGAGCGCCTGTGATCGTCTCAGCGCCAATTGTCGGAAGATCGACGCGCAACTCTTGGCCGGGCTTTGGCCGTTTGAGCAGGACGCCGTTGCGCCCGTCTCCACCGCGCGCCGAAGCCGGGAGCGCCGCGCATCGCGAAAGAACGCCGTCCGTGCCCTCGGCCGCTTCGATCGCCAGGGTGAAACCGGAAGCAACGACGGCCGCTTGTCCGACGTCGAAAGGGCCCAGCGCAGAGACGATCGCTGCCGCCTTTCGAATATCGGCCCAATGGACTTCGCTCGGCGCGAGCGCGCCGAAGGGCCCTTGCGGCGCCGCCAGGGACGCGAGCACTTCGTCAGCGCCGACGACCAGAAATCCTTCGGCTTCGAGCGTCTCAACCAGCACATTGAGCATTGCGCCGTCGCCTTTGGCCGCCGCCGCGATGACGCGGGGAAGCAGCGCCGCGCCGCGCCAGTCCGGTTTCAACTTTGAGAAGTCGGGACGTCTTACGACGCCAGCCAGAGTGACAGCGTCGCAATTTGAGTCCTTTAAAACCCGAAGAATTTTTCCTGCCTCCGCCATGCCGCATTCGGCTGACGATTGCGCCGGATAAACGGCGTCCGCCACGCCGGCGAGGCTTACAACAAATGATTCGCCCGCCGCTTCGGCGAGAAGGCGCGGCAAGGCGCCTGCTCCTGCGATCACTCCGAGTTTTCGCCAGCGCGCCATGATTTCCGCGGCGGCGCCATCAACGGGCGCGTTGTGTCCTCGCGAACGAACCGGATGATGCGCATCGCTTCTTCGCAATGCGCATATCGAGCGGCTGCTGAATCGACCCGCTCTTGAAACGAGCCTTCAATAGAAAACAGCGCCTTGTAGACGCCGCGCAGGTCGTGAATCGTAGCGCGTGACATGCCCCGCCGCTTCATTCCGATAACATTGAGGCTCGCGAGTTCGGCGTGATTGCCCGTCGCCGAGCCATAGGGAATGACATCGGTTGTCACTGCGGCGCAGCCGCCGATAAAGGCGTAGTCGCCAATGCGGCAATGTTGATGTATGGCGGCGAGACCGCCCAGAAAAACGAAGTCGCCGACGACCACATGCCCGCCAAGCGTCGCGTTATTGGCGAAAATGACGTTCGAACCGACAACGCAATCGTGCGCGACATGTGCGCCCGTCATCAGAAAACACTTGTCGCCGATAACAGTCATGCCCCGGCCCTGCGGCGTGCCGAGATTTGCAGTCGCATGTTCACGGATGATGCAATCGGCGCCAATCTTCAACGCCGTATCCTCGCCGCGATATCCGAGATGCTGCGGCGGCCCGCCGATAACAGCGAATGGATAGATGACAGTGCGCTCGCCAATATCGGTGCGGCCTTCGACGACCACATTCGATTTCAACTCGACGCCCGAAGCTAGCGTCGCTTTTCCTGAAACGCGGCACCAGGGCCCGACCGTTGCGTCGGGCGCGACGCGCGCCCCTGTTTCGACGATTGCGGTCGGATGGATCGGCATTGAAAGGTCAAGCCATCTGCGCAAGCATGGCCGCGAATGTCGCTTCGGCTACGACCTTGCCGTTTACTGTCGCCTCTCCTTCAAATCGCCAGACCGGCGGGCGCCGCTGGATGGTTTTCACGGCGATCAGGACTTGATCGCCCGGCGTCACGGGCTTTCGGAAGCGCGCCTTGTCGACTCCCATAAAGAGAACAATTTTTCCCTCTGTATCAAGATTTTCCGTATAGGAGGTGAAGGCGGCGGCCGCTTGCGCCATCGCCTCGATCATCAGTACGCCCGGCATCACCGGCTTTTGGGGAAAATGGCCCTCAAAATAGGGCTCGTTGATCGAAACGTTTTTGATCGCTACCGCGCTTTCGCCGGGCTTTATATCGACTAGGCGATCGATCATCAGCATTGGATAGCGATGCGGCAAAATCCGCATCAGGTCGTCAATATCGAGGACGGTTTTTCCCGGTTCGATCGGCATCAGTCTTTCTTCCCGTCGCTCGGCTTGCCAGTGGACCGGACCATCCGGGCCAGCATCGCTGTCTCCTTGAGCCAATGTCTTATGGGCTGCGCCGGGGACCCGCCCCAGGTTTCGCCCGCGGGTACATCGCGCATAAGTCCCGCGCCGGCCGCAAGGCGTGCGTCATCGCCGATTGTAAGGTGATCGGCAATCCCCGCTTTGCCGCCAAACATCACCCGGTCGCCGACAACCGTCGATCCGGCAATTCCAACTTGAGAAGCAAGCAGGCAATCACGGCCAAGGCGCACATTGTGCCCAATTTGGACAAGATTATCTATTTTTGTCCCGGAACCGATTACCGTATCGCCGATAGCGCCTCGATCAACGGTCGAATTAGCCCCTACTTCAACTCGGTCGCCCAGAATTACGCGACCGATCTGAGGAATGCGCGAGACACCCTCCGGGCCAGCTGCAAAGCCAAATCCCGGGCCTCCGATGACAGCGCCCGGCGCGATGCGGATTTCACAGCCGGCAACCGTGCAAGCGATGAAAGCATTAGCTTCAATCACGGAGCGCGGGCCGATGATGACGCCTGGGCCGATAAAGGCGTGCGGGCCGACCGTCGTCTCTTCGCCAATTTCCGTCCCAGGGCCGATAATCGCGGACGGGTGAATTTGTGCGCGAGCGCCAATCTTGGGCGGCAGGCCCCCGGGGTCATTGATGGATCGTTCGCGGTGCAGCGCGCGCGCGACGGCCGCAAACGCTGCTCTAGGATCACGGACGGCGGCGACCGCCGCGCCGGTCGAGCTAAGCGGCGCGAATAGCAACGAAGGGCCTCGCGCGCTGACGCTCGCAACGCCGTCGGCGCGATCGACATAAACAACGGCGCCGGCAAGGTCCGATTCATCCTTGTTTGCGGCGCGCGTGACTGAGCCTGACGCCGTGCCGATGGTCGCGCCGACGATGCGTAACGCGTCAGCGACGGGGATCGCCTCAAGCGTCAAGAAAAAGCGTTCGTCAGGCATTCCTGCGCCTTCGCAACACAAAAAAAACGGCCGGCGCATGATGCGGCCGGCCGTTCCGGTCTGCAATCGAAGTCGCGACTATTTCTTGGGCTTTTCAGCAGGTTTGCCCTGGGCCGCCTGCGCTTCCTGAAGCCTTTTCTTGACGTCGGCGAGCGTGACTTTCTGCACTGGGACGGTCTTCACCTTCTTGTTGAGCTCGGCGAGGACTTCCTGGGTGATATCCGTCTCGGGGGCCGCGAACATCACCGCCGAGCGGTCCAGCAGGATGGTGCCGCCGCGCTTTTCAAGGATCGATTTCATGATCGGCTGCGATTCCTGCAGAATTTTCGTCTGTGCGTTTTGCACGGCTCCAGCGAAGACCTGCTCCATTATCTGCGCCTGCTGCGGCAGCGACACCTGCTGGCGCACAGCCAGATCCTGTTCAGTTTTCTTGCGGACCTCCTCCGACATGAGGGAAGCGCCTTTCTGATAGTTCTCGATGTCTTTTTTCAGCTTGTCGGCTTCGCCCTGAAGCTCTTTTTCGATCGACGCCTTGATGGCGTTGGCCTGCGTCGGGATCGTTTTGCCGGCTTCCGACTGACCGACGAGGAAGTCCTGGCTGACAATCAAGATCACAGGAGGTTTTGCCGCGGATTGCGCCTCGGCAGTTGCAAAAAACGACGCAGCGCCCGCGCCGGCCGCCACGAGCGCAACAGCGCCGGCTGCGGCGATCAGATTCATTTTCATGGTGTTACCTCACTCAAGTTGGATAGTTTCAGAAGGATGTGCCCGCGCTGAACCGGAAGCCCTCGGTCCTATCGTAGAACTCTTTGCGCAAAACCTTGGCGAAATCAAAGCGGACGGGACCAAAGGGCGAATCCCAGCTAACCGATGCGCCCGCCGAAATCCGGAGCGACAGATCGTCTTGCACCGGCTCGACAAAAAGCGTGCCGACCGTCGGGTCAATATCGACGGCGAAATCCGGGACGCCGTCTCCGTTGTCGTCGTCAAAGGCGATTGTATTCAGGAATTTGCTGCTGTCGTCGACAAGTCCCACTGTTCCAAAATCGGAAAAGAGCGATGCGCGAATTCCGTATTCCTTTGGCAAAGGAAGAGGCAATTTCACTTCAACCGTGCCGATGGCGTAGATCTTCGCGCCGATCGCCTGGCCGAAGCGGCCATCAGTCGTCACCTGGGTACCCGGCTGCAGGTAACGCGGCCCGACGCCCGCGACTTCAAAGCCGCGGAAGCTGTCGGCGCCTTCGTAAAACCTGTCCTGCAGACGAACGGGGTCGCCGGCGAAGCCGTCCGTATAGCCTCCGCGTAGCTGCACCTTGCCGACAAAGCCCGCAAACAGCGGCCGGTAATATGCGGCCGACCCTTCGGTACGAAGGTAGTTTACGTCGCCGCCAAGACCCGCGACCGATTGCGCGAAATTAAGACGCAGTCCGCGCGTCGGATCGATAGGATCATCGCGGCTATCCATGCCGACTGAATACCCAAAGATCGAGGAAACGAAGGTGCCCATCGACTCGCAGGTCGGCGCAAATGCCTGCACCAGAAGGTCGCATGTGAACGCGACATATTGGCTCTGCGCATTGCCGTCTGTGTCGCGCAGGCGCTGACCGGTCGGCGTCACGGTCGTAACTCCGTCCGGCGTGACGAACAACGGGATCAGCTCCGGCACTATCGCGCCGGTAACGAAGAGATTGGTGATGTCGGTTCCGTCATCGACCTGACCGCCGGTCTGAAAAACGAAGTTGTCACGATCGAAATTCACCCGGTCGCGGGCCAGCTGATATTGAACGTTGCCGCGCCAGTATTCGGAAATCTGAAAGCCGGCGTTCAATCCGATGCCGTAGCGATCGCGAATGAATCCGGACTCGCGGAAATTGGTCCGCTGGTTGGTAATTGATGCGCCTGCCGCCAGATTGCGATCCAGGAAATAGGGTTGAGTAAAGCGCAGATCGACAAGACGCGTACGCGATGAGCTTTGCACCCGGAAGCGCAGGAATTGGCCCCGACCCATCAGATTGCGTTCTTCGATCGAAAAATCGACGATGAAATTTTCGGTGGATGAAACGCCGACGCCGACGGAAAACGACCCGGTCGCCTTTTCTTCAACGGAGACGTCGAGTTCGGTGCGATCCGGCGCGGAGCCGGGGCGTTCCTCGATCTCTACTTCAGTGAAATAGTCGAGCGCCCTGACACGCGATTTCGACCGGTCGATCAGAACTTTGTTATAAGCGTCGCCTTCGGCGAC
>CAZHUI010000024.1:0-34815 GCA_964535605.1 uncultured Caulobacterales bacterium
CCTCGCCAACCCGGTCAGGTCCGGAAGGAAGCAGCCGTAACGAGTTTCGGCCCGGGTCGTTTCAGCCTTCCACTTATTTCCCTCGTCGAGGCCGCATGCGGATTTTCGTCACCGGCGGATCGGGTTTCGTCGGCGGCGCGGCGATCGCAGCGCTCTCGAAATCGCATGAAATCGTCGCGTTGTCGCGCTCCGAGGGGTCTGATGCGGCAATCCGGTCAAGAGGCGGCGCACCCATCCGCGGCGATCTCGAGGCGGTGTCGGCCGACCTGCTGAAGGATGCGGGCGCCGTCATCCATTGCGCGGCCTTCGTCGAGGAATGGGGTCCTTACGAGACCTATCACGCCGTCAATGTGACGGGTACGGAGCGTCTCCTTGCGTCGGCGAAAGCGATGGGCGTCAGGCGCTTCATCCATATCGGCACGGAAGCCGCGCTCTTTCACGGTCAGGCGATGCTTGATATCGACGAGGCCTATCCGCTCGCGCCGCAGTCGCCCTTTCCCTATTCGCGCACCAAAGCGCTTGCTGAAATGGCGGTCGCGGCGGCGAACGATCCGGCGAACGGCTTTGAAACGATCATCCTGCGGCCGCGCCTTATCTGGGGCGAAGGCGACAAGACCGTGCTCCCCGCCGTAATGGCGATGGCGGAGGCGGGAAAATTCATGTGGATCGACGAAGGCGCGGCGATGACCTCGACGACGCATATCGACAATCTCGTCTCGGCGATCGGTCTAGCGCTGACGAAAGGGCAGTCGGGGGAGGCCTATTTCGTCGTCGACGGGCCGCCCGTGAAATTCCGCGATTTCCTGTCGCGCTATCTGGCGACGGCCGGGGTCGCGCTGCCTGACAAGTCGATGCCGGGCGCGGCCGTGCGCTTCCTCGCGAATGCGATTGAGCCGCTCTACCGGCTCGCAGGATCGAAGTCGGCCCCGCCGATCACCCGCTTCATGGCGCATATCATGAGCCGGGATTGCACGATCCGCGACGCCAAGGCGCGCGTCGATCTCGGCTACCGGCCCGTCGTGACGCTTGATGAAGGCCTTGCCCGCCTTGCGGCGTGAAGGCCGGGCGGCTTAAGTCATTTCCATGAGTTCGAGCCCCTATCAGGTCCTCGCGCGGAAATACCGGCCGCAGAATTTCGACGATCTCATCGGCCATGCGGCGATGGTCCGAACGCTCAGCAACGCCTTCGCGACCGGGCGCATCGCGCATGCCTATGTGCTGACGGGGGTGCGCGGGGTCGGCAAGACGACGACCGCGCGCATTCTGGCGCGTGCGCTCAACTATGTCGGCCCGAACGGCGAAGATAACGGCCCGACCGTCGATCTTGCCGCTGAAGGGCGCCATTGCCGCGCCATCGCCGAAAGCCGTCACCCGGACGTTTTCGAGATGGACGCCGCCTCGCGCACTGGCGTCGGCGACATTCGCGAGCTGATCGAGGGCGTGCGCTATGCGCCGGTCGAGGCGCGCTACAAGGTCTACATCATCGACGAAGTGCACATGCTGTCGACGGCGGCCTTCAACGCGCTGTTGAAGACCTTGGAAGAGCCGCCGCCGCATGTGAAGTTCATCTTCGCGACGACGGAGATACGAAAGCTCCCCGTCACTGTCCTGTCGCGCTGCCAGCGTTTTGACCTGCGCCGCATCGATCCCGACACGCTGATCGCACACCTTGAAGGGATCGCCGCGAAGGAAGACGTGGCGGTCGAACGCGACGGGCTCGCCATGATCGCGCGCGCGGCGGAAGGCTCTGTGCGCGACGCCCTGTCGATCCTCTATCAGGCGCTGATCCAGCGCGTCAATCAAGGCGACCCCGTCACGGCGGAGGCGATCCGCGACATGCTCGGCCTCGCCGACCGCACGCGCAGCTGGGACCTTCTCGAGGCGGTGCTCGGCGGCAAGGCGAAGGACGCGCTCGATATCTATCGCGGCCAGTATGACGCCGGCGCCGAACCCGCCGTTATCCTGCGCGACCTGTTGCAGCTCTGTCACCTGCTGACGCGCGTCAAAGCCGCCGGGCCGGACGCCGCCGCGCACGGCGCGGCAGGCGAGGCGGACGCAGCACGCGCCCGAACGCTCGCCAACGCTTTGCCAATGAACGCGCTGACACGCGCATGGTCGCTGCTGATGAAGGGCCTCACCGAAACGCAGATCGCGCCCGATGCGGTGGCGGCCGGCGAAATCGCGCTCATCCGCCTCGCCTTCGCCGCCGATCTTCCGACCCCGGACGAAGCGCTGAAGATGTTGAAGGTCGACGCGGGCGCGCTGTCATCGCCGCCGCCTTCGCGCCCGCAAGGGTCCGGCGGCGGAGCGAGCGCGGCGCTTGCCGACCCCGTTGCGCGGGCGCAGAGCGCGCCGGCGCCCTTGGCGGGACCGCGCCTTGACGCATTTACCGATGTTGTCCGCCTCGCCGAGGCAAAGCGCGATCTTCGCCTGAAGGTGGAGCTTGAAAGCTACGTCCACCTCATCGCGTTCGAGCCGGGCCGCATCGAAATGCGCCTGCATGAGAAGGCGCCGGCCGATCTGCCGCAGCGCCTGATGATGCGCCTAAAAGAATGGACGGGCCGCGTCTGGGCGATCAGCGTCAATGCGCAGGGCGACGCACGCGAAACGCTGCGCGATGCGCGAACGGCGGAGGTGATGGCGCATCCGCTCGTCAAAAAGGCGATCGAGATTTTTCCGGGTGCCGAGATCCTTGTCATTCGCGACCCGAAGCACGATGCCGTCGCCGAGACGGCGGAAGAGGAAACGGAGCCGGAATGAAAGACCTCGGCGAACTGATGAAACAGGCGGGCGCGATGCAGGCGAAACTCGCCAGCGCGCAAGAAGCGATCGCCGCCCTTGAGGTCGAAGGCCAGTCGGGCGGCGGCATGGTGAAGATCATCATCAACGGCAAAGGCTATGTGAAGGGCGTCGCCATCGAGCGCGCGCTGCTGAAGCCTGAGGATGGCGAGGTCGTCGAAGACCTTATCGCCGCTGCGATGAACGACGCGAAGTCAAAACTCGACATACGCGCGGCGGAGGAGATGAAGGCGATTACGGCGGGGTTCCCGCTGCCGCCGGGGATGAAGCTGCCGTTTTGAGGGGAATAAGATTCTTATGGTGCGAGTTTCCTGGTGCGTCTTTTCAGCAGCGACTTATTTCTCGACGCTTGTGACCGTCCACGCTTCTGAGATTCCGGAGACGACATTAGAGAAAGTGACGGCAGAAACGGATCTTATCGCGCATGTGCGGCCAACTTCTATCAGCCAGTTCACCGCTCACGGAGCGCCTTGTGGGTTGAAGGTCGTCGCTGACGTAGAGGAAGTCCTGAAAGGCACGCCTGTTCGAAACGTCACCTTCTTTACGGGATTCGGCGCGCACTTTTTGGTCGGTGCAGAGACTGTGGTTTTCTTGGTCGATTTCGACGCCACGCCGTTACGAGATCTGTATGAGGAGGCGACCTTCAATTTTGCTGGAGGCCGACAGTCCCATGCGCGCGCTTGCTCTAACAGAGCTCCACGACACCTCGTTCACTTAGAACTTCCCTATACAAGTGCACGGCGCGACCCGACCGCCGGATGGACCGACTACCCTACCGGCGATGATGTTGCCCGTCTCAGATGGATCAATGAAAACTTGATGCTCGAAATTCCCAACTATGTGGCGGTCGGCTCCATCGAGGGAATTCGGAAAGTTAGCGTGAGCGTAGTTCGCATCAATGGAGAAATTACAAATATTGAGAATCGCAACGCCGCTGGACTGGTTTCGAATTTGGTTCCAGCTGAATTCATCTTGGCGCCTGCGGCGGAAGTGAAGCGGAATGTTCGGGACGCCGTATCGGCTAACTAAGGCCAAATTATCACACAAGTGTTCTAAACATGCCCGCCGCAAACATCGGACCCGAGCTGCAACGGCTCATCGACCTGCTCGCCAAGCTCCCGGGGCTTGGGCCGCGCTCGGCCAAGCGCGCGGCATTGCATCTGTTGAAGAAGCGCGATCCCTTGATGCGCCCGCTCGCCTTCGCGCTCGATGAGGCGGCCGACAAGGTGAAGGCGTGCGGGACCTGCGGAAACTGGGATTCGATCGATCCGTGCGCGGTGTGCGCCGATCCGGCGCGCGATCCGTCGATCCTGTGCGTCGTCGCCGATGTCGGCGATCTCTGGGCGCTCGAACGCGCCGGCGCGCATCGCGGGCGCTATCATGTGCTCGGCGGGCTCCTGTCGCCGCTCGACGGCGTCGGTCCGAAGGAACTTTCGATCGGCGCGCTCGTCGCGCGCGCGAAGGCGGGCGGCGTGAAGGAAATCGTGCTCGCGCTTCCCGCGACGGTCGACGGTCAGACGACGGCGCATTATCTCGGCGATCAGCTGATGGGCGCCGGCGTCGCCGTCACGCGCCTCAGCCAAGGCGTGCCGGTCGGCGGCGAGCTTGACTATCTCGACGAGGGAACGCTCGCCGCGGCGATGAAGGCGCGCCGCCCTCAATGACCGATGGCGCGCTTCAGGGCCTGTGGTACCTCGCCGGTCTGTCACGCGAGGTGAAAGCGGGCGCGATGCTCCGCCGCGTCTTGTTTGGCGAGCCAGTTGTTCTCGGCCGTACGCAAAGCGGCGCCGTTTTCGCGCTGCGCGACGTCTGCCCGCACCGCGCCGCGCCCTTGTCTGCGGGGCGTGTCACCGGCGAGACGGTGACATGCCCCTATCACGCCTGGACGTTCGACGCCGGCGACGGACGCTGCGTCAGCGTGCCGGCGCTTCCCTCGGATGACGCGCGCGATTGTTCCACGATCCGCGTCGCGCGTTACAATCTCAGCGAAGCGAACGGGCTGGTGTGGATATGGTATGGCGAAGGTGATCCCGCGCTTTCACCTCCCGATATCGGCTTGCCCCCATCGTTCCGTCCCAAGACCGCGACTGTCGTCGAGACGCAAGGGCCGTTCGACGAAGCGGTCGTCGGCCTTGTCGATCCCGCCCATACGCCGACCGTCCACAAACAATGGTGGTGGCGCGACGGCGCCCCTCGCGCCGACAAGGAAAAGCGCTTCGAACCGACGCCGCTCGGCTTCAAGATGATCGCGCATGCGCCGTCGTCGAATTCGCTCATTTACAAGGCGATCGGCGGCGCGCCGTCGACGGAGATCGAGTTTCGGCTGCCGGCGCTGCGCCTCGAACATATCCGAACGAAGGACCGCCGCGTTCTCGCGCTCACGGCGATGACGCCGGGCGATGCGGGCGCGACGCGCATCGTTCATCTCAACTACTGGGATTTTGCTCTGTTTGACGCGCTGCAGCCTTTTGCGCAGGCGATGGCCGACAGTTTCCTGCGGCAGGACGGCGACATCCTCCGCCTGCAGAATGAAAATCTCTCTCGCGCGCGCCATCGCACGCTCTATCTCGGCGACGCCGACGAGCCGGCGAAATGGTATTTCGCGTTGAAGAAAACCTGGAGAGAAGACGGCGCCGGCTTCGTCAACCCGCTGGCGCCGGCGCGCTTGCGCTGGCGAACCTGACGCCGCTCGCCGGGGCGGCGCGCCGCGCGACGATCGCGAAGGCGAGCAACGCCGCAAGCGCGCTGACGGAAAGCGCCGGGACCGTGTCGTCGCCCGGCGATTGCATCGTCAGCAGCCAGAGGACGATCAGCGACAGCTTCTCGCCGCCCAGCCAGCCCGTCGCGGCGGCGCGACGCGCGACGACCAGCATCGCGGGAAGCGCGATCACGAATTCATAATAGAAGGCGTAAGGCGTCGCCAGAATGGCGCCTGTCGACAAGACGGCAAGGCGCAAATCTGCGTCCTTGACCCGCCGCCAGACGAGAATGACGAAAGCGCCGAGCGACAGCGTCGCCACCGCCTGAACGGCGCCTGCGATCGCCGGCGGCGCGCCGAGCGTTGACGCGAATCCGAACGGCGTCGCCAGTTTCTCGAACGGAAAGCCGCTGCCCGCCATGCGGCCGCTGTGGGTCAGCATGCCGTCGATGAACGCGCCCCAGATTTCGCCGCCGAAGGCCGCAACGCTCAGCGCAGCGAGCGCCAGCGTGGTCGCCGCCGCCCAGGCGATGGCGCGCCAGCACCCGGCGGCCGCAAAGGCGAAAGGAATAAGGACGCCAAGCTGCGGCTTTACCGTGAGAAGGCCGGCCGCGACGCCCGCGATGATCGGGCGCTTTTCGGCGAAGCCGCCCGCAAGAGCGAGAAGCGATGCGGTCAGCAATCCGTTCTGACCGGTGATGATCGCCTGAAAAAAAGGTGGCGCAGTAACGGCGAAGCCCATCGCCCAGCGGTCCGCCCACAGACGATAGATCACGATCAGGAACAGCGCGGCGAACGCCGCGACCCAAACGCCATAGGCGGCGAGATAGGGCGCGTCGCCGAACGGCGCGACGAATAGAAACATGGTCGGCGGGTACATCCAGCCGAAATTCATCGCGCCATGACCCGGGTAACGCGCCATGAGTTCGCTCTTCAGCGTCGCCATTTCATAGAGCGCCGCAGCGTCGGGGTCGCCCGCGCGGCTCGCCGCGTGCTGGAAGACGATGAAATCCCCGCCGATGATTGGGCCGGCGCGCGTGAAGAGGTCCTCAGAGGTCGCGATCAGCTCCGCCCACATCGACACGGCAATGACGAAATAGAGACCGGCGAACAGCGCCAAAACGACGCCAAGCCGCTTCGTGCCGAGCTCATAGAAAAGCGGATAGCGTCGCTCGATCAGGGTCAAAACGGCGTTCATCGCCCTCGTTTACGATCACGCAATAAACGAAGCGTTATCTATGCCCGGCAAGAGCGGCGGACCCATGCGCGAAACGGCTGAAATGACGGCGGGCCTGCAAGCGCGCGCTGAACGGCGCCCGGCGCTGATCTCCGTCGTTTGTCCCGCTTTTAACGAAGAAGAAACGCTTGGCGGCTTTGCGGCGGAAGTCGAAGCCGTCATGCGCGTCCTCGCGCAGCCCTTTGAAATCGTCTTCGTCAATGACGGCAGCCGCGACGGCACGCTCGCCCGGATGATGTCGATCAGGGCCGCGCGCGGCAATGTCACGATCGTCGACCTGTCGCGCAATTTCGGCAAGGAGATCGCGACGACCGCGGGTCTCGATCACGCCAAAGGCGACGCCGTCGTCGTCATGGACGCCGATTTGCAGGATCCCCCCGACCTCATCGCCGAGATGATCGAGGGCTGGCGCGAAGGCTATGAGGTCATCTATGCGCGCCGGCGAAAGCGCCGCGGCGACGGTCCGGTGAAGCGCGTCACCGCCGCGCTTTTTTACCGCCTGATGAAGCGCCTCGGTTCGGTCGAGCTCCCCGAAAATGTCGGCGACTTTCGGTTGATGAGCCGCAAGGCGGTCGATGCGGTCTGCAGCCTGCGCGAGCGGCACCGCTTCATGAAAGGCATATTCGCCTGGGTCGGGTTTCCGTCGAAGGCGGTCCTTTACGACCGCGCGCCGAGAAGCGCGGGGCGAACCAAATGGAATTACTGGCGCCTTATCAATCTCTCGATTGAAGGCATCACGTCATCGACAATCGCGCCGCTTAGAATATCGACCTATCTCGGCTTCGCGACGGCGCTCTTCGCTTTCGTCTGCGGCGCCTTCTTCATCGCCAAGACTCTGTTTCTCGGCGATCCGGTCGCCGGTTTTCCGACCCTGATCGTCGTCGTCCTCTTTCTGGGCGGCGTGCAACTGATGGTTCTTGGCGTGATCGGCGAATATCTGGGCCGCGTTTTCAATGAGACGAAGGCGCGGCCGCTCTATTTCGCCTCGTCGGTGATGCCCGCAGCGATAGCGACCCCGGCTATTATCGATGACGACAAGCCGGCGATTGCGCGCGCGGCCGGCGGCCTCTGACGCCTCTATCAGGACTTCAGCGCGAAAGCCTCTTCGACTTCGCTCAACGCAGCGGAAAAAGCGGACGCGGCGGCGCGGGTTCCCCTGCCGGCGCCGGTTCCTGCCCCAGATCGCCGAGCCGGTCGCCGGCGCCCGCTCTCGCCGGCGGCATGGTCACGCCGCGGCCCGCCGCCGAGAGATGATAGGCGCTTCGGGTCGGCGGCGGCGCGGGCGCGCGTCCCTGCGGCGGCTCCGGCGCGCCCTGCGCGCGGGCAAGCGCCTCTTCGAGCGCCGCAATGCGGCGTTTGAGATCGGTCATCTCGCCAGATAGGCGCGGCTCCTCGCCGCGCAGAAACGCCGCGCCGCCACGCGGCTCCGCGGCGGCGAACGCCGCCTGGATCGTATGCAGGGTCGCAAGCAGCGTCGTCGGCGAAACGATCCAGACTCGCGCGCGCCAGGCGTCCTGCACGACGTCCGGAAAGGCGTGATGGAGCTCCGTATACATCGCTTCTGAGGGAAGAAACAGGATCGCGGAGTCCGCCGTCTCGCCGGGCGAGATCATGCGCTCGGCGACGTCGACGACATGGCGGATCGCGACGCGCCGGAATTCGTTTTCCGCTTCCGCGGCGCGTCCGGCGCCGGCGTTTCTGAGCAGATTGAACGCTTCAACCGGGAAGCGCGCGTCGATGGCGATTGGGCCTGACGGGCGCGGCAGTTTGACGAGGCAGTCGGCGCGGCGGCTGTTCGACAGGTTCGCCGGCATCTCATAGGCGTCGGGCGGCAGCGCGTTGCGGATGACGTCGGCGAGTTGAATGGCGGGCGAAGGCGTATCACGCGGGCCTGTGATCGCCTGTCGCAACAGAGCGAGTTCCTGCTGGAGGGCGGCAGGATCGACAGCGGCGGCGCGATCAAGGCGTTCGCGCACGATCGCCATGTCGCGCGCGATTTCCGCAAGGGCGGCGGAGGGCGCTGCGCCCGTTGACGCTGGTGCGCGATCGACAGCGGCGGCGATGGCGTCAAGGCGCGAGGAGAGCCTTTGGCCGAACGCGTCGAGCAGGGCGCGCGTTTCCGACTGGATCGCTTCGCGCTGGACTGACATCGCCTCTTCGACTTCAGAAAGCGTACGCGAATAATCCTCGACGCTGACGCGGCCTGAAGGATCCGCCGCAAAGCGCGCCGGGACCAGGTCAGCGTCGCGGCGCGCGTCGTCCTCTTGGCGGCGCGCCTGCCAGAAGTCGGCGTCGCGCCGTCGGCGGTCTTCTTCTTCCTGAAGGCGCATTCCGTGTGCGCGATCTTCCGCATCGCGCTGGCGCAGCTCTTCTTCACGCAGGCGCCGTTCGGTTTCGGCTGCGCGCCGCAGCGCCTCGCGTTCGGCCTCATCGTCCTCGGCAAGGCGCGCATTGATGGCGTCTGCGGCGTCGCGCTCCGCGAAACGGTCGTCCCGTTCTATCCTGACGGTCGCGAGGCCTTCTTCCGCGTCCGCATAGTCGCCCGGTTCAATGTCCCGCGTCTCGCCTGGATCGATCGCCGGCTTCTTGTCGCGCTGGGCGAACAGCCCCGCGAAAGCGCCGCGTCCTTTCTTCGGCGCCGGCGGGGCGTCCTGTACGGCGGCGTTCGCATCGTCAAACGTGATCTCGGCGCCGTCGCCGGCCGGTTTGAAAAACTCCCCCTCGGTCTTGCGAAATTTCGCCCGCTGCGACGCGCGGCCGCGCAGCAGCAGCACGAAGACGAGCGCCATGATGAATAGGACGGCGAGCGCGAACAGCCACAAGAGCTCAACTGGCCCGCTGAACAACGGCGCAGCCGCGGCGGCGCCCGCGTCCATCGCGGGACCTTCTGATGGCTGCGCCGGCGAGGCCTGCATGGAAACTCCCCAAAAACTCAACAACACCCGCCAGTTACGTTAGCGAACCTCCGGCCCGATGGCGAGCGTTCAAGCGCGCGCGAGGCCGCCTTGACGGGGCGGAACCACCGCCATAACTGACCCCCAAATGGCCATCAGAGAGATATTGACCGCCCCCGACCCGCGCCTTCGGCAGGTGTCGCAGCCTGTTGCGCGCGTCGATGAGGCGACCCGCGCGCTCATGGATGACATGCTGGAGACGATGTACGACGCCGACGGCATCGGCCTCGCGGCGATCCAGGTGAATGTCGCGCAGCGCATCATTGTGATGGACCTCGCCAAAGAGGAGGAGGACAAGGCGCCGATGTTTTTCGTCAATCCCGAGATTGTCGATCCCTCCGAAGAAACAAGCCTTTATCAGGAAGGCTGCCTCTCCGTTCCGGACTTTTACGACGATGTCGAACGGCCGTCGCGCTGCCGCGTGCGCTATCTCGATTACAACGGCGTGGAACAGACGCTCGACGCCGAAGGCTTGCTCGCGACCTGCATCCAGCACGAGATGGATCATTTGAACGGCGTGCTCTTCATCGATCATTTGTCGCGATTGAAGCGTGACCGGATCATCCGGAAGCTGAAAAAAGATCAGCGGCTCGCGCTGCCCGCGTGACGTCATTTTAACCAAACGCTGCGGCGCTGAAGGCACGCCTCTTTTGGAGAATTCGGCCGTTGCGATTCTGCTTTATGGGGACTCCGGCCTTTGCGGCGACAGCGCTTGAAGCGCTGATCGGCGCGCGCGCCGATGTCGCGGCCGTCTACACACGCCCGCCGCAACCTTCAGGCAGGGGCAAGAAAGAGACGCCCTCGCCCGTCCATGCGCTCGCGCTCGCGCGCGGCCTGCGCGTGCTGACCCCAAAGGGTTTCAAAAGCGAAGCGGCGCGCGCGGAGTTCGCAGCGCTGAACGTCGACGCCGCGATTGTCGTCGCTTATGGCGTTATCCTGCCGCAAGCGGTGCTCGACCTGCCAAGGCTCGGCTGTTTCAATATCCATGGTTCATTATTGCCGCGCTGGCGCGGCGCTGCGCCCGTCCAACGCGCGATCATGGCGGGCGATCGCCTGACGGGCGTCCAGATCATGAAAATGGAAGCGGGTCTCGACACCGGCCCCGTCGCGATGACGCGTGAAGTCGCCATTCGCGATGACGACACCGCAGGCACGTTGCACGACCGGATGGCGAAAGCGGGCGCTGAATTGCTGACGGCGTTTGTCGCTGCGCTTGAAAAGGGCGAGGTACGACTGGCGCCGCAAGCCTCCGAAGGGGCAACCTACGCCGAGAAAATCTCGACTGCTGAAGCGCGGATCGACTGGTCGCGGCCGGCGGCGGAAGTCGATCGCCGCATTCGCGGGCTGTCACCCTTTCCGGGGGCGTGGTTCGAAGCAGACGGCGGGAAAGGCGCGGAGCGGGTAAAGGCGCTGTTGTCACGCGTCACTCAAGGGAACGGCGCGCCCGGAACGGTCCTACGCGCCGATGATCGTCTTGTCGTCGCTTGCGGCGAGGGCGCGGTGGAACTCCTGACCCTGCAGCGCGCAGGCAAGGCGGCGCTGCCGGCTGAAACGGCGCTGCGCGGCTTTAATTTGCGGCCCGGCGCACGTCTCTGAAATGCCGCGCTATAAAGTCATCCTTGAATTTGACGGCGGGCCCTTTGTCGGCTGGCAGCAACAGGCGAACGGCCGCGCGGTCCAGCAAGCGCTCGAAGAGGCGATTTTCAAGTTCGCCGGCGAAAAGGCGACGGCGTTTTCGGCGGGCCGAACGGATGCCGGCGTCCATGCGCTCGCAATGCCGGCGCATTTCGATCTCGAAAAGCCGAAGGCGCCCGGCGTCATTCGCGACGCGCTCAATTTTCACCTGAAACCCGAACCGATCGCAGTCTTGGAAGCGGCGGAAGTCGCTGCTGACTTTCACACGCGTTTTTCCGCGACACAGCGGCGCTATCGCTACCGCATCGCCAACCGCCGCGCGCCGCTGACGCTGGACGCTGGACGCGCCTGGCGCCTCGCGCCGCCGATCGACGCGGGCGCCATGCATGAGGCGGCGCAAGTCCTCATCGGCCGCCATGATTTCACGACCTTTCGCGCTTCGACCTGTCAGGCCGACACGCCGGTCAAAACGCTGAACGCCATTTCCGTTCACCGGCGCGGCGAGGATGTCTTCATCGAAACGGCGGCGCGCTCGTTTCTGCATCATCAGGTGCGGTCAATGGCGGGTTCGCTCGCCGAAGTCGGCATGGGGCGGTGGTCGGCCGCGGATTTCGCGGCGGCCTTCCGCGCCGCGGACCGGACCCGGTGCGCACAAGTCGCGCCGCCCGAGGGACTCTATTTTGTCGGGGCAGATTATCCGACAGCGGATCAATGACGGCGGCGCGCCTCGGGACAAACGCTCCGGCTCAGCGAAAACTCGCGCAATCGTCGCATTACCGAGCGGCGAACGTCGCGAAGTATCGCTCCAGGATCACCTCATAGATCTCCGCCAGCGCCCCGATATCCGCGACGCTCGTGTGTTCGTCGATTTTGTGGATCGACTGCCCAACAAGGCCGAACTCGGCGACCGGCGCAATATTCTTGATGAAACGCGCGTCAGACGTGCCCCCTGTCGTCGACTGCTCCGGCGTCAGGCCGGTTCGGTCGCGCACGGCGGTCTCGATCAGCGAAAGGAAAGCGGCGTCGGTCGTCAGGAAGGCGTCGCCGGAACAGACGGCCTTGAGTTCGTAGACAGCGCCGGGCGCAGCGGCGTCGATGCGGCGGCGCAATTCGGCTTCAAGGCTCGCCGCGCTCCAGTTCGGATTGAAGCGGATGTTGAATTTCGCCGACGCGCGCGCCGGGATGACGTTCGCGGCGGGATTGCCGACTTGGATGTCCGTCGCTTGCAGGCTTGACGGCTGAAACCGCTCATAGCCCCCATCGAGCGGCGTTTCGGTGAGCGCAAGCAGCATTTTCAGAAGCGGCGGGATGGGATTGTCGGCGCGCTGCGGATAGGCGACATGGCCCTGTTTGCCGCTGACCGACAGCACGCAGTTCATGCTGCCGCGCCTGCCGACCTTGATCATGTCGCCGAGGCGTTCGTTCGACGAGGGTTCGCCGACAAGGCAGTGATCGATGCGCTCGCCATTTTCCGCCATCCAGCCGAGGACGCGCTTCGTTCCGTTGATCGCCGGACCTTCTTCATCGCCGGTGATGATGAAAACGATCGAGCCCGCGGCGCCTTTGGCGATCGCGCGCTCCGCCGCTGCGGCGAAGGCGGCGATGCCGCCCTTCATGTCGGCGGCGCCGCGGCCCCAGAGCACGCCGTCCTCGACGACAGCGTCGAAAGGCGGACGCGTCCAGTCGGGCAGAGGCCCCGGCGGGACAACGTCGGTGTGCCCGGCATAGGCGAAAACTGGTCCCGCGCTTCCCCATCGCGCATAAAGATTGTCGATCGGATCGGCGCCCTCTTCGGCGAAGACCATCCTTGTGCAGACAAACCCCAGCTTCGCAAGCGCCGCTTCGAGGACATCGAGGGCGCCTTCGTCGCGCGGGGTGACGGACGGGCGCCGGATCATCGCGCGCGCCAGTTCAACAGGGTCTATTGTCGCCATGGCACGCTCGATAGACCAAGGTGCGGCCCGGAAAAAGGCGCCGCAGGCGCGGCGCAGCCGATGGTCAGAACCGCCAGCGCAGGCTTCCGGAGAGGGCAACCGCCTGCGTTTCGAAGTCAAGCGCCAGCGCGCCGCGAAAAAGGTCCTCGGGCGCCGCGCCGCTGATGTCGATGGCGCGGTCCTCAAAAATCGCATAGGCGACGCCGAGGTCGGCGCTGAGCGCGCTGGTGAACGCGTGCGACACGCCGGCGGCGAACCAGTACCGGTCGCCGTCCGGAATGCGCGGGCTCGCGAAGTCGCCGTTAACCGGCGACTGATCGTAGTAAAAACCCGCGCGAAACGCGATCGCCTCGGACGCTTCGAATTCTCCGCCGACGGAAAAACCCCAAGCGTCGCGCCAATCCTGCGTCAGCGTCTCCGCGGGCGTCGCGCCGTCGTTGAAGGCAAGGGAAATAGCTTCAAAACTCGACCAGCGCGTGACCTTCGCCGTGGCGAGCAGGGTGAACTGGTCGCTCGCCGCATAACGCAGGCCGAGCGCCGCGGAGGCCGGCAGTACGACCGAAGTTTCAAATTCGTCGGCCCCAAAAAGACCGACCGCGCCGTTCAGGACCTGCGCGGCCGGGCTCGCTGCAAGGTCGAACGCGGCCGTGCCCTCGATGGAATGCTCGATCTTCGAGCGCCAGACGAGGCCTGCTTGAAGCCGGGAGGTGAGATCGGCGTGGAGCCCCGCCGTGTAGCCGACAGTCCAGTTCTTTCCTTCGAACGCGGCGTCGAGGTCGCTGACCCCGGGGGCGAAGCCCGGCACCATGCTTGCCGCCGCAATGCCGCCGGCGTCGATCGTCGAGGATATTGTCAGATCGATCTGCTGGAATCGCGGCCCCGCCGCGATGGTCAGCCCATCCGTCACTTCGAGAGCGGCGAGGGGCGTAATCTCAAGAACGCGCACATCGCTTTCGCGCGCCTGGTAACGCGCGATCGATGTCGGACCGTATTCGGTCGAAAAGCCAAAGGTTGCGTTGGCGACGAG
Organism: uncultured Caulobacterales bacterium; assembly: GCA_964535605.1. Classification (GTDB taxonomy): domain Bacteria; phylum Pseudomonadota; class Alphaproteobacteria; order Caulobacterales; family Parvularculaceae; genus Amphiplicatus. The sequence goes on from CAZHUI010000024.1 coordinate 14,285, forward strand.
GCCGATGGAAATCCGATCGGTCACCGGCGCGGCGACCGTGATGTTCGGCACGACCGCGAAGTCAATCACGCCGTCTTCGCTTGCGGCGCCGCTGACGGGCGCGACGCCGAGCAGGGTCGCCGAGGCGTTCTCATAGCGGGTGACCGGCCAGATCGCCGTAGCGTTGAGATTGATCTCGGCCCTGTCGATAGCGCCGATCGCGGCGGGGTTATAGGCGGCGAAACCGGCGTCGCCTTCCTTCGCTTCGGCGCCGGCGAAAGCGGCCCCCAAAGCTTCGGCGTTCTGGTGCTCCAGATTGAAGCCGCCGGCCAGTCCGCTGGTTGTTGAGGCGGAAACTGCAGCCGCAGCAACGAAAATGGTCCGGGCAGGGTTAAAATCCATTAAATCCTCAACGAAAGTTCGGGAATCAAGGTGCGCGTCGGGATCGGACGACTAACAAGGTTACGTTAATTTCGAGTTCTGCCTATGCGCCCATGTTGCGCCCTCTAGAACGCTATAAACGTAAACCGTCCAACGCCGAATCTTGTTGAAATTAACTTTTTATTAAGAATAATGCACGGCGGGGAGGGTAAACGTGCTGGGTGCCCCATGTCTATAAACTATGATGCGCTGCTCGGAGCGCAGGGACGTTCGCAGCTATTCCGGCTTGAGCGACACGACGCGCCTCTTTTATTCTTGGGCGCTCCGCCCGTTCTCGAATTCGGCGATCAGACGTTCGTAATCCGGAACATCAGCGGCAGCGGCGTCGGCGCGGTCAGCGCCTCAGGGGAGCCGCTGGGTGGCCTCGACCGGCTTAACAAGACGGGCGTTCTACGGCTTTCGCAGTCGGGCGAAGAAATTTTTCGCGCCGCCGCCCGCCCTGTTCGCGTCGATCACAACGCCAAGGAAGTTTTTGTGGGGTTTGCGCTTGAGGGCGCGCGCTTCGATCTAGATGACCTGAAAATCAAGAACGCGGTTGCGATGTCAAAGGCGCGACCTGTGGTGTTCGGCGCGTCAGCGGTCCCGGCCGCCTACAAGAATTTCTGCGCCGACGTTCTGGAATTCGTGAACGCCTATGTCGAAAACCTATCAAAGTCTGTAGGCCCAATTGAATCGGCTCTCGCGCCCTCGATGAAGCTTGAAATTTTCAATCACCTCTATGACGAAATTAAGAAACCATGGTCTGATATCCTGATCGCCGGCAACGAACTCGTCATCCCGCACCATGACGACCGAGAAATGCGTCAGGCGCTCAAAACCTACACTGAGCGCGTGATCACGAACGTGCTGGTGGACGGGCCCACATGGCAACGCAGCCACGGAAAGCCGCTTGGCTATCCGGGCGACTTTCAGCTCATGAACTACATGTATGACGAAAAGCCTGAGGGCGGCACCGTCAGAGCGATGTTTCTGCACGCCTTGGGACTTGTTGCGGGCCGACCCATCGTTTCACGGATGTATACGCTCGCCGAGTTGATGGTAGATTGGTACACGGAACATAAGGAAGGACCGTTTCGCGTTACGAGTATCGGCAGCGGCCCTGCGCGTGAGTTTGAACAGATCGCGCGGCTGGCGCCGGCCGAAAGCCGGTGGGAAGTCACGCTCGTGGATCAGGAGCCCGCCGCGCTTGAATTCGCGCTGTCGTCCAATCCGGCGCTTACGGGCGACGGCCGCTTCGCGGCGCGCGGGTTGAATTCGTCTTTCACCCAAATGCTCAATCCAAGTCAGAGCATCGTTCACCTTCCGCAACAGGATGTCATCTATTCTCTGGGCCTCGTCGATTACCTAAGCCTGCCGCTCGCATCCCGCTTTGCGCGGCGAATGCTGGACTTTGTTCGGCCGGGCGGCCGACTGGTGATCGCGAATGTGAATAACCTCGCCACTGGGATTACATGGCAGGCCGAGCATGTTTCCGATTGGACGCTTTACTTCCGAAGCAGGGACGAAATGGCGGCAATTGCGCAAGGAGCGCCGGAAGCCGAAGTAAAAATTGTCGAAGACGCGATCAAGTCCGTCTTTTTCCTAATCATGCGGAAGCCGCCGGAGTAAGCGCTGCTGGAGCGGCGTCGATGAACCGCACCCTAATCGCTGTTCCAGCGCCGACCTTTGAACGAATGTCCAGGTCGGCGCCCTGGTCGGAGAGCATGCGATGGGCGAGCGTCAATCCGAGGCCGACGCCTTCAAATGAGCGCGTTCGCGCGTCTTCCGACTGCGTGAAGGGCCGCAAAGCCCCGTCTATCTGCGCCGACGACATGCCGCGGCCCATATCTTCAATAACGAGTTCGTAAGATCCATCGTCACGCAAAGCGCCGCTGAGCGTGACGACGCTTCCCAGCGGCGAAGCGTTAACTGCGTTTTCCACGAGGTTTGAGAGCGCATAGCGAGTATGGTTAGGATCGATCTCGAGATCAAAGGGCTCCACCGCGGAAAGATCCAACCTGACCCCCGCCGCGCCTGCTTTTGCGGCCAGATCGTCGGCGACGCTTTGAACGACTTCGACGATCGCCGATTTCTCACGCTGGTACTTTACTTTGCCGGCGGACGTCTCAGCGTATCTCAGGATTTTCGCGATTCGCGACAGCAGCTGATGCGCGGCCGTATGGATCGAGCGGAGATAACCGTCGATCTCGTTCGGCCGTTGATCTGCGCTTGACTGCATCACTTCGGTGAAGCCGATAATCTGATGCAGCGGCGTTCTCAACTCGTGCGTAACGACGGAGAGAAAATTGTTCTTCGAGCGATCAGCCGCCGTTGCCTCGATCAGCAAGCGCTCGATAAAAGCTGCGTCTTCGGCGCGCTGTCGGTCGCGCAGCCAGATTCGGCGAGACCGCATTTCCTGGACGTAACTTGTACCTGCGGCGATCACCACAAAAGAGATCATGAAGGCGGTGCTGCTGACAGCGGTTTCGTGGCTGAGCTCGCCTCTGACTAGAACGGCGCCGATATAAACGGCGGCCGTGACGACATAAGCCGCAGACGCGGCAAGGAAATCCATGCGCTGAACGCAAGAGCAAAAAATGAAGACGAAAAAAATTCCGATGAGATAAGGAGGAGCGGCTTCGGCCTGCATCTGCAGGATTATAGCGGTGATAACGTTCGCGAATACGAACATGATTGCGATCGTGACGAACCCGAAATATCGTTTCAGGCGCTCGACATAGGTGAGCGAGATCAAGATCGCCGCCAGCGGCACGGCGAACCCCCATCGGAGCAATAGCGCCTTGTCGAGATTTTGCGTGATCGTCAAAATGTCGAGCGCGCCGTAGGCGAAGTAGAGCGCGAGGCCCGCAATATCGACCGCCCGCTCCTTACCGAGCTCGTTCAAGACGAGATGATCGATGTAGCGCGCTTCAACTGCAGGATCGCGAAAGCGCGCGCGCCAAGGCGACAGCCCTTCTTTTCTCAGCGGATCTCCGAACCGCGAAAACAAAAGAGCCGCCCAGCCTAACGGGCCAGCCTCAGCGCGCTGTGGTGATACGCTCATTGGAGCAGCGTTATCGCCGCTTAGTTAATTTGACGTGATTTCGACGCGTTAGCGGTCCGCAGCGACCCGCAGCGCACTGCTACTTCCGGTTGCGAAATGGTGGGCGCACAAAGTATCGAACTTTGGACCTCCACCGTGTCAAGGTGGCGCTCTACCACTGAGCTATGCGCCCTGAAGAAGACGGGCCTCTAACCGCAAAAAACCGGCCGCGCAAGGGCGGGCGGCGGCGCTTCCCGCGCCTTATGCGGCAACCATCCGCTCAACTTCCTGAACGAGGTCTTTCAGGTGGAAGGGCTTGGAAAGGACTTTGGCGTCCTCGGGCGCGCGATTCGCCGGATTGAGAGCGACGGCGGCGAAACCGGTTATGAACATGATCTTCATTTCGGGATCGATCTGTGCGGCCCTGCGGGCAAGCTCGATGCCGTCCATCACAGGCATGACAATGTCGGTGAGGAGAAGGTCGAACTCGCGGAGCTGCAATTCCGTCAGCGCCTCGTCGCCCTGGGCGGCGTCGACAACGGCATGGCCGGCTTTTTCGAGCGCCTTTTTTAGGAAGCGCCGCATCGACTCATCGTCTTCCGCCAACAGGATCGCCGCCATCACTCGCCCTTACGCTTGAAAACCCGACTAGCCAAATCCGCGTCCCCGGGAAAGACCGGCGCGGCCCTGAGGCCAGGCGACGAGCAAGACCCGCGCCGCCGCGTCCCTAAAGGCGATAAAAAGACCGATCTGACAATCGGCACTTAACGAAGCCCTCGCGATCGGACTACGGTGTCAGGAGGTTGGCGGATCGAAACGGAGAATCGGACAGGTGGACGGCGGGCGGCAGAGCGAGCGCAAGGCGGACGGCGCGATCGAAGTCCTAAGCCCCGACGCGCTGATGACGCCGCTTATTTTCGCTTCGCCCCATTCCGGGCGTCGCTATCCGGCGGAGCTGTTGCGGATGAGCCGGCTGGACCGGCATGCGCTGCGCCAGTCCGAAGATGGGTATGTCGATCTCCTGTTTGCGGCCGCGCCGCAGTTCGGCGCGCCCCTGCTGCGGGCGTTGTTTCCGCGCGCCTGGGTCGATGTGAACCGCGCGCGCGACGAGCTTGACCAGCGCATGTTCGCCGATCCGCTGCCGTCGAACGCCGATACAAGGTCCAATCGCGTGCGCGCCGGCCTTGGGGTCATTCCGCGGATCGTCGCCGACGGACAGGATATCTACGACCGCAAGCTCAAATATTTCGAGGCGCGCCGCCGCCTCAGCGATTGCTACGACACCTATCACAGCGAGTTGACCGCGCTCATCAACGAGGCGCGCGCGCGCTTTGGATGCGCCGTGCTGATCGATTGCCATTCGATGCCCTCGGCCGGCGCGCTCCCGTTCCGGGACACCGAGCGCCCGCTCGATATTGTTCTCGGCGATCGTTTTGGCGCGTCCTGCAGCGGGGCGATCACGGCCTGCGCTGAGGAAACCCTGTCGGGGCTTGGCTACCAGGTCTCCCGAAACGCTCCCTATGCCGGCGGCCATGTCGCCAGCGCCTTCGGGCGCCCCCTCGAAGGCGTTCATGTCCTGCAAATCGAAATCAACCGGGCCCTCTACCTCGACGAGCGTCGGATCGCCCGGACGGAGGGATTTGACCGGCTGCGCGACAACCTCAAAGTGTTGATGGCGGCGCTCTGCCGCTTTTCGCCGGCCGCGCTGCGCCCGGCCCAAGCCGCCGAGTAGCGCGCAAGTTTGTTGCGTTTGCGAGCAAAAAAAGAGCCGCGGGACGAACCCGCGGCCCAAAGTTTTGGGAGGAAACGCCCAAAAGGGCAACAACGCCGCAAAGCGTTGCCTAGAAAGACTGTCATGGAAGCTGCTGCGGCGCAACAAGAAATTCCGCATTGCAATATAAATTTAAAGCGCCTGGGGCGCTGATTGCCCGCGCAGGCCGCCGCCGCTAAGCCCTAACCTCCAGCATTGAAGGACGATAGCGTTGAAATCAAACGATCTTTCCGGTTCCAAGACCGGCGATGCTGCACCGGCGCCGCGCAAGGGAGCCCTGCGGCGGATCAGCTCAGGCGTGGGGCGTTTCACGAAGCCCAAACAGCGCTTCGCCATGCCGAACACGACATCGGGGCTGAAAATCGTCATCGCAACCGATGCGTGGAAGCCGCAGCTCAACGGGGTCGTGCGGACGCTCGAAACGCTCGGCGACATTTTGACCTCGTTCGGCAATCAGGTCCGCTACATCACGCCGAACGAGTTCAAGTCGGTGCCGCTTCCGTCCTATCCGGAGATCCGGCTGTCGCTCCTGCCGAACCGGCGCGTCGCCAAGATCATCAACGATTTCAAGCCGGACGCCGTTCACATCGCAACCGAAGGCCCGATCGGCCGCGCAGTGCGGCGTTTCTGCAAACGGCGCGATTATCCTTTCACCACGAGCTTTCACACGCGCTTTCCCGAATACGCGAATGAGCGCTGGGCCGTGCCGATTTCCTGGGGCTATGCGGTCCTCAAGGATTTCCACAAGGACGGCGAGACGATGATGGTGGCGACGCCCGGCCTGATGGAGGAGCTCAAAGACCGGGGCTTCATCGACATGAAACTGTGGGCGCGGGGGGTCGATCTCAATCAGTTTGTTCCCGGCGACCGCGCTTTTCTCGACCGGTATCCGCGCCCGATTTTCCTCTATGTGGGGCGGCTGGCGGTTGAGAAGTCGATCGAGGACTTCCTGAAATGCGATCTGCCGGGCACGAAGCTGATCGTCGGCGACGGGCCGCAGCGCGCCGATCTTGAGGAGCGGTTCAAGGACGCCGTTTTCGTCGGCCCGAAATTCGGGCCGGAACTGACGCAATATTATCAGGGAGCGGATGTTTTCGTGTTCCCCTCGCGCACCGACACGTTCGGTCTTGTCAATGTCGAGGCGCTCGCTTGCGGCGTGCCGGTCGCGGCTTATCCCGTGCGCGGCCCGCTCGAAATTCTCGACGGCGCGCCGGCGGGATGCGGCGCAATGAATGAGGACCTTCGACAGGCGTGTCTCGACGCCTATGACAAACGCGATCCGCAAGCCTGCCGGAAATGGGCCGAGCGCTTTTCCTGGGACGCGGCCTCGCGCCAGTTCATCGCCAATCTCGAAATGCCGGGCTTTGACGAGGAATTCTGGCTGAAGTCGGCGAAAATGATCGACTGAGCGTGCCGGATTAGGACGCGTCGCGCGCCGCTTTCGCCGCCAACCTTCGAGTTGCAGCCGAAGAGGGCCGGGCCGCGAAGCGCGGCATAAGCCTTGCCTCTGCCTCCCCGAACCAAATGGGAGTGCGGCAAGGTGGCTCATCCGATCGATCTTCATGTCGGCAATCGCGTTCGGCAGCGGCGCCGCCTTCTTGGCATGACGCAGCAAGCGCTCGCCGAAGCGGTCAGCATCCGATTCCAGCAGATTCAGAAATATGAAAGCGGCGCGAACCGCATCTCCGCCTCGCGCCTTTGGGAACTGTCGAACGCGCTGCGCGTGCCGGTTCTCTATTTCTACGAAGGGCTCGGCGACCCTACAGGCGTTGCGCTCGAAACGCCGAACGGCGATCACGACGCGACGATCGACGCTGACCCGTTCCAGAACAACGACACGATCGCGCTGGTGCGCGCGTTCTATACGATGAACGCCGAGCCGCGCCGGCGCCTTCTCGATCTCGCCAAGGCGATGTCAGGCTCGAACTGACCCCGGCTTGAATTCAAGCAGCGTCGGGACCATCGTCCCGCGCTATGGATAAAGTTCCGAACGACGACTTTGCAGCGTTCGCCGCGCGCCTTGCGGACGCCGCCCGCGCAGAAACCCTGCCGCGTTTTCGCGCAAAGGCGGAAATCCACAACAAGGCGGGGATGCTGTTCGATCCCGTCACGGACGCCGACCGCGAGGCCGAGCGCGCCGTGCGGCGCATCATCGCCGCTGTCTATCCCAAACACGGAATTATCGGCGAGGAATTCGGCAAGGAAAACGAGGGCGCTGAATGGCGCTGGGTCCTCGACCCCGTCGACGGCACGCGCGCCTTCATCTGCGGCGCCGCCAGCTGGGCGACGCTCATCGCCCTTGAGCGGAACGGCGCGCCGGTGCTCGGGTTAATCGATCAGCCGTTTACGGACGAACGCTGGGTGGGCCTTCAAGGCGAGGCGACGGTCTACGCGCGCGCGGGCGAGCGCCGCGCCTGCCGCGCAAGCGGCGTTGAAGATCTCGCGCGTGCGCGCATTGTGACGACCGACCCGCGCAAGGAGGGTTATTTCACCCGCGAGGAGGCGGACGCCTTCGCCGCGCTCGCCGCGAAGACGCGCGTCGCGCGGTTCAGCCTCGACGCCTACGCCTACGGATTGCTGGCGCTCGGCGAGGTCGATCTTGTCATGGAGGCGAGCCTCAACCACCACGATTACGCCGCGCTCATTCCCGTCGTCGAAGGCGCCGGCGGCGTCATCACCGGCTGGCGGGGCGAGAGCGTTTACGAAAGCGAACGCGGGCGCGTGATCGCGGCGGGAAGCGCCGCTTTGCATGCGGCGGCGGTGGAAATGATAGGCAGTAGGCAGTAGGCAATAGGCAGTAGGTATTTGAAAAATTTACTGCCTATTGCCTACTGCCTATTGCCGACCTCAAGCCGCCCGCAGCTTCTTCAGGACCAGCGACTTCTTCTTGCCGCTCATTTCCGGGTCGAGCGCGGCCTTGAGGCCGGCGCGTTCGACGATCTCGCGCGCGAGCATCGGCGCCTCGCGGCGGAAGACCGTCTTCCCGGCGTCATCGACATAGACGACGAAGAACCCTTCCTCGGCGTCCATCGCATGACGCAGGAGCGAGGCGTCAAGCCATTGCATCGCCTCGCCGTTCTTGCGCGGGCGGTTCTGGCCGTAGACCTCGATCACCGAGACGTCTTCGGCGATCAGGGCGGCGATCGCGGGCTTCAACAGTTTGCGCTGGATGCGGCAGGCATGGGCGTTCGCGGACGGACCGATCACGAACAGCGTGCGCTTGGGGGAGAAGCGCTTGGGTTCGGCGTCTTTGAGGGCGGCCTTGATGGAATCGACAGGGATCGGATCATGCGCGGCGAACCACGCCGCCGCGCCGAAAATGATGCAGACCGCAATGATGAGCAGCGTGAGGCCCATAGTCCCTTGAGATTATCCGACCCTTGTTGACGCGGCGTTAACGATTTTTCCCTGGTCCGGCTGCCGCGTTCTAGAAAAGCGGCGCGTTAAGCCCGCGCCGCCAGGCGATGGTGCGCTTGATTCCCTCGGCGAGCGAGACTTTCGGATCATAGCCGAGGAGCGCGCGCGCCTTTCCGATATCGGCCCAGGTGCGCTCGACATCGCCCTTCTGCATCCCCTTGAAGACTTTCGTCGCTTCGATCCCGAGTTCCTTTTCAAGGAGCGAAACGAGCGTCATCAGCTCTTCCGGCCGGTCATTTCCGAGATTGAAGACGCGGTGGAACGCGTCATTTTCGCCCGGCGGCTTTCCAGCGGCGGCGATGACGCCATCGACAATGTCGTCGATGAACGTGAAATCGCGCCCCATCCGGCCTTCGTTGAAGATCTCGATCGGTTCGCCCTTCAGCATCTTCTCGGTGAAGATGAGATAGGCCATGTCGGGCCGGCCCCATGGTCCGTAGACGGTGAAAAAGCGCAGCCCTGTCATCGGCATCGCATAAAGGCGCGCGTAGGACGAGGACATCGCCTCATTCGCCTTCTTGGTCGCGCCGTAGAAGGAGACAGGCTCGTCCACGCGGTCTTCCTCGGAGAACGGCACTTTCTTGTTGGCGCCGTAGACGGAGGACGAGGACGCGTAAACGAGATGGGGAATTTTCAGCCTGCGGCCGAGCTCCATCACCGACAGATGGCCTTCAAGATTGGAGCGCGAATAAGCAAAAGGGTTCTCGATCGAATAACGCACGCCCGCCTGCGCAGCGAGGTGAATGATAATATCGAACCCGCCTTCGCCGGCGCGCGTCAGCGCGCTGTGGTCGGCGATGTCGAACTCGTGAAAGCTGAAATTCTTGTGCGGGGTCAGGCGATCAAGGCGCGCGCGTTTGAGCGGCGCCGGATAATAGTCGTTAACATTATCGACGCCGACGACTTCGTCCCCGCGCGCCAGGAGCGCCGCGCTTGTCGCCGCGCCGATGAAACCGGCCGCACCGGTGACAAGAACCCGCATCGATCGCCCGCTTTGCCCGCTTCGTCAGGATTGGCGGAGGACTTCATCGTAAAGCCCCTCCGGCAATGAGCGGCGTCTATGCAACATCATTGCCGCGATGGCCAGCATGGCGACGGCGATGGCGGGGAAAACGAGCGACGGGTCCGCGTCGGTGTTGGTGATCGCAAAGGTCGACAGCGACCCCGGAATAGCGAAGCCGGCGTTGAGGAAGGCGCCCGCGGCCATGATGCGCGACCTTACCGCCGGCGGCGCGCGCCGCTGCACGGCGGCCTGAAGAGGCGCGATGTAAACCCCCATCAGCGCCGAGGTCGCAATGAAGAGGAGCGACAGCACGATCCCCGGCGCCGTCGTGACGAGCGAGATTGCCTTCATCGTCTCGCCGGGCGCCGCCGCGGCGAGGGGCGAAAAGAAATAAACAAGAAGGCTGAAGACGCCGGCAAGGCCGACCGAGAAGGTTGAATAGCCAAGGCCCGAGCGGCCCTTGGCGAGGCCGGCGGCAAAAATTGCGCCAAGCCCCGCGCCGACCGCAAAGAGGCCGTTCAAAACGGTTGCGGTGAGGGCATCGGCGCCAAGCGCGTCGCGCGCATAAAGCGGGGTCAGAACGGTCACGGCGGTCGACAGCAGAAAGAAAACGGCGACGCCGAACAGCGGGGGCGCTATGCCGCGCGAATTCTTGACGAGGCTCGCCATGCGGCCGATCTGGCCGAACCAGTTCAGCGAGACCTTGAGGTCCGGGTCGTTTGCGCCTGCGCGCAGCGTTCGCATCGACGCGAGCCAGCCGCAGGTCGACGCCGCGATCAGCACGACCGAAACTTTCACCCCGCCGCCCTCGGTGGTGATCAGCGATCCTCCGACCATGTATCCGACGAGAATGAAACTGTAGAGCCCGGCGTTGCACAGCCCGTTGCCGCGAACGAGTTCGTCCGCGGCGAGATATTTCGGCATCGCGCCGGTTCTGACCGGGGAAAAGAACGCCGACTGTGCGCCCATCGCGAACAGCATCGCGATCGCAAGGCCGCCCTGCTCGAACACGAACGCGGCCGCCGCGACGATCATCAGGAGAACTTCGACGAACTTGGTGCGCCGAAACATCATCGAGGTCTCGTATTTGTCGGCGAGCTGGCCCGACAGGGGCGTGAACAGCATGATGGCGAGCGGCAGCAGCGCGCCGATCAGCGGGATCGAGTTGTCGGCGCGGCCGAACATCGGCGCAGCGATGACGCCGTAGGAAATGCCGATGAGAAGCGCTTGGCGCAGCACATTGTCGGAAAAGGTGCCGAGCGTCAGCGCCGCCCACATCGGCCAGAAGCGCCGCTGGAAGAACAGCGGCGGCTGTCCGGATTTCGCTTGCGCCGTCATCAGGCTGAACGCGCCGGGTGCGGATCGGGCAAGGGCGGCGGCAAGCTCGCCGGCGCCGTCTCGCCGATCAGTTCAAGCGACCGTTTTTCGATCGCCGATTCCAGCCGCGCCATGAACTCGTCCTTTTCCAGTCCCGGCGGTATCGGATCGAGGAACTCGATCACCGCTTCCCCCGGCGTTAACGCCCATGATTGCTGCGGCCAGTAAAGGCCGAGATTGGTGGCGACAGGGCTCGCCGGGCAGCCATAGGCCGCATACATGTGATAAACTCCGCGCCGGTAGCGGTAGCGCTCGCCGACCGGCGCGAGATGGCCTTCGGGATAAATGAGAATGCGCCGGTTCTGGCTCTGCGCCTTCTTCAAATCGTCATCGACAAGGCGCGCGCGCGCGTAAGCCCCGCCGCAATTATCGACGATGATCGCGCCCATTTTCCTGAGGATGCCGCCGAGCAGCGGGAATTTTTCGAGGTGATCGCCGGTGACGAAAGCGAGGTCGGACAACTCCGAAAACATGACGATGCCGTCGCCCCAGCTCTGGTGTTTGGCGGCGATGATGCAGGGGCCCTCGGGCAGGCGTTCGCGGCCCCTGACCGTCACCTTGATTCCAGCGATCGTCCGCATCCAGAACGTCATGACCTGCGTATAGAGCCTGATCCACGCGACCGTCGGCTTGCGGCTCGGGATCAGAAGCATCGGCGCGGCGGTTACGGCGAAGACGATCGACGTCGTCCAATAGGCCGCCTGGAAGAGAATGCTGCGCATACGAATGAAATCCCCGTGTCGAAGGAAAAATCAGGCCTTTGCGGTCAGCGCGGCGAGCGCGCCGGCCGTCATATCGGCCGCATAGGCGGAAAGCGGCGGGGCGAGGCGGCCATAGGAAATTTGCAGCGCCGTCTGCAGGACGACGCCAAGCGCCATACCGGCGGTGAGCGCCGGGTCGCGGCGCGGAATCTCGCGCCGCGCGATCGCTTTTTCGACGATGTCCTCGACGGCGGCGACAGGATTGTCGACGCCTTCGGGCGTCGGCATGAAGCGATGGGCGTACAAAAGGTGGAAGGTGAACAGCGGAAAATCATTGTCCGCCGTCTCGCAATAAGCCTCGACGACGGCGCGCGCCTGCGCGGCGAGATCGGGCTTTTTCGCCGCCGCTTCCCGCACCAGTCTTGCGAGCCGGGTGTGGATTTCGAGAAAGATCGCCGAGGCGAGCTCGTCCTTGCCGTCGAAATGCCGGTAGATCGCCCCTTCGGAGACACCAGCCGCTGCGGCGATGTCGCGCGTCGTCGCCGCATCGACGCCCCGGGCGACAAAAAGGTCGAGCGCTGCCCGTTCAATCCGCGCCCGCGTATCGCGCGCGCCCGCCGTGACCCCCCTTGGGGCTGGCCCAGATTCAGTCCGCAACGCCCCCGCCACTCAAACCTCCCAAATGTGAGCGCTCACTTACATAATGACGACACCGCCAGATGTCAAGCGCAGGCCAGGGCGGGCGAGATTTCTTCCCCAGCGGGGCGGAATGAGTTCCTCGCTGCGTGCAACTCTTCCTCGAACGGCGCGAGCGAAAACGAAGGCAAGTGACCGGCCTTTTTCCCTTGTCGCGGCGTCGCGGCTGGTCGAGGGGAGGAACGCCGCAGATGCTGGTCGTTGCAATGTCCGGAAGCTTCGAGATCGCCATTCGCGTCTATTACGAGGACACGGATTTTTCGGGCGTCGTGTATCACGCGCGGCACTTGCAGTTTTTCGAGCGCGGGCGGACGGAAGCGCTTCGGTCCAGCGGGATTTCTCATAGCGACCTTCTCGCCCGGCCCGAGCCGCTTGCCTTCGCTGTCCGGCGTATGACCATCGAATGGCTTGCGCCGGCGAGGATCGACGACCTTTTGACCGTTGCGACGGTTTTTGGCGCCGTTAAGGGCGCGCGTATGATGATCGCGCAAACGATCCGCCGGGGCGAAACGCCAATCGCCACTGCGGATGTCGAAGCCGCCTGCATGAATCTTGAGGGCCGTCCGCGCCGGTTGCCGCCCGAAATATTGGCGCGATTTGGATCAGGCTAGGCGCGCCGCGCTCGAACCGGCGTCGAAACGGCCGCCCGCTATTGAGGCGATCCTTGCCGCCAATTCGCTTTGCGGAGGCGCCGGAAGCCGCTAAGGGAGAACAAAATAACGTCGGCTCGGCCGGCGGGGCGCGCCAAAAGCGCCCCCGTCACGGGATCGCCGCAAACTTGTCGCAAGAGGTCGGCTTCAGGAGCGGCCGCGCCTTCGACGACGCTTGGGGATCTCACGTCAGTTCAACGCATTAGGGATTGAGGATCGATGGAAACGGAAGTGGCAGTCGCGGCCGGGCAGACGCTTGGGGGCGAGTTCAGCCTGTTGAGCCTCTTTTTGAGCGCCGGCCTCGTCGTCAAGCTGGTGATGGCGATCTTGGTGATTTCGTCGGTCTGGTCGTGGGCGGTCATCATCGACAAGTCGCTGTTGTTCGGAAAGCTGAAGGGCAAGTCGGCGAAATTCGAAGATGCTTTCTGGTCGGGGCGCCCGCTTGACGAACTCCACCGTAAGCTCGGAGACAAGGGCGATCACCCGATGGCCCGCGTGTTCTCGGCCGGCATGACCGAATGGACGCGCGCCAAGGATATCGGCCGCACGGAAGGTCTCGTCGCCGGCGCGCGCGACCGCATCGAAAAAGTGATGAATGTCGTTGTCAGCCGCGAGCTTGAAACGGCGGAGCGAAATCTCGGCGTTCTTGCGACGATCGGTTCGGCGGCGCCCTTTGTCGGCCTACTCGGCACGGTCTGGGGCATCATGACCGCGTTCCAGGCGATCGCGGCGACGAAAGACACCAATCTCGCGGTTGTCGCCCCCGGCATCGCCGAGGCGCTGTTCGCAACTGCGCTTGGTCTTCTCGCCGCCATTCCGGCGGTTGTCGGCTATAACCGCTATTCGGCGGCGCTGAATTCCTACGCGGTGCGGCTGCAAGGCTTCGCCGACGAATTCTCTGCGATCCTTTCGCGCCAGCTTGACGAAAGGGCGCGCTGATGGGCGCTTCGATGAACGGCGGGGGCGCGCACCGGCACCGGCCGGGCAGGACGCGCATGATGGCGGAAATCAACGTCACGCCGCTCGTTGACGTGATGCTGGTGCTGCTGATCGTGTTCATGGTCGCCGCGCCCTTGCTGACTGTCGGCGTCGCCGTCGATCTTCCTGAAACAGCGGCGCAACCGATCCCCGAACAGGGCGAGCCGCTGACGGTGACAATCACCAACGACGGCACGATTTACGTGCAGGAGACAGCGGTTGAGATCGACAATCTCGTGCCGCAGCTCGAGGCGATCGCGACCGCGGGCTATGATCAGCGCATCTATATTCGCGGCGATCAGGCGCGCACTTACGGCGAGGTCGTGCGCGTGATGGGCCGGATCAACACGGCCGGCTTCCGCCGTATCGGCCTCGTCACCGATCGGGAAACCGAATGACAAGGGGGTCGTGACGGCCCGATGCGCTCAGGTTTTGTAGCGTCCCTAGCAATCCACGCCGGCGCGATGGCGCTCGCCTTCGTGTCGCTGCCCGAGTTCTTGCGCACGCGTGTCATTGAAGCGCCGGTCGTTCCGATCGACCTGATCGACGAAGCCGAACTTGGAAAACTGACGAGCGTGCCCGCCGCAGCGCCGAAGCCCAAACCCGTTCCTGAAAAGAAGCCCGAGCCGCCGGCGGAAAAGCCGCCTGAACCGCCCAAGGCCGCGGAGAAGAAAGAGCCGGAACCAAAAAAGGAGCCCCCGCCGGCGGAGGCCAAAAAGGAACCCGAAAAGGACCCGCCGAAAAAGGATCCGCCAAAGAAAGACCCGCCGAAGAAACCCGACGACCTCGATCTCGACGCGCTCACTGCGCTGATCGACAAGTCAAAAAAGGAAACGCCGCCGGACGGCGATGCTGCGGCGGCCGAAGAGGCCGAGCGCGCGCGGGAGGCGATCGGCGCCGGCGATCGCCTCACCGTCACCGAGATCGACAAGATGCGCGCTGCGGTCGCGCGCTGCTGGAACGCGAGCGCCATCCTTGGCGCGCCGAACCCCGAAGCGCTGGTCGTCGAGATCGACATCGATCTCAACCGCGACGGCACGCTGGCCGGCAGTCCGCGCGTCGTCAACGCGGCGGCGATCGCGCTGTCGGGGAACCGCTTCTGGAAGGTCGCGGAACAAAATGCCGTGCGGGCCGTGCAAGCCTGTCAGCCCTATGATTTCTTCGATCCGGCGCGCTACCAGGAATGGCGCGCTTTCACCCTCAATTTCGATCCCAGCATCATGGCGGGATTTTAAGGCGCGCGCGGGCGTCCTTGCGCCCTAATTCTGAGCTTCGAATCGGTTAGCCATTTCAACATTGCGGAACCAAGGCATGACGATGATGACAAGAATGATCCTTGCGGCTCTTGCGGCGCTAATGGCGATCGGGGCCTTCGCGACGGCGTCGGCGCGCGTCAGGATCGACATCACGCAGGCGAATGTCGAACCGATGCCGATCGCGGCGCCGGATTTCATCGCCGCCGATCCGTCGATGGGCGCGCTCGGACGCGACATCACGGGCGTCATCATGGCTGATCTCGACCGCTCGGGCCTCTTTAGCGTCATCGACCAGCGCGCCTATATCGAACGCGTCACCAATGTGAACGTGCGCCCGCGCTTTCCGGACTGGCGCATCATCAACGCGCAGGTGCTGGTCGTCGGCGACGTGCGCCCGACGCCGGACGGGCGCATCGAAGTTTCGACCCGCGTCTGGGACGTTTATTCGAACGAGCAGCTCGGCGCTGTTTCCTTCAAGACGCCCGCCGACAATTGGCGCCGCGCCGCGCACAAGGTCGCGGACTTCGTCTACAAATCGCTGACCGGCGAGGAAGGCTATTTCGACACGCGCGTCGTCTTCATTCACGAGACCGGGCCGAAGGAAAAGCGCAACAAACGCCTGATGATCATGGATCAGGACGGCGCCAATCCGGTGCTGTTGACCGACGGGCTCAACGATCAGGCGCTGACGCCGCGCTTTTCGCCGACGCAGCAGCAGATCACCTATATGGCCCTGTTCGATAACCGACCGGGCCAGGTTTATCTTTTCAACATCGAGACCGGCGAGCAGGAGCAGCTCGGCACGTTTCGCGGCATGACCTTCGCGCCGCGATTTACCCCTGACGGCACCCGCGTTCTGATGTCGATGGAACGCGGCGGCAACTCTGACGTGTTCATGATGGAGTTGGCGACGCGGAAGCTGACGCGCCTCACCGACAATCCCGGCATCGACACTTCGCCGACGATGTCGCCGGACGGGCGGCGTATCGGCTTCACGTCGGATCGCGGCGGGTCGGAGCAGATTTATGTGATGGGCGCTGACGGGTCCGCCCCGAAGCGAATCACCTTCGGCGAAGGCCGGTACCAGACGCCGGTCTGGTCCCCGCGCGGCGATCTCATCGCTTTCACCCGCCAATATCAGGGCCGGTTCTATATCGGCGTTATCCGCCCCGACGGCACCGGCGAGCGGCTTCTGACGGAAAGCTATCTCGACGAAGGTCCGACCTGGTCGCCGAACGGGCGCGTATTGATGTTCTTCCGCGAGGCCTCGCCGGGCGCCGGACCCTCGCTCTGGTCGGTCGATCTTACCGGACGCAACCTGCGCCGCGTCCGGACGCCGGGCGATTCGTCGGACCCCGCCTGGTCGCCGCCGCTTCCATGATGCACCGGGCCATAACGCGTTTTTCATTTTGAGGCCGTACCGGTTCTTCTTGAACGCCGGTGCGGCGCACTTTACCGTCCCTTTGCTGGGTATACCGATAGTTAATCGCGACACGATAACTCCGGGCTGGCATTGCGGCGGCGAGATAAGGACGGCGGGCGCAAGCCCGGTCATAACGCCGACGCAATTTGGGTTCAAAGAGGGTGAAGATGGGGCGCGCCCAGAAAGCGTCCATAGAAGCGCAGTGGAGCACTCGACCAATGAAAATCTCTTTCGCAGTTAAAGCCGCCGGCGTCGCGGGTCTCGCCCTCCTCGCCGCCGCTTGCGCGAGCAACAAGGCGACAGGCCCCGATGTTGTCGCGACGACGCCCGGCGACACGGGCGCGCTCGGCACAGGAAATGTTGCGCCGGGATCGCAAGGCGATCTTGAAAGCAATGTCGGACACCGCGTCTTCTTCGGTTACGACCAATATGCGCTTTCGGCGCAGGCGCAGACGACGCTGCAGCGTCAGGCCGAATTCCTGAAGCAATATCCGAATGTGCGCATTCAGCTCTCCGGAAATTGCGACGAACGCGGCACGCGCGAATATAACCTCGCGCTCGGCGCGCGCCGCGCCGAAGCCGCCCGCTCCTATCTCGTCAGCCTCGGCGTCGAGGCCGCGCGCATCACGACCGTCTCCTATGGCAAGGAACGCCCGATCGACGCGCGCTCAACCGAAGACGCCTGGTCGCTCAACCGCAACGCGACATCGACGATCGTCAACGCTGGCGCGTAAGTCCCGGGCCGAACCGGAATTGGGGGCGCGCCGGCGTGAAGCCGGCGCGCCTTTTTCATGAAGCCCGGCCACATTTGGGCCTTTCGGTCCTGCCAAGAGCGCGGAAACCCGCTAAAGCCCTGAAGTCCCTTCGATGTCGAACGAGGAGTGCCGTCATGCGTCATCAGTTTCTGGCCGCCGTCGCTGTTATGGCGATATTCGCCGCGGCGCCCGCTTTCGCCGGCACAAAGGAACGCGTCGAAGCGCTTGAAGCGGCGGTCGCGCAATTGCGCGCCTCCCAGCCCTCGGCCATCGAAGCGAACGCCAAGATCGACCGGCTCGAAGCGGAAGTCAGGAGCCTGACGGGCCGTGTTGAAGAACTGACGTTTGAACTTGAGCAGGCGCGCGCGCGCCTCGATTCGGTCAGCGCCGCGCTCGCGGGCGAACCCCCCGTCGATGGCGCGCCCGTTCCGCTCGCCGGCGCGCCGGCAGGACCGAACGATCTCATCGCCAACGAAATCAGCCGGTCGGCGCCGCCGTCAACGGCCGGCGGCGGCGCGGTCGAACTTCCGCTCGACCCTGAAGCGGCTTTCTCTTACGCGTCGGACTTCCTCCTGTCGGGCGATTACGTCCGGGCCGAGCGCGCCTTCCAGATGTATGTCGAGACCTTTCCCAATCATCCGCGTACGGCGGATGCGCGCTTCCGCCTCGGCGAGGTTTATCTCGCCAATTCGAAGAACACCGAAGCGGCGGATGTTTTCATCGCCTTCATCCGCGCCTATCCGCAAAGCGCGCGCGGCGCCGAAGCCTATCTGAAGCTCGGCACCGCCTTCTCGCGCCTTTCAAAGCCCGACGAAGCCTGCAAGGTCTTCAAGACGCTGAAGTCGAAATATCCGAACGCCGCGCCCGCCGTTCTTCAGCGCACGGACGTTGAAATGAGCAAGATCAACTGCCGGTGAGGGCGGCCGGCTGGACCTTGTTCGCCAAGATCCTGCTCGCCCCGACGCTACTTCGCGACGCGGCCCGTGCCGGCCGCGCCACCGGAATAGGGTTCTTGTTTAGACAGCGGGAATCCGCATCCTGAGGAGCCGGAGCGCAGCGGAGGCGTCTCGAAGGATGGTTACGAGAGCCCTTCCTTTGGCTGACACCTTCGCCGACCGCTGGCGCAGCTTCGGCGCGCCGACGCGCATGCTCCTTGCCGTTTCAGGCGGCGCTGATTCAATCGCAATGCTTAATCTTGCGGCATCCCTGCGCGATGCGGGAGCCATTCTTCGCGTCGCCACCGTCGATCACGGATTGAGACCGGCCTCCGCGGACGACGCACGCTTCGTCCAGCAGGCGGCGGCCGCGCTCGATGTTCCGGCGGCGATTTTGAAGTGGGACGGCGACAAGCCTTCGACCGGCGTTCAAGCTGCCGCGCGCGCGGCGCGCTATCGCCTGCTGGCGCAGGAAGCCCGCCTTTGGCGCGCCGACGCCATTCTCACAGCGCACACCGCCGACGATCAGGCTGAGACGGTCCTGATGCGGATGGCGCATCGCTCGCGCGTTCGCGGGCTTGGCGGCATGGCGCCGGAAATTCTCATCGCCGACGGTGCGAACCCGCCGCATCGTCTGTTGCGGCCGTTGCTCGGCCAGCGCCCTGCCAAATTGCGTGCGTTCCTCAAGGATCTCGGCGCCGCCTTCATCGACGATCCCAGCAATGACGATCCGCGCTATGAGCGCGTGCGCGCGCGGCGATCGCTTGTCTTGGCGGCGCACGGCGAGGAGGCGACCGGCGCTTTGCTGGCCCTCGCTGATGATGCGCGCAGACTGACGTCGTTGCTCGACCGGATCGACGATGCGCGGCTCTGCGCGCTCGACGCGCAATTTCTCGCTGACGGCTCGGTGCGCTTATTGGCGCAAAAGATATCGCCGCCGCTCGATGCGCCGCTCGCCGCGCGGCTGATCGGCGCGGTCGGTGGCGGCGAGACCGCTGACATTGAAGCTGCGGGGTTGGCGCTAGAGGCCGCGCTCGGCGGGCGCCGGTCGACGCTCGCCGGCGCGCTTGTCGGTCGTGCAGGCGCATGCATTTTCATTGTCCGGGAGCCGGCGGCCGTCCTTGGCCGAAAGGGCGAGGCGGAAATGATGCCGATGCCGATCGCCCCCGGCGGACGCCAGCTTTGGGACCGCCGTTTCATTATCGAAAATACGTTCGGCGTCGCTGCCGAGATTCGCCCGCTCGGCGCGGCGGCGCAGTCGCTGAACGCCGACCATACCGAGACGCTTGCGGCGGCGCCGGGCCTTTGGGCTGGATCGCGGCTCGCCGCTTTTCCGGGCGATGACGGCCCCGGCGACGCGGCGTTTCAAAGCCTCGCCAAGGAGCGGTTCCAACGCCGCGTCGTGCGGCACTGACAAGGGTTACGCAAAAGTGAAGGCTCCAGGTGGCGCCGGGCTTCCTTAACCCCTATCTTCTAGCGTGAATGTCTTGCGGGCCCGCCAAGGGGTTCGCCCGGAAAGGATCAGGAATGAACGGCCGCAATCTCCTCATCTGGGGCCTCGTCTTCGTTTTCTTTATTATCCTTCTGCAGAGCTTCAAGCTGCAGACGCCGGGCCCGGCGACCGACCGCCTTTCCTATTCGGAATTCGTCGCCCAGATCGAAGCCGGCGGTGTCAAGTCCGCAGAGATCAATCAGGGTAACGTCAAGGGCGTCCTCGACAGCGGCAAGGCCTTCGTGACCGCCATCCCCGAAGGCTCGGGCGTCGCTGTCGCCGACCGGCTCAACCAGTCCGGCGCGCAGACGAAGATCACCCCGGAAGAAGAACTGCCGCTCGTTCTTTCCGTCATCTTCAACATCCTGCCTTTCGTCATTTTCCTCGCCTTCTTCTTTTTCGTGATGCGCCAGATGCAAGGCGCCGGCGGCAAGGCGATGGGCTTCGGGAAGAGCCGCGCAAAGCTTCTGACCGAGCGCCAGGGCCGCGTCACCTTCGACGATGTCGCCGGCATCGATGAGGCGAAGGAAGAGCTTGAGGAGATCGTCGAATATCTGAAAGACCCGATGAAATTCCAGCGCCTCGGCGGCAAGATTCCGAAGGGCGCGCTCCTCATCGGTCCGCCGGGCACCGGC
>CAZHUI010000025.1:0-34809 GCA_964535605.1 uncultured Caulobacterales bacterium
AAGTCGATCCGATTTGCGCGCTGCAGGCCGCGATGGACGGCTTTGAAGTCGTGACGATGGAAGACGCCGCCCCGCGCGCCGACATCGTCATCACCGCGACCGGCAACAAGGACGTTCTGACCGTCGATCATATGCGCAAGCTGAAGGATATGGCGATCGTCGGGAACATCGGCCATTTCGACAATGAGATTCAGGTCGATGCGCTCAAGAACTTCAAATGGAAGAACATCAAGGACCAGGTCGATCTCATCGAATTCCCGGACAAGAAGCGCATGATCCTGTTGAGCCAGGGCCGGCTTCTCAATCTCGGCAATGCGACGGGACACCCTTCCTTCGTCATGTCGGCCTCGTTCACCAACCAGACGCTCGCGCAGATCGAGCTGTGGACGAAACATGGTCAGTACAAGAACGAAGTCTATGTCCTGCCGAAGCATCTCGATGAAAAAGTCGCCGCGCTCCACCTCGCCAAGGTCGGCGCGAAACTGACGAAGCTCTCGGAAGCCCAGGCCGACTATATCGGCGTTTCCCCCACGGGCCCGTTCAAGACGGACCAGTACCGTTACTAAAGGCGACGCCGCTTCCTTTACCCTCTCCCGCTTGCGGGAGAGGGTGGCGCAAGCGCCGGGTGAGGGGGAATCATCTAGGCTGATCCCTTGTGTTTTCGTCCCCTCACCCCGGCCCCACTCCCGCAAGCGGGAGAGGGGGAAAATGGGCGCCAGCGATTGGGGCAGACCCGACATGCATTGTTCCCCTCAATAAAACCCGCTACTCTTCCAATAGAGGACGCCGGGACCTCCCCGTTCGCGTAGCCTTCGTTGTCGATCCCGGCCGGGCGCTGCTCATCGGCAGCGCATGAAGGAGGGCGGCGCGATGTTTTTCAGATGGTTGTTCGGCATTCCGGGCGCAGCGCTGATCAGCGCGCTCCTCTTCCTCGGCATGGCCTATATGATCCGGCAGGAGGCGGTGACCGCGACGCCGGTCGATCCGCCGGATATTTCGATCACCTTCAAGCCGGAGCCGCCCACCAAGACCATCAAGCCGCCGCCGCGCCAAAAACTGCCCGAACCGCCGCCGACGATCATCGACCGCGTGCCGCCGGGGCCCGTACCCGGTCCGGTGATCGATCCTAAGCCACCGGTCGATCCGACAGGCGGGGCGGGAAAGCTCGTTCTGCCGACAAGCATGCAGCCGGTCGTGAAAATTCCGCCGTCTTATCCGGAAGCGTGCCGCTCGCGCGGCGCGCAAGGTGTCGTCATCGTCGAATTCGACGTGACCGCGGAAGGCAATGTCGTCAACCCTCGCATAATTTCCTCCGCAGACGGATGTTTGGACCGCACGGTCTTGTCGACCATCCAGAAATGGAAATATCCCCCGCCCGAACAGGACGGCCGCCCCATCGCCCGCCGCGGCGTGCGCGAAGTGTTCAATTTCAAGCTGGAGGGGTGAGCGGCGGAAAAAACGCCTCTTGATCCCTCTCGACACCCGGGTTGCATCCCCCTAGCCTCCACCTCCATCGGTTGGGGTGCTTCGGCGGGGGCCAATCTTGGGAACTTCTGATCTGGCGACGCTCACCTCCGGCGCGAGCGGTCTGGCGCTCGGCACGGCGATTGTCCTTGTACTGATGGGCGGGGCCGCGGCGCTGGTCTTCGCGCGCAACGCCAATTCCTCCCTCTTCAACCGCCTCTTCATCGTCGTGGCGACGACGTCGGCGTTTTTTTCCGCCGTTTCCTCGGCGATCGGCTTTTCGCTCATCACCTCGCAGGAGACGACGGATTTTTTCCGCAACGCCATCCTGCCCCCGGCCTTTGGCGTCTTCGTGTTTTTCCTCGGGATCGCCATCTGGATCGGCGGCGCCGATCTCGTCCGCCGGCGCGACTGGTTTCGCACGCTGGGCGACGGGCCGCTTGCGACCGCGCTTCACTTCGTCGAGCGCTCGGTCAAGATTTTCATCATCATCCCGGTCCTGTCGCTCATTCTCTTCGTCGTCTCGACCTGGACGACGGTCGTCGGCGTCGCCGGCGTCGACGCCGTGCGCTTCACTTACAACGCCGAACTGCAACGCCTGCAGGCCGAATGCGCCGCCATTGTCGCGTGGCGCCAGCGCGATGTCTCCGTGCTTGAGGACTTAAAATTATCCGTACGCACCACTGCTGACGCCGCGCGCCGCGAACGCGAAGGCGGATTTCAAACGGGGAGCGCCGGGCGCGGCGCGGTCGCGGCCTATATCGAAGGCGTCGCCGAATGGTACGGCGCAGTCGAGGAAAGCGTCGGCGCCGCCCTCGCCGCGGACGATCCTTCGGGCCTTTCACCCTTCACGCCGGACGTCTGCGCAACGAAAACGGACGCCCTGCGCGCGTTGCTGTCGTCGAACGCCTATGAAAATTACGACCGATGGGCCTCGCGGTTTGAGACGGAGTTCAACGACTTCATCATCATCCTCAACCGCTGGCGGCAGGACCGGCGCATCGAGACGCTGCTCGACAGCCAGCTCATAGCGTTCGACCGCGCCAATCCGAAGCCGGTCGCAGGGCTCTCCCCGGCGCAAGCGCGCGCGATCGATCAGTATGCCGATGAAGTCACGGGGGCGCTGAAAAAATTTCTCTCCGCCCAGCGCCGAAACAAACCCGGCGCGCCGATCCCGTCAGCGGTAGAGACTTCGCCCGAACGCGGCCTTGACATCATCGCCGCCATGCTGGCGCCGACACCGTCGCCCGCCGAAGAACCCAAAAAACCCTCGCGCACCGCCGAGTTCGTCGCCGCCGAGCGTATCGCCGCCCTCTCCGAAATCACCCCGCGCGACGCGGTCCTGAAACACGCGCAGATTTTCTCAGACGTCTGGGCGCTCGGGATCGCGTGGGATTACGCAAGCTTCGTCCTGATGCTCGCCTTCCTGTTCTTCCCATCGTCGGAGCGGCGCGAGAGCTAGGGCGCATTGATATCACGTTGATCTCTTCATCCTGAGGAGCGGCCCTCTTGGGCCGCGTCACGAAGGATGGCTGCGAAGGCCGCATGTCCGCTCTTGCGACCAATCCTTCGTGGCGCCTTCGCTGCGCTCCGGCTCCTCAGGATGAAGGCGACAGGTCAAGGTGACCGTACGCGAACTATGGCAAAGTCGCGCCATACCCGGCGCCCATCGCCGCCGCGTTCGTAAGCAGCGGCGCAGCCCGCCAGCGTTCAGCGCCCGTCGTTTCGCGATAGCGCGCGATGCGCGCAGCGACGGCGCCCAGCCCTTGCCGCTCCGCCCAGTACATCGGACCGCCGAGCGCGCGCGGAAAGCCGTAACCGGCGACATAGGTGACGTCGATGTCGCCGGACCGCAGCGCGACGCCCTCCTCAAGGATGCGCGCGCCCTCATTGACGAGCGTCAGGATGCAGCGATCGGCCATCTCTTCGGCGCCGATATCGCCGCGCCGCGCAACGCCCGCGCGCCGCGCCTCCTCGACGATCATCGCATCGACCTCCGGATCGATTTCGGGCAAGCGCGCGCCGCGATCGTAACGGTAAAATCCGGCGCCGGACGATCGCCCCTTGCGCCCCAGCTCATAAAGCCGGTCGACAATCCCGAACGCGCGCGCGTCGATCAGCGCCGGATCGGCCTCGGCGCGCATTTTGACGTTCACTTCAAGCCCAGTGAGGTCCATCAGCGCGAACGGCCCCATCGGCATGCCGAACGCCGTCAGCGCCCTATCGACCGCCGCCACGGACGCCCCTTCGAGCGCGAGATGGAGCGCCTCGGTGCGATAGGCGTTCAGCATGCGGTTGCCGATGAAACCGAACCCGTTCCGCGCGACGACGCCCGTCTTGTTGAGGCGCCGCGCGATGTCGACGCCGGTCGCGAGCGTCGGCGCCGAGGTCGCCGCGCCGCGCACGATTTCAAGAAGCTTCATGACATGGGCCGGATTGAAGAAGTGAAGCCCCAACACCTTGTCCGGCCGGCGCGTCACACCGGCGATCGCGTCAATGTCGAGATAGGACGTGTTCGTCGCGAGGATCGCGCCGGGCTTTGCGGCGCGATCGAGATCGGCGAAGACTTTTTTCTTCAGCGCCATGTTTTCAAAGACAGCCTCGACGACGAGATCCGCATCCGAGAGGCGCGCGTAATCGGTCGCGCCAGCAACGAGCGCGAACGCGCGGGTCCGGTCCTCTCCGGACATTTTTCCTTTCGCGACCGCGCCGTCGAGATTGGCGCCGACAGCCGCCACCCCTCGATCGACGCTCTCCCGCGTCAGATCGATGAGCGTTACGCCGACGCCCGCCGCGGCGAAGGCGGTCGCAATCCCCGCCCCCATCGCGCCCGCGCCGATGACGGCCGCGAGCCCGATCGGCGACGGCGAAGCGGCTTCAAGTTCCGGCAGGCGCAACGCTTCGCGCTCGGCATCCGCGACATGACGCAGCGCCGCGGCAAGAGCCGCGTCGTCCGCAGCGCCCGTCATGTGCGGAGATATGTCTGCGGCGTCGTTCATCGCGATTAATGGTCTAGCGGGCGCGCGCCCACGCGGTCCAGAGCGCGAAGCGCATTATCCCAATTCAAGGCGCCCCGCATGGGATTTGATTCGGCAGCGCCGCCCTTTAGCCGGAGGGCGGTTTGAAACCTCTGCGCGACATCAACCCTCAACGACCTTGGGCTCACATTGACGAATTCTGGAAAAGGCAAGAGAGTTGCGATCGGGGGATACAGGGCCAAAGGGCGCTGTCCGATACGAAGAGCGGTCGCTTGTTTCGGCTGCGTCGCGTCCGTCAGCGAAGAGGGTGCGCGCCAATGATCTCCCGAATCTCTCAAGGCAGGGGCCGCCTTGCCCTGGCGCTGGCGTTGCTGCTGCTGGCGGCATGCGGCAAGCGAGACGCCGACGCCGGTTTGGAAGGCACTCGCGTCAGAACGACCGACGAATTCGTCGCGCGATCGGGCGCAGCGATCGATCCGGAAACGCACCCGGGAAAAGACTTGTTCGAGGCGAATTGCGCGACCTGCCATAATGGGCAGGTTCCAAAGGCGCCGGCCACCGTATGGCTCGAGATGATGGCGCCAGACGCCATTCTTGGCTCCCTTGAGGGCGGCATCATGTCGGCGCAGGCCGCCCACCTCAAGGAGACCGAAAAACGTCAGATTGCGGAATATATCACGCGCGTTTCGCTTGACGCCTATGTTCCGCCCGCCCCGCCGAAATCCTGCAGCGCCGATCGCATGAAGTTCGACGGCTCGCCTCCGGCCGCCGTGGGATGGGGCCACGATACGTCGCGGCAAATTCCCGCCGTTGCGGCAGGTCTCGATGTTGCTGAAATTCCGTCGCTGACCCTTAAATGGGCCTTCGCATACCCTTCCGCTGTTCGTGCGCGATCGCAGCCGGCGATCGGCTGGAACACAATTTTTGTCGGTAGCCAGAGCGGGGCCGTCTATGCGTTCGATCTTGAAACCGGCTGCTTGAAGTGGACATACCGGGCGACCGCCGAAGTGCGCACCGCGATCATCGCCGATGCGGCAAGCAAGCGGCTTTTCTTCGGCGATTTCCTCGGCCGCGCTTATGCGCTTGACGCTTTTACCGGCGAGGAACTCTGGCGCACCAAGGTCGACGATCATCCTAACGCGACGATCACCGGCACGCCGACTTTGGGTGGAGGCCGGCTCTACGTGCCGGTGTCCTCGCTCGAAGTGACGTCAGCGGCCGATCCTTCATATGCCTGCTGCACGTTCAGGGGCGCGGTTGTGGCGCTCGACCCTCTCTCCGGCGCGACGCTCTGGAAGACGCATACAATTCCGGAACCGCCTTCGCAGCACGCCGTCACATCCGTTGGAACGCCAATATTGGGCCCTTCCGGCGCGCCTGTCTGGACGCCGCCCGCCTATGACGCCAAGCGCGACTGGATCTTCATCGGGTCTGGCGAGAACTATTCGTCTCCCGCCGACGAAAACTCAGACGCGCTGTTCGCGATCGACGCGAAGACGGGCGCCAAGATTTGGCAGCGCCAGTTCACGAGTGGCGACGCGTGGAATGTCGGCTGCATGATGGGCAATGAGAATTGCCCTGCCGAAAATGGTCCGGATATCGATCTTTCCGCGGCGCCGCTGCTGGTCACAGCGGACGGAAAAGACCTCGTGATCGCCGGCCAAAAGTCCGGCGTCGCCTATGGCCTCGACGCAAGCACTGGCGAGGTCCTTTGGCAAAGCCGTCTCGGCCATGGCGGCACCCAGGGCGGCGTGCATTTCGGCATGGCGACCGATGGTGAAACGGTGTTCGTGCCGATCGTCGACATGGAGGACACCCGCGACGCGCGCGTCTACGACAAATCAAAGAGCGGCGCCGGCATTCACAGCGTTGACGCGCTCACCGGCGCGGTCAAGTGGTCAAGGATCGCCGACAATGTGTGCGAAGGCCGCCAGTTCTGCGACCCTGGCATTTCCGCGGCCGCGACATCGATTCCGGGCGCAGTCTTCGCCGGGCACCTTGATGGACGCCTGCGCGCCTATGACAGCAAGACCGGCGACGTCTTGTGGTCCTTCGACACCACCAAGCCTGTCACGACCATCTCCGGCGAAACGGCGTCAGGCGGCTCGATGAGCGGCCCCGGCGCTGCGATCGCGGACGGGCATGTCGTCGCGAATTCAGGCTACGGCCTTTACTTTCACATGCCTGGAAACGTGCTTCTGGTGTTTGCGCCTGCGCCCAAAGGCTAATTGCGCCGAACCCAAAAAATCCTCACGCGCCTTGCGCCCAAGCGAGGCAGCGGCGCAGGATCTCTTTGTAGGCGTCGATCTCCCAGGCGCCTTTTTCGATCTGCGGATAATGGTCGACCAGCGGCGCCATGTCATAATGCCCGCGCCGATGTCCGAGCGTGAAATAGACGATCTCGCCGGCGCCGACCTTTTTACGATAGAGCACCGGGTGGCGCGCTCCTTCGGGCCATTCCCGCTCGACAAATCCCCGCGCGGGGCCTTGCGAAACAGCGTCCATGATGACGTCCATCTCGCCGAACAAGCGCATGTAATAGAGTTCATCGCCGCCCTCGACGTCGAAATCGCCAATGCCGGCGATCAGCGGATCTGAGGGTTGGCGCGCGATCACGCGGTAAGGGGCGATCGGCGGATGGGCCGCAAACTGACTGCCGAGAAGGTCCATGAAGCCCGTTGAATCGGCCGGCGCGAGCCATCGACCGCTTTCGTTCTGCGCGAGAACGGAATTCGTGCCGTGCAGGGCGAGCCAGCGGCCGCCGCGCTCAAGGAATTTTTTCAGGCGCGGCACGTCCTGCCGCTCGGGCGTTACGTTGCAAGTGTAGGTGACGAGGAAGCGCGCATCGTCGAGCAGGTCCAGAAATCGATAGTCCGGCGCGCAAGTCATCCTGATGTCAGGGTGCTCCGCCAGCAGGGTCAACAAGGACAACCGGGCATAGTCGATGTCGTGATAGTGACCGCCGGCGATGAGGTGGCCTCGACGCGCTTCCTTGGTCATGAGCTGCGCCCCTTCGCGCCATCATGGCCGTTGTACTCGATATCGCCGTCTTGATAGGAAGGCCGCCGGAATTGAACCTTGGCGTTACGGCCCGCTGAATGAGAAAATTTGAGGACCTGTCGGTCGGCGATCGATCGACGTCGCAGCCGCTCGACGTCGATCACGACGACATGATTGCATTCGCCGAACGCTATGACCCGCAATGGTTTCACCGTGATCCCTCCGCGGCGAAGGAATCGATCTTCGGCGAAGTGATCGCGAGCGGAATTTATACCGCCGCCCTGTGGCGAAAACTCGATCACACGATGAACGCCGACGTCGATTTCATCTGCGGCGTCGCCTGGGAGAACGTGCGCTGGCCGAAAGCCGTGCGCGCGGGCGACCGGCTGCGTGCGACGTCGGAAGTCGTCGAGAAACGCGCGTCGGCCGGCGACCCCGCTAGAGGCGTGGTCACTTTCCTGTACAGCCTCGCCAATCAGCATGGAGAACTCGTCTTTTCCTGCCGCAGCATCAATCTTGTCCGGCGCCGGCAGGCAGCGGATTGACGAATATAGCGCCGTTATCGACCTTGACGTGAAAGGTATCGAGCGGCTTGTCGGTCAGTTGGCCGACCGTCGATCCGTCCTTGAGATTGAACCGTTGGCCGTGAAGCGGACAAAAGATGAAATGTCCGCGCAGTTTCCCGCCTTCCAGCGCCTGCAATTGATGCGTGCAGATATTGCTGATGGCGAAAAGACCGTCCTTCGTGTTGCACACGAGAACAGCGCGTCCGCCCACGTCGAACGCCTTGCTTTCGTTGACGCCGATGTCCGACGCCGCGCAGATTTTCACAAAATTTTCCGCCACGGCGACGCCTATCTGCGCTGGTCGAAGCGCCGCCCGATCATCGCGGAGGCGATGTTGACCTTCTGGATGTCGATTGCGCCGCCGGCGATGCCCCAGCCCCAGGCGTCGCGCATGCGCCGCTCCATGCCGAATTGCTTTGAATAGCCGTAAGCGCCCATCAGCTGCACCGCGGACCCGGTGACTTCGCGCGCGATTTCATTGGCGAAGCATTTGGCGACCGAGGAATCGAGAATGCTCGGCAGGCCAAGCTGCGAATTGCAGGCGACGCGATGGATCAACAGCCGTGCGGCTTCGACCCGCATCTGCATCTCGGCAAGCCGCAATTGCACCGCCTGAAAATCGACGATCGGCTTGCCGAATTGGCGGCGCTCCTGAACATAGTCGACCACCTCCTCAAGCGCGCCCGACGCCTGGCCGAGCGCCATCGTCGCGTTGCCGCACCGCTCAAGATCGAAAGCTTCCATCAGCTTGCCGAATCCGCCGGCGGGAACGACGATGTTCTCGATTGGAACTTCGACGTCTTCAAAGTAAATGTCGCTCGACGGGACGCCGCGAAATCCCATCAGGCTTTCCTGCGCGCCGAAACTGAGCCCCCTTGTCCCCTTTTCGACGAATACGGCGCCGATTCCGCGCGCGCCGAGGTCGTCCGACATGCGCACATAAACCAAATAGCCGTCCGCGTGCCCGCCGCCCGAGCACCATCGCTTTGCGCCATTGACGACAACTTTGCCGCTCCCTACGACCGCCTTCGTCTTGAGGTCGGTAAGCGCCGATCCGGCGTCCGCCTCCGACATTGCGATCGCCACCACCATGTCGCCTTTGCAGACGGCGGGGATAACTTTGGATTTGAGCGCGGGCGATCCGAAATGCTCGATCGCTTTGACCGGGCCGACGCAGGATTCAAACACCGGGAACGCGACCGCCGACGAGATTTTCGCGAACTCTTCAACGATCAGCAGCGCCTCAAGATTGCCGAGGCCGAGACCGCCATATTCGGAAGGAATGTTGACCCCGAGAAATCCCAATTCGGCGTAGCGTTTGACGAGTTCTTGCGACGGAGGTTCAGCCGTCGTCTCGCAGGCGGCGGCGACTTCCTTGAGTTCGGCGCGGGCGAACTCGCGCGCCGCATCGCGCAGTTGCACTTGGTCGTCGGACAGTCTGAAATCCATCGCAGCGCCTGTTCGCGTCTCCGGCCCGGACCTTAAACGCTGCGCCGGAGGGCGCCAACAGAAAAGACAGACATGATTGTTTTTATTTCTCCCAGCGGTTAGTGAAAACCGCAGGCCCATCAACGCAGGAGAGCGCATTGGCGCAAGTTCTGGACGGCGTGCGGGTGCTCGATATCGGCCGCTATGTCGCGGGTCCTTACTGCGCGACTCTGCTCGGTTATTTCGGCGCGGAGGTCATCCGCGTCGAACGCCGCAGCGGCGGCGAGGACCGCTACATCGCGCCGCTCTTCACCCGCGCTGACGGAACGCCCGGCGAAGGCGGTCTTTTCATGCAAACGGGCTGCGGCAAAAAATCAATCGCGCTCGATTATTCGGGCGCCGAAGGACGCGCGGCGCTGGTCCGCCTCGCGGCGGCCTCAGACATTGTCGTCGCCAACTTCACGCCGTCCGCGCTGGAAAAGCTGGGCCTCGACTGGCCAGGATTTTCCAAGATTAATCCGCGCGGCATCCTCGTCACGCAGACGAGCTTCGGCGCCGTCGGTCCCGATCGCGACAAGGGCGGATTTGACGGCGTGGCGCAGGCGATGTCCGGCGCGATGCGCCTGTCGGGAACGCCTTCCCAGCCGGTGAAAGCGGGCGCGCCCTACGTCGATTTTTCAACAGCGGTCTTTTCAGCGCTCGGCGTCATGGCTGCGTTGATGGAGCGCGAAAAGACAGGCCTTGGCCAGCATGTCGAGACCTCGCTCTTGGGGACAGCGCTCGCAGTGATGAATTCTCATCTTGCTGAGCAGGCGGTTACAAAAATTAATCGTCCGGGCACGGGCAATCGTGTTCAGACTTCGGCGCCGTCCGACGTCTTCGCGACCATGGACGGACATATCCTGGTGCATACCGTCGGCGACGGACTTTTTCGGCGCTGGGCGAAATTGGTCGGTCATGCCGAGCTCGGCGACGATCCACGGTACCAGGGCGATCAGGCGCGCGGCGATCGCCGTGACGAGCTATGCGCCATCATGGCGGACTGGTGCCGCCGTCGATCGTCGAAGGACGCGCTGGCGGCGCTCGAGGCGGCGGGCGTGCCGTCCGGTCCCGTCTTCACGCAGCAAGAGGCGCTCGACAATCCACAAGTCGCGGCGATGGAATTTTTCCGATGGATCAATTTTCCGGGAGCGCCGGCGGCGGCGCCGGTCGCCAATCTGCCGATCCGGTTCTCGTCCATCACCGCCGGCGTCCAAGGGCGCCCGCCCCTTCTCGGCGAGCATACCGGCGCGATTCTCCGCGACGCCGGTTTCAGCGAGGACGAAATCGCTGCCCTTTCGCAGTGCGGGGCAGTCTGATCGGATCTGACCCTTCGGGCCGCCGGCCAAATTATTGCAGTTCTTTCAATAGGTTATAGAATCGTCGGTGGGGGGCTCGTGATGTAGTTAAAAACAGACATGACTGTTTTCTTTTATTGCAGCCGCGGGCGTGATAGGTGTTGCGCCGGCGGACGAGCCGAATTTCGAAGGAGCAATCGATGCACGCTTCGACGGTAGAGAAAATCAAGGCCGGCATGAATTACGAGCGGGCGCGCAATGGCCCGCCGGCAGGTTTTCCGGCGCTGCCGCCCGTTCCCGCCGCGCGCTATGTCGATCCGGGCTTCAACGCGCTCGAGCGTGAGCGGCTTTGGAAAAGAAGCTGGCTCTACGCCTGCCACATGGACGAGCTTCGGGAGGCGGGAAGCTATGTGTTGTGGAAGCGGCTCGGCTCGCCGATCCTCATCGTGCGCGGCAAGGACGACAAGGTTCGCGCTTTCTACAACACCTGCCGCCATCGCGGCGGACCGCTCGTCAAGGACGACGCCGGGCGGCGTTCTTTGTTCGTATGCGGATATCATGGCTGGAGCTACGACCACGAAGGCAATCTGGTGGGCGTGCGCGATCCGCGCGATTTTCCCGATTTCGACAAGTCCTGCCTCGGCCTCATTCAGGTCTCTTGCGAAAACTTCGGCAACTGGGTTTTCATCAACTGCGACCCTGAAGCCGCGCCGCTGCACGACTATCTCGGCCCGATCGTCTCCGAAATGGCCGAGTTCCAGCCCGAGAAGATCCGGCTGGCGCACAAGGCCGAGTACGAGATCAACTGCAACGTCAAGGTTCTGCTCGACGCCTTTCTAGAGACGTATCATTTGAAGTCCATTCATCAGCAGACGGTCGACCGGTTTCTCGATCATCTCGGCACGACGATTGAACTATGGCCGAACGGACATTCGCGCATGGTGACGCCGAACCGGCGGCCGGAATGGCAAGACCCCGGCGTCGCAGGCCTCCCGGAATGCGAAACGGTCGGCGAAATCGCGCGTGACAACAACGTGTCTTTCAACATCTATCCGAATATCGTCTGCCCGCCGTCGCCGACCGGCATGCCTTTCATCCTGTTCTGGCCGAAGACCGTGAACACGATGACGCTGGAGTGCGTCTGGTTCTCGCCGGATTGGGGCGCCGGGCCTTTGCCGGAGATCTGGCAAAAACGTCTCGCAAACTTTGAGCGCATTCTCGAAGAGGACACGCAGTTCGCGCCGCAGATTCAGGAATCCGTCGAGTCGGACGGGTTCAAGGGGATTCCGCTCTCCTATCAGGAGCGGCGCATCTATCACTGGCACGAAGAGCTCGATCGCCGGATCGGCCCCGACGCGCTCACAGACGCCGTTCGGGTGACGCCGGTTCTGGGGCCCTTCATCGAACAGCCGCAAGCGGCGCGCCAGGCGGCGGAGTGATTGCTGGCGATGGGGTCCTTCGGGATATTGAGTTACGGCGCCTACGTTCCACGCCGGCGCATGTCCCGAGCGGCCATCCTTGACGCTGTCGGCTGGGCGCAGCCTTCGTTGAAAGGCCTCGCGAAGGGCGCGCGCGCTTTCGCCGCCTGGGATGAAGATGCGATCACCATGGCGTTCGAGGCCGCGCGCGATGCGCTCGCCGCGACGGCCGTCGCGCCGGACGCGCTGTGTTTCGCATCGACGACGGCGCCCTTTCTCGATCGCCTCAACGCAGGCGTTGTCGCCGCCGCGCTTGATTTGCCTTCCGAACGCCACGTGTTCGACATGGCGGGCTCGCAGCGTGCGGCCTCATCGGCGCTGATCGCCGCCATAAACGGCAGCAAGACTGTACTCGTCGCGAGCGCCGAAAAGCGGCCGACGAAAGCGGCGAGCCAGTTGGAAATGCTCTCAGGCGACGCGGGCGCGGCAGTCATCGTCGGCGCCGGAGAGCCGCTGGCGGAAATAATCGGCTGCCATTCGATCTATGCCGACTTTGTCGATCACTACCGGACCGCGGAGACCATCGCCGATTACGCGTTGGAAGATCGGTGGTATCGCGATGAAGGCCTTCAAAAATTCGCGCCGCGCGCGGTCGCTCCATTGCTTGACCGCGCCGGCGTTAAGGCGCGCGACATCAGCCGGCTGATTGCGCCGGTCGCCAATCCTGCCAACGCCAGCGCCGTCGCCGAAGCGATCGGGATTGGCGCTGACAAGCTCGCCGACGGGCTGTTCGCATCCTGCGGCCATGCGGGCGCGGCGCATCCGCTGTTGCTGCTGGCGGCGGCGTTCGACGTCGCGCGCGCCGGCGACTGGATCTTGCTGACGGCGTTCGGACAGGGCTGCGACGCAATTCTGTTGCGCGCCACGGGAGCGATCGAATCCGCGCCCTCGCGCGGCGCCGTCGCGGCGGCGCTCGTCAAGGGGCGCATCGAAGAGAATTATGTTCGGTTTCTGGCGGCCGGGGGCGGCGTCGAAATCGACTGGGGAATGCGCGCCGAACGCGACAATCGCACGGCGCAGACGGTCGCCTTTGACAAGAGCCGGGATATTTACGGATTTGTCGGCGGTTTCTGCGGCGCGTGTTCAACGGCGCAATTTCCGAAGTCGCGCCGGTGCGTCAATCCGGCCTGCGGGGCGCTCGACGCGCAAACCGATTACCGGTTCGCCGACCGCCGCGGCGCGGTCAAATCCTTCACGGAGGATTGGATGGCGTTCACGCGTGAGCCGCCGCTCCTTTACGGCAATGTCTCCTTCGAGGGCGGCGGCAACGTCTTTATGGAAATGTGCGACTTCGCTCCCGGCGAGGTCGCCATCGGCTCGCCGGTGCGGATGAATTTCCGTATCAAGGACATCGACACGGCGCGCGGCTTTCATCGCTATTTCTGGAAAGCCGGGCCGCCGGCCGGAGAGCGTCATGCCTGAAGGCATTCGCGACAAGGTCGCGATCATAGGCATGGGCTGCACCCGCTTCGGCGAACGCTGGGACGCGCGCCCCGAGGATCTCGTCACGGAAGCCTTCGAAGAAGCGATCGCCGACGCCGGCATCGCGGCGAACCAGATCGACGCCGCCTGGTTCGGGGTTTTCTACGACGAGCAGAATGTCGGAAAGTCAGCCTACCCCCTGTCACAATATCTGCGCCTGCCGAACATACCGGTGACGCGCGTTGAAAATCTGTGCGCGACGGGCAGCGAAGCGCTGCGCGGCGCCGCTTACGCCGTCGCCGCCGGCGCCGCCGACATCGCGCTCGCGATGGGCTGCGAGAAACTGAAGGATACCGGGTTCAGCGGTTTGCCGGAGCGCACGAAGGGCACGTTCGAAGACCTCTATCAGCCGAATTTCACGCCGCCCGGCGCCTTCGCGCAACTGGGCGCCGCCTACGCCGCCAAGCACCGCATCGACATGGCCGATCTCAAGCGCGCGATGGCGCATGTGTCCTGGAAGAGCCACGAAAACGGGGCGCGCAACGAAAAGGCGCATTTGCGCCGGCGCCTGGAAATCGACCAGATCCTCAAGGCGCCAATGGTCGCTTATCCCTTGGGCGTCTTTGACTGTTGCGGCGTTTCCGACGGCGCGGCCTGCGCCATCGTCGCGCGGCCCGAGATTGCGCGCGCCCTTGTCGGCGACAAATTCGTCACGATCAAAGCGCTGCAGCTTGCGCCCTCCAACGGCGTTGAAATGGGGCATCAATCCTGGGACGGCGCGCACACGCTGACAACGCGCAAGGCGGCCGCGCGCGCCTATGCCGAGGCCGGCGTCAGCGATCCGTTGAAGGACATTGGCCTGACCGAGGTGCATGACTGCTTCTCGATCACCGAACTGGTGTTGATGGAGGACCTTGGCCTCTCGCGCGAGGGACGGGCTCCCGCCGACATTCTTGACGGCGCGTTCGACGCTGGCGGCAGAATTCCCTGCCAGATCGACGGCGGCCTCAAATGCTTCGGTCATCCGATTGGCGCGTCGGGCCTCCGGATGACTTATGAAATCTATCTGCAATTGCTCGGCCGGGCGGGCGAGCGCCAGTTGTCGGCGCCAAAATTCGGGCTCGCGCATAATCTCGGCGGCATTCCCAACCGCAACGTCGCGGCGATCTCCATCTTCGGCATGAACAGTTAGGCAAGACGCACCGCTATGGACAAGAAAACGACGATCAAGCCGCTCCAGCCGACAAGCGGCAAACCGGCGACCAATGTCACGCCGATCCGGGATTTCTCCGGCATGACGCTCGAGGAGCTGGCGAAAGCGCCGACCGTTTATCGCGACGGCCTTCTTGACGGCTATACGACCGTCATTTCCGGCGGCGGCAGCGGCATGGGCAGGGCGATGGCGGTGCTGTTTGCGCGCCTCGGCGCCAATGTCGTCATCTGCGGACGCCGCGAGGAAAAGCTCGCCGAGGTCAGGGACGGCGTCAGGAAATTCGTCGGGCGCGACCTTTCCTACAAACCGCTGACGATCCGCGACGCCGACAGCGTCGATATCTTCATGGAAGAGACCTTCAAGAAATTCGGCAAGATCGACGTCCTCATCAACAGCGCGGGCGGACAATTTTCGCAGGACGCGATCGACTTTTCCCGCAAGGGATGGCTCGCCGTCATCGACACCAATCTGAACGGCACCTGGTGGATGATGCAGGAGGCCGCGCAGCGCTGGCGCGACAGAGGCGCGCCAGGCAACATCATCAACATCGCCGCAACCGTCGAACGCGGCATGCCGCAGTCGGCGCATACTTGCGCGGCGCGCGCGGGCGTCATCTATCTGTCGAAAACCGTATCGACCGAATGGGCGCCGCTCAATATCCGCGTCAACTGCATCGCGCCGGGCGCGATCGAGACCGAAGGCGTCACGCAATATCCGGCCGACGCCCTCAAGAACTTTCCAATGGCCAATCCGATGAAGAAATTCGGCGACGTCTGGGACATCGCCGAGACAGCCGTTTATCTCGCCGCGCCATCGTCGAAATTCGTGACCGGCGAGGTCATCACCGTCGACGGCGGCATGTCGCAATATGGCTGGGTCTGGCCGATCGGAAAGCCCGACTATTTCAAAGATTGAACGCCGGAGGCCGCCGATGTCCAACACTCCCCTTTCCCGCATTTCGCGTGAAAAACTCGGACCCGAACTCGGCGCCGTCTGGGACACGCTGAACACGCTGACGGGTGAGCCCGCCTTCGTCGAGGCGTTTGCGAACGCGCCCGAGCTTCTCAACTTCGTCATGGGCGAGTTTTACGGGAAGATCTTTTTCGCAGGCCGCGTCGACAACCGCTACAAGCAATTGGCTCGGCTCTATCTGTCGACAGCCCATGGCTGCATGACCTGCAACAAGCAGAATGTCCCCGGGAGCCTCGCCGCCGGGGTGACGGCGGCGCAGGTCGCGGCGATCGCCGATTTCGAGAACGGCCCGTTCGACGACGCTGAAAAAGCGGTGTTACGCTATGCGGCGCAGATGACGCTGTCCAATCCGGGCGGCCGGGTGGACCGCGATATCTATGATGCGCTCCGCGACCATTTCGATGATGCGGAGATCTGCGAACTTGGCGTCGTCATGGCCGTGATCGGCGGCATGGCGAAGCTCTCCTTCGTGCTCGATCTCGTCGAGAAGGAAAGCTACTGCGAGTTCGCGAAGGCGATCAGCTGATCGCGGTCCAGTCGGCCGGCAGGTCGGCGTCGATCGGCTCTTCATACGCGCGATTTCGCTTTCGCTGCGGAAAATACGCGAGATAGTCCTCGGTTTTGAGATAATAGAGAAACGACAGCAGCCGGTCGGCGAATTTCCAGCGGCCTTCTTCGAAGCAATAGACGTCTTCATAGCGGAGCGAGGCGAGCATCGGTTTGCCGTTGCGCATCAGTTCCGCGTGCAAAGACACCAGCCCCGTCGCCGCGCTCGCGTCGTCATTGACCTGAATGACATGATCATGCGTGTAATGCGCGCCGTGACCAAGCACGCTGAACCGGCGCTGGAACTGCTCCATGATGGCCGTGCGCCCCGCAGCGTTCATCCTGCCGTCGCGCGAACGAAAGCGGGCGTTCTCCGCAAAGCACGCCGCGACGCCGTTAATGTCGCGATCATCGATCGCAAACACATAGCGGGCCGCGAGGCCGCGGATCGCCTCGACCGCTTCCAGCCGTCGCACGCGCAAGTCGAGATTTCCATGCTCCATGGTCAAAACTTCACAATGGCGCCGCCGTCGACCTTGACGCCGGCGCCGGAGACGAATTGCGCCGCCTCTGTCGCGAGAAAGACCGCCGCCGCCGCGACGTCTTCCGGTTGGCCGAGGCGGCCGACGGGCGCCTTCCCTTCCCAGTAGCTTCGAAATGCGGCGTCTTCAAAGAACGGCGCCGACAAGGCTGTGACAATTGCGCCCGGCTGCAGATAGTTCGCAGTGACACCATAGGGGCCGAGATCGACCGCCATCGCTTTCGTCATACCGGCGACGGCGTGCTTCGACGTTCCGTAGGCGAACAGTCCCGGCCCCGCCATTTCCGACATGATCGAGCCGAGATTGATGATGCGCCCGGCTTTACTTTTCTTGAGGTGAGGAATCGCCGCGCGGGTGATCCTGAACATCGCCGTGACATTGACGGCCAAGGTCTTCTCCCAGAGGTCGTCTGTCGTCTCTTCGATGCCGGCGCCGATCGAGACGCCGGCGTTGTTGACGAGGATATCGATGCCGCCCAGCCGCTCAGCGGCGGCGGCCACGATGCCGGCGGCGGCGCCGATGTGCGTGATGTCCTGTTCGAACGGCAGGGCGCGACCATCGCCGGCATAAAGCCGGGCGAGCGCTTTTCCAGGCAGATCGACCGCCAGCACATGCGCGCCTTCGCGGAGATAGGCCTTGGCGATCGCCGCGCCGATGCCGCTTGCGGCGCCGGTGACCACCGCTTTCTTTCCGTTCAGCGAAAGCGTTTCCGGCATCGCTTGCTCCTCACGCCAAATGCGAAACCCAAAAAAAGAAGGCCGGCGGGAGGGGCCGGCCTTCTTTCCAGTCGCCCTCGCGCCTTTCAGCGCGCGTGCCGCCTAGTATTTGAGGCCGAGTTCGACGCCGAAGGCGCGCGGCTCGCCATATTGACTGAACGTCCAGAGATTGGCGACCGGCTGCGACGAGACGCGATAGCGCTTGTCAGTCAGGTTGCGGCCGAAGAACCGCAATGACCAGCGGTCATCCAGTTGAGCGATCTCGACCGTGCCGCTGACGAGCGTGCGCGCGTTAAGCGTCGTGTCGAACTCTTCAGCGATATCGGAATAATTGAACACCTGCGCGTCTTCATGCGCGGCGGTGGCGCCCAGTCTCAGCACCTTGTCGGCGCCGAGCGGGGTTTCGTAGCGGCCGAAGACCGTCCATGTCTTCTCCGGTGTGCGCGTCAGCGGACGGCCCGAAAAATCGACGTCGATATCGCCATCGAAATCGGTATCGGCCTCAAAACGCTTGAACTCGCCGTCCTGCCACGAGAAATTGCCGCCGATGAGCAAGCCTTCGATCGGCGTGTTCCACTGGCCTTCGATTTCGATGCCGAAAATTTCAACTTCGGCGGCGTTGAAGAAGCGCGTTTCCTGGAACTGAACGTTCTGGCTGTTGGTGAGCGTCGCAGCGATCTGGCGCTGCGCGTCCTTGTACTTGGCGTAGAACGCGGTCGGGTTGAAGCGGACAGCCCCGTCGAAGAGGTCAAGACGAAGGCCCGCTTCAAACGACGTCACGGTCTCCGGGCGCGTGGCGGCGATGCCGGCGGGAGTCAGTTCGTTCCCCGTGGTGCCGGATTGGTCGTTGAAAGCGCCCGAGCGGAAGCTGCTCGACGCGCTGACATAGCCGAACACGTCGTCAGTGAACTTGTAAGACGCGACGCCGCGCCAGCTCGGTTCGCTGAAGCTGGCCGAACTTCCGAGAACGCCGGTCGAGAACGCGTCAAAATCGGCGGCGCCGAGCGGTCCAAGCGTCGCAAAGCTGAGCGTCGGATCGAAGCCGCCGCCGAGCGTTTGGAAGAACACCTGATTACGGCCGATCCAGTCCTTCTCTTCCCATGTGTAGCGCACGCCGCCGGCGAGCGTCAGCCGGTCGGTCAGTTCATAAGTGGCGTCGCCATAAAGCGCGTAGGCGGTCGCATCCTGCGCGTTGCAGAGAACCTGCGCGTTGTCGTTGAAGCCGCCGACAAACGGCGCGCCGAGCGTCAGACCGAAGAGATCGAGGAACCCGAGCGTCTGCGTCACGCAGAACGTGGTGTCGTTGGTCTGATAGAACCCGCCGGCGACGACGTCGAACGAATCCGTGACGTCGATATTGAACCGGATTTCCTGCTGGAAGGTATCGCGGTCGTCGGCTCTGTTGGCGTCGAACTGCGAAATCGGGCCGACTTCGCCGACATAATTGTTGAAGAGCTCCGATTGCTGTTTGCGCAAGCCCGTGATCGATCTGACAGTGACCTTGTCGCTGAGGTCCCAGTCGATGTTCAGATAGTAGCCGTTGACGTCGACCTGATGGTCGTTGCCGATATCGACGCCGATCGCGTCCGAACTGGTGACCCCTGCGTTATCGAGCGGATCGCCGGGATCCTGCTGGAAGCCGAGCAGGTTGAAGAGGAAGTTCGGATTGCCGACCGGCGTCTCGTTGATGGCCGGGACGGTGTCGGAATCGTCTCTCACCAGTTCGTATTGGAAAACGGCTCTGAACGCGTCGCTCGGCTGCCACAACAGCTTGGAGCGCAGGTTGATGACGTTTTCGCCGCCAAGCCGGCGCCCGTCGCCCTGGCCCGTCAGTCCGTCCAGCGCCGACGGCGCAAAGCCGGTGATTGGGCCGAAGGCGGCCCCGTTGCGATAATATCCTTCCGACCGCTGATATTGACCGGCGAAGCGGAAGGCGAATTGGTCGCCAAGCGGCAGATTGAGCGCGAGTCGCGTTTCGATCCGTCCGAACGATCCCCCCTGGAACCTGCCCTCGGCGCCGATCTCGCCGAGCACCGGCTGCTTCGTGCGGACGTTGACGACGCCGGCTGTCGTATTCTTCCCGAACAGCGTGCCTTGGGGCCCGCGCAGAACTTCAACCTGTTCGATGTCGAAGAGATCAAGGAGCTGCGTCTGAACGTGCGGCACGACGAAGTCGTCGAGCGTCACGCCGACCTGCGGCTCGGAATAAACGATGATGTCCGTCTGCGCTGCGCCCCGGATCGCGAAGGAGGCAGCGTTAAATCCGGTGACTTTTGATGCGGAAAAATTAGGGACGAGTTGCGCAAGGTCGCCAAGATCGCGCGGCACGATCGAATCGACGACATCTTCATTGAGAGCCGTCACGGCGACCGCCGTCTCCTGAAGGCTTGTTTCGCGCCGCGTCGCTGTGACGGTGATTTCGTCGTCCTGCGCGAACGCGATGTCCGGCGTCAGGACCAAGGCCGCGCCGGCGCCGACGAGCGCGATTTGAAGCGCCCGATGCGTCACGGTGAGCTTTAGGTTTGATTTCCGGCTCATACGGTCAGTCATGTCTGCCCCTCCCT
The DNA here is from genome assembly GCA_964535605.1 of uncultured Caulobacterales bacterium. Taxonomy (GTDB): domain Bacteria; phylum Pseudomonadota; class Alphaproteobacteria; order Caulobacterales; family Parvularculaceae; genus Amphiplicatus. Next base: position 20,227 of record CAZHUI010000025.1, read on the forward strand.
GCGGGTACTTAGGTCTGAACTCTTTTTTTGGTTGGCGAGAAAATTTCCGTCACTCGTCCTCAGCCACGCGTAAGACTGCATCTCCTGCCCTGGCACGTCGTACGCGACTGGTCCGCGCCGCCTCCTCGATCCCCGCAACGCTCAAGGGGAATCAAGATTACGAACAATCATGCTTGTTTTTTTCTTTTCTGGCAACGGCAGGCCGCCTAATGTCTGCGACGTTTTTCAGAAGGGTGGCGCTTGTGCAGCAGGGCGCCTCGCCTATTGCGCCGCACAAAAACAATCCGACATGTTTGTTTTTTATTGACCCCGGCCCCTTGCCGATGCGATGACGTCGCGAGAAGGATTGCAGCGCCAGCGGCGCCCTGCCGCTTTGTTGCAATGCAACATCCGACTACCGAGCCATGGAGGCGTGCAGATGGCCTACACGTTCATCGCCCGGATGAAAGTTCATCCCGAAAAAGAAGCGCAGTTCATCGACGCCTGCGAACGCATGCAGGCGGCCGTCGCCAAGCATGAGCCTGGCGCCTTGATCTACCGGTTCTATCGCCTGCGCGCGCCCAATGCGTTTGCGGTGATTGAATCTTTCAAGACCGAAGCGGACGACGCGGCGCATCTGGAGACGGCGCATTTCAAGGAAATCGCGCCGGGCATGATTGAGTGCATCAATGGCGGGTGGGAACGCGAATATCTCGACCCGCTGAAATAGGCTGAAGGGATGTCGAAAGTCGATCCAGACAGCATCCTGACGCTCGGCGGATTGCTGGCCGCTGCAGCGCAGGACCGCCCAAACGCGGACGCGCTCGTCTTTCCGGACAGCCGGCAAAGTTACGCCGATCTCTACAGCAATGCGCGGCGATGGGCGAAAGCGTTCATGGCGCTCGGCGTCGCGCACAGATCGCATGTCGGCTTATTGATGACGACGCAGCCTGAATTCGTCGAGGCGCTGTTCGGCGCCGCGCTGGCGGGCGCCGCTGGCGTTCCGATCAACGCCCGATATGCGCCGCCGGAGCTCGCCTATCTGATCGAGAACGCGGACATCGTCACCCTGGTGACGACGGACAAGGTCGCGGAGGCCGTCGATTTCATCGCGCGCCTCAATGACGCCTTTCCCGCGATCAGCGCAAATAAAGATAATAGGGCGCTCAAGATTGACGCCGCGCCGATGCTGAAATCGGTCATCGTTTCCGGAAAGGGCGCCGCGCCCGGCTACTTGCCGGCCTCCGCCCTCGATGCGCTTGCCGCGACAATCAGCGATGAGGCGCTCGACGCCCGCATCGCCAGCGTCGCGCCGTCTGACCTTGGACTTATTCTTTATACGTCCGGTACAACCTCCAATCCCAAGGGATGCATGATCCCGCATTCCGCAATCGTCTCCAACAGCCGCGCGCTCGGGCGATACCGCTATGAGATGACGGCGGCGGATCGATTCTGGTCGCCTTTGCCGATTTTTCACATTGCGGGCATCCTGCCGATGGTCGCGGTGTTCGACGTGCAGGGCGCCTATCTGACGATCCCGCGGTTTGAGGCGGGGATGGCGCTCAAAATGCTCGAAGCCGAGCGCGCCACGATGACTTACCCCTCTTTCGTCACCATCATGCAGGACCTTATCAACCACCCTGATTTTCCGAATACGGATTTATCGAAAATAAGGCTGATGAACTCCAATCTCGGCGTGCAGCCGGCGGCGGTCAAGGACGCGATCGTGAAGGCGATGCCGCACACCATTCAGGTCGGAACCTACGGCCTGACGGAAGGCTCCGGCACGGTCTGCACGAGCCGCCTTAGCGACGACGAAGCGACACGGACGTCGCGTCTCGGCGTTCCGTTACGGGGCTGGGAGGTCAAGATCCTCGACGTCGAGACCGGCGCGGCATGCGGGCCGGACGAGCGCGGCGACATCTGCATTCGCGGGCCCGGCATGCTGACGGGCTATTACAAGGACGCCGCGAAGACCGCGGAGGCGATCGACAAGAACGGCTGGCTGCACACCGGCGACCTCGGCTCGTTCGACAAGGACGGCCAGATCATGTTCCATGGACGCACCAAGGACATGCTGAAAGTCGGCGGCGAGAATGTCGCCGCCGCCGAGATCGAAAGTCTTCTCAACAGTCATCCCGCCGTCGAGCTTGCGCAGGTCGTCGGCGCCCCCGATGCGCGCTACGAAGAAGTGCCAGCCGCTTTTGTGAAGCTGAAGGCGGGCGCGGCGGCGAGCGAAAGCGACCTCATCGACCACTGCAAGGGTAAGCTCGCTCGGTTCAAGATCCCGCGCTATGTGCGGTTCGTCAGCGAGTGGCCGATGTCCACAAGCAAGATCCAGAAATACAAGCTCAAGAACCAGATCGCCGCCGAACTGACGGGCCGCGGCGGCGAACCGGCGCCGGAAAGGGCATAAGATGACCGCATTTGTCGCAAAGCTCGTCGTGAAACCGGAAAAGCGCGAAGAATTTGAGCGGCTGCAAACCGAGCTGCGCGTCCTGACCCACCGGCACGAGCCTGAGGCGCCCGTATACGAACTGATACGCTCGCGCGACGAGGCCAATGTCTATTTTTGCGTCGCGACCTTCACGAGCGAGGATGCGTTTCAGCATCACATGAAGATCGATTTTCACGATCGCCTCGTGCCGCCGATCCTCGCCTGCCTGGCCGAGGAGATGGACCTGAAGTTCTTCGACATTGTCGGGGAGCCAAAGCGAGCGAAATAGCGTTCGCCCTGCGAGGAGAGCCGTGGTCATGCCGGATTGCGCCGACAGGCGATTTTGGAAGCTGATCGGCCGCAAGCGCGTCGATGATGCGCTGACGCGCTATCGCCGGGCGCTCAATCGCCGAGATGTGGGTCTGACAAATGACGAGACGCGTCATCGAGGATCGCGCGATGAATGAGCTGAACGGGAAGTCCGCCATCGTTCTGGGCGCCGCCGGGGCCGGGAACATGGGCCAGACCATCGCAAAGCGCTTTGCGGACGAAGGCGCGAAAGTGCTTGTCGCGGGCCGTCATGAAGCCGAGTTGAAATCTTTCGCGTCGACCATCGGCGGCGAATATGCGCTGTGCGACATCACGCAGCGCGCCGAAGTCGACGCCATGGTCCAAAAAGCGATCGAACGCTTCGGCGGCCTGTCGGTCGTGGTCAACGCGACTGGCTGGGGCCTCGTCAAGAGGTTTGAGAAGACGACCGAAGACGAACTCGACCGCATGCTGGCGCTTCAATTCAAAGGGCCCTTCTTTTTACTGCAAGCCGCGGCCGAAGCGATGAAGAATCGCGGCGGCTCGATCATCCAGATTTCCTCGGCGACGGCGACGCTCATGCTCAACCATCACGCCGCCTATATGGGGGCGAAGGCCGGCGCCGATCATGTCGTGCGCTGCGTCGCCTATGAATATGGCCGCTATGGCGTCAGGGCGAATTCGATTTCGCCCGGCTTCACGAAAACGCCAATGACCGCCGAAGCTGCCGCGACGCCGGGGCTCGAGGAGGCGTTCGTGAAAGAGTATCCGCTCGGCCGTATCGGCACAGCGGGCGATATCGCGGCCGCGGCGATCTTTCTCGCCCGCGACGATTGCTTCATGACCGGCCAGAATTTGCAAGTGAACGGCGGACTGACGCTGCGCCGCAATCCGACGCAGGCGGAGATCAACGCCGCGATCGCGGCGGCGGCAAAGAGCTAAAGCCGCCGCAACGGCGCGCCGCCGTCCCATCCTTCCGCCTTGCGGCGAATGAAACTGTAGAACTTCTGCAACGCGGGCGAGCGCTCATAAAATTCGAGCATGCAGCCATAGGAGGCGCGCGCGTCCGCCATGACAAAACGCACGCCGTCCATGGTCGTCGCATCAAGCGCGATCGCCATGCCGGCCTCGTGCGCGCGCCCTACCGCCTCATCGAGAACGTCGACGAAAATCGCCGCATGGTGAAGACCCGTCTCGTCGGCCGCAAAAATGTCGCGGATCGCTGAAGGCTCATCCCCGTGCTGATGAATTAGCTCGATCATAACCTCGCCAAGCTGGCCATAGGCGGAGCTGTGATCGAAAGCTGCCGGCACGCCCCGATAGAGCGAGCGCTTCAGCGGAATATGCTCCATCAGATAGAAAGGTCCGGCGCCCATTTCATCGGCGAAGCGCTCGGCAAGAACTGGAATCGAGGGCGCGTGCACGGCGAGCTGCGCGACGCGGCCAAATTCTGCGCCGATTGAAATGTCGAGGGCGAGCGCCGCCAACTTTCAACCCGCCAGTTCGTTGGCGTCGCGAACCGGCCGGCTCCCGTCCCATGCTTCCGCGGCCTTTCGGATGCTCGCAAAATAATTGTGAATGAACGGCAGATTTTCCAGCACTTCGACCATGCAGCCCATGACCGGCGAGGTGTCGACATAACAGAATTTCAGCGGCCCGAATTCGCCGCTCGACGCGACCGGGAAGCCCGATTTGGCGTAGCGCGCGACTTCCATTTCATAATCGTCAGCGATGACGGCGACATGGTGAAATCCTTCCGTCCCTTTCGGAATGGTGTCGCGATAACAGGAAGGCGAATCGCAATGCTGCTCGATGAGCTCAATGTGGACGTCGCCCGCCTGCGCGAGCGCGGCTGAAAACTCGACCTTTTGCGGCTTGCCGCGATAAAGCGGATTGCCGACTTGCGGCCGGTTGAGGATATAGAAAGGGCCGACGCCGAACGTCTTCGCCCACCGCTCCGCCGCCGCGTTGATGTCATTGACGACATAGGCGAGCTGCAAGATTTTGTGATTCATCAGCGGATGCGGCTTCACGGCGTCTCCCTTCACAGCAAATGCGGCGCTTCGATTGCGTCCTTGAACGCGGTGAGAAAGCGCGCGCCGAGCGCGCCGTCGATGGCGCGATGGTCGCAGGAAAGCGTCATCGACATCACTGAGCCAAGGTCGCCGGTTTCGAGCGGCGCGCGTTCGATCGACCCGGCGGCAAGAATCGCCGCCATAGGCGGATTGATGATGGCGTCAAAACTCTCAACGCCGAACATGCCGAGGTTCGAAAGGCTGAACGTGCCGCCGCGATAATCGTCCTGAGAGAGTTTTTCCGCGCGCGCGCGCTCAACGAGATCGGTCATCTCACGGGAGATTTCCTCAACCGTTTTCGTCTCCGCGCGGCGGATCACGGGCGTCACAAGTCCGCCCTCCAGCGCGACCGCGACCGCGATATCCGCATGGCGGAACTGATGAATGACGTCGCCCAAGAAATGGACATTGGCTTCCGGAACAGTCTTCAGCGCTCTTGCCGAAGCGGCGATCAGGAAATCATTCACGGATGGCGCCGCGCCCCTCTCCGCCTTGATCTTTGACCGGAGCGCCGCAAGCGGGTCCATCGAAACTCGTCGCCGCAAGTAGAAATGCGGGACCGTCTGCACGGATTCGGTCAGCCGTTTGGCGATCGTCCGCCGCATGGACGAGAGCTTAATGACACTGAACGGATTGGCGTCAGGCGCTGCGGATTCGGCGGACGCAGCGCCAAGCCCTTGGGCCTTCGCGGCCTGTTCAACCTCTTGCAGCGATATGCGGCCCGAGCGCCCGGCGAAGGCGGAAAGGTCAACGCCGAGGGCTGAGGCGAGTTCAGAGGCTTTCGGAGATAGCGACAACCCTGCGGGAATGACTGCGTCGCGCGAGGCCGCGGGCGGCGGCGGCAGGTCGGCCGACGGCTCGCCGAGAAAACTCGCATCGGCGGGCTTGAAGCCGGCGATGAATGCGTCAACTTCCGCATGGCTCACGCTTGGATCCGCGAAAACGCCGATCAGGGCGCCAACCTTGTAGGCCGATCCTTCCGCGCCGATGCGGCGACGCAGCACGCCGTCGAATTCGAGCTCGACCTCATTGGAGATTTTGTCCGTCTCGATGACAAGAACGAGAGCGCCGGTCTTTAAGGCATCGCCTTCCTTCGCATGCCATTCACGGATGACGCCCTCCTCCATTTCAATGCCCCATTTGGGCATCGTGAAAGGCTGTATCGGCATGGTCATTCGCGGCCCTCTATTTATAGCCGATGACACGACGAACGGCCGCGTCGATCTGGGCTGGGCTCGGCACATAGGCGCGCTCAAGCTCCTTCGCGAAGGGCGTTGGCGCATGCGGGGCCGTAACAAGTTCAAGCGGCGCCTTCAGCGACGAAAAGCCTTTCGACGCGATCAGGGCGCCGATATCGGCGGCGATGGAACACCGCGGAGGGCATTCATCGACAATGACGACGCGGCCTGTTTTTTCGACGCTGTCGAGGATTGCGTCTTCATCGAGAGGGCTCGTCGTCCGGATGTCGATGAGATCGCAACTGACGCCGCTCGCCTTCAGGGCCTCTAGCGCCTTTTCGGCGAAAATGACCATGCGGCCCATCGCGATGACGGTTGCGCTGTCGCCTTCGCTCAGCAGCGCGGCCTTGCCGAAAGGGAGAACATAGTCGCCGTCCGGGACTTCGCCTTTGCGGCCGTACATCGCCTTGTGCTCGAAAAAGACGACCGGGTCGTCGTCGCGGATCGCCGCTGTCAGAAGACCCTTGGCGTCGGCCGGCGTTGACGGCATGGCGACTTTGAGGCCGGGAACCGACGTGATGATCTGGTACATGGTCTGGCTATGCTGCGCCGCCATGTTCATGCCGGCGCCATAGGGCACACGGATCACCACAGGGCATTTGGCTTTGCCGCCCGACATGTAGCGGAACTTCGCCGCCTGATTCATCGTCTGGTCGAGCGCCAACCCCAAAAAATCCGCGAACATGATTTCGGCGATGCCGCGTTTTCCGGCGAGCGACGCGCCAACCGCAAGGCCGACAATGGCGTTTTCAGAAATTGGCGTATCGATGACGCGGTCCTCGCCAAATTTCGGCAGGAGGCCGCTGGTGACGCCGAAAATCCCGCCGGACGCTTCGCGCTCTCCGGAGGTTCCGCCAGCCCCGCCCGATACGTCTTCGCCGCACACGAAGACGCGTGGATCGCGCGCCATCTCCCGGTGCATCGCGTCGTTCAGCGCTTCGCGATAGGTCATGATCGGCATAATCGCGCTTTCCTATTGATAGGAGACGTAAACGTCGGTGACGGTTTCGCCCGGCGACGGCGGCGGCGCGGCGCGCGCGGCGGTCACCGCGTCGTCGATCAGCGAAAGAACCTCAGCGTCGATGGCGTCGAGATCGGCGGCGCTCAAGGATTTGTCGCCAAGGACGCGGGCGCGGAAGTTCTTGAGGCAATCCATTTCTTCGCGGTGACGCTTCACTTCGTCTTTCGCGCGGTATTTCTGTGGGTCGCCCTCGAAGTGGCCGAAAAAGCGCGTTGTCCGGAACTCGGCGGCGCACGGCCCCTTGCCCGCGCGCGCATGGTCGAGAAGCTCGCTCATCGCGTCATAGACGGCGAAGTAGTCGCAGCCGTCGGCCTTGACCGTCTTCAGGCCAAAGGCTTCGGACCGCGCGGCGATATCTTTCGAGCCGACCGCGTAATCGGCGCCGGTATGTTCGGAATAGCCGTTGTTCTCGATCACGAAGATCGCCGGCGCCTTGATGACGACCGCCATGTTCATCGCCTCGAACACCGCGCCCTGATTGACCGATCCGTCGCCGCCGAAAGAGATCGCGACGCGTCCTTTGCCGTCGAGCTTGGCTGACAGCGCAGCGCCGACCGCGAGCGGCGCGCCGGCGCCGACGATGCCGTTCGCACCGAGCATTCCCTTGTCGAAATCGGCGATGTGCATCGAGCCGCCCTTGCCCTTGCCGAGGCCCGTCGCCTTGCCGAAAATCTCCGCCATCATCGCTTTGACGTCGCAGCCCTTGGCGATGCAGTGACCGTGCCCGCGATGGGTCGAGACGATGAGATCGTCGTCGCTGAGGTGATCGCAGACGCCGACGGCGACCGCTTCCTGGCCCGAATAGAGATGCGTGAAACCGGCGATTTCGCCGGTCATGATCTCCTTGTGCAGGCGTTCCTCGAATTCGCGGATCGTCTTCATCTGACGATAGGCGCGCAAGAGCTGGTCCTTGCCGTGTCGCGTCGACATCTCAGTTCCTGACCTTTGTTTTTGCAGGCTCATGGCGCCCGGCGAGATAGTCTTCGAGCGTCTCGTGGAAATGGCGGATGCGCAGTTCCTGCTCGCCGAGCCAGAGCCCCCCATAGCCGGCGCTATTCATGCCTTTCTGCACGAATTTCAGATTGTAGGCGTCCTGATTGATGACGAGGCCGAGCGAGGTCTCGCCATGCCTGTACTGCCGGTGACGCGGCCGTTCGTAAGCGGCCGGGTCGAAATCATGATCTCTCAGTTTGAACATGAAATAGTCGAAAAACATCTTGTTAGGGTCGTCGGGATGCGGGCGCTGGCGGAACATCATCAGGTCGTCGGCATGGATGTTCATGGTTATGTTGGGAAATATCGTATAGTTATAATCGTCCGTTAGCTGATCATCATTCAGCGACGAATAGTCTCTGCCCTGCTTTGGGCCGTTCTCTCGCTTGAACTTCTGGATCGCCTCGCGCGCGTTGTAGATCGAACCCTCATAGGACGCCGGATCCATGCCGGCATCGCGCATCATCGACTTGATCGGCGGCGGAATCTCCGACGGCGAGACGACGCGCGGGCTGAGGACCCCGAAAGCGATGAGATAGCGGCTATGCCGTCCGAGGCAGTCTATCTGAATGTCGAGGTCGTCGAGATAATAGAGAAGCTGGGGATGAGTGCCCTGGACGTGATAGCTTTCGTTGAAAGCGTCGACGGAGGCTTTCCAGTTGCAGTCCCACTCGACCGTCTTCCATTCGGTCAACGCCATCCGGTCGAAATGGTAAGGGTCGAGATGCTCCGGTATGACGCCAAGATAGTCGCGCAGCGGCTCGACATCGGGGTTCAGACTGAACCACACGAACGATCCCCAGCGATCGCAGGGGAGGCTTATAAGGCCGCCGCAGGCGGGCGCGCCTTGCGGGAAAGTTTCAAGATCCGGGATGTCGGCGAAGCGGCCGTCGAGACCGTAACGCCAGTTGTGGTAATGGCAGCGAAAATCTTCCGCGCTTTCTTTCGGTTCATGCGCGCCGTGAACGAGCAGGTTTCCGCGGTGCTGGCACACATTGTAAAACGCGCGCGCTGAGCCGTCGCGCTGGCGCACAAGCAGAATCGACTCGCGGCCGATCTCCGTGACAATGTGATCGCCGGGATTGGGAATATCGTCCTCCCGGCAGCCGAGCAGCCAGACTTTCGTCCACATGCTCTCCCATTCCCGCTTCATGTAGTCAGGCGAGGTGTACCGTTCTTTCGGGATCGGGTCAGACGGCAAATTTGGCTTCGGCGCCGGATCGACAGGCGTGCCGGCGGGGCCGCGGCGCTCTGCGGTTCGCTTGATCGTCTGTCTTCGGCGCACCTTCATGACGAATTAGAACTGTACGCGCTTGGTGTAGCCGCCATCGACGATGAGATTGACGCCTGTCACCCAGCTCGCCGCCGCGCTCGAGAGAAAAACAATGCAGCGCGCGACTTCCTCCGGCGTGCCAAGCCGACCGAGCGCATGGGTCTTCGCCGTGCGCTCATAGAACTTTTCGTTCGATGTCTTGATCATGTCCCACGCGCCGCCGTCGAAATAGATCGGTCCGGGCGACACGCTGTTGACGCGCACGCCCTTGGGCCCATGCTCCTGGCTGAGTTGCTTGGCGTAGGTGATGAGCGCCGCTTTCATGGCGTTGTAGGCTTGCGGGACCATGAAGGTTTCAACCGCCGCCGTCGTTGAGATCATCGTGATGGCGCCGCCGCCGCGCTTCACCATATGCGGCAGCACCGCCTCGACGCCGCGGACCGTCCCGAGAACGTCGATCTCGAAATTCTTGTGCCAGTTCTTTTCGCTGTCGGCGCCGCCGCCCGCGGAAACATTCGGGATGAAGATATCGACGCCGCCAAGGTCGGCGGCCATCGCTTCAATCCAGCGCTCGTATTCTTCCTTGTTTTTTATGTTGCAAGGCGCGCCGACGATTTTGCCGTCAGCGATGACCTTCATCTCCTTGATCGCGCGGTTGACGCTTTCCGGCGAGCGCGAGCAGATCGCCACATTGGCGCCCTCCTCGGCGAAGAGGTCGGCAATCCGCCGGCCGATGCCTGCGGTCGCGCCGGTGATCAGCACGTTTTTTCCGCGCAGTCCGAGATCCATTATCTGCCATCCTTCCGCGGATTTGGGGCGAATGCGGCGCCCCGCAGGTCAATTTAAAGACAATCATGATTGTTTTTTTATGCACGTCAAGCAAGGGGCGCACGACAGCCCGGGTTACATGGCCGGCCGCGCCAACAGGCCGTTATCAATGACAAATTCGGCCCCCGTCACAAAGCGGGATTCATCCGACGCGAGATAGAGGACAAGGCTGGCGACGTCATCCGGCGCGCCGAGCGATCCCGCCGGCAACACCCCGCTTGCGGCGATGTCGATCGGCTTCTCATTCGCTCGGCCCTGCGCCGATTGGACCATCGGCGTTTCGATGGCGCCCGCATGAATTGAATTGCAGCGAACGCGGTAGCCCTCCGACTGGCAGTGCGCGGCGATCGATTTCGTCATCGCGCGAACGGCGCCTTTCGCCGCGGAATAGGCGAAGAAGATCGGATAGCCGACATGCGAGGCCGTCGATGACATATTGATGATCGACCCGCTGTCGCTCTCTTTCAGCAAGGGCAGGGCGTATTTGCATCCGAGAAAAACGCCTTCCGACATGACGGCGTTGGCGAACCGGAATTCCTCCAGCGTGCAACTTTCCGGCGTCGACAGAATGACGACGCCGGCATTGTTGACCAGAATGTCGAGACGCCCGTGACGCGCGCGCACCGCGGCGATGACCCTTTGCCATTCCTCCGCCTTGGAGACGTCGTGGCGGATGAACGTCGCCGCCGCGCCGATGCCGGCCGCGGCGGCTGCGCCGCGCTCTTCATTGACGTCAGTCAGAACTACCTTTGCGCCTTCGCGCGCGAGGAGCGTGGCGTCAGCGAGCCCAAGCCCCGACGCTGCGCCCGTGATCAGCGCGACCCTTCCTTCGACCCGTCCCATTCAAACGCTCCTTGACTTCGATCGGCGTTACTATTGTTGTGCGGCGCAACAAGGATTCGCTCGCCTTTCCGGCAGGCATAATCTAAAATACCGTCAGGCGTGAATGTTTTTTTCTGGGGCGATGCATGGCCAAAAGCACTACCGATTTCGCGACCCGGCGCCGCCTGCGCGCCGCCGTCGAAGACCGGGCGCCCAAGGAAATCGGCCGGCAGGCCCAGAAGAGCGCATCGACGCGTAAACTGATCGTCGAGGCCGCCCTGCAATGCCTCATCAAATATGGATACGCGCAAACGACGACGCCGCGCATCGCCGAGGAAGCGGGCCTGTCGCGCGGCGCGATGATGCACCACTTCACGAACCGGCACACCGTCATTCAAGCGGCGATCGAATATCTGCATACGAAGCGTCTTCGAGCGTTCCGCCGCGCCGTTTCCTCCCTCCCCGACGACCAGCCGCATCTGCATGACGCGCTGATCGCTTACTGGCGCCATGTCACGCACCCCTTGTTCTTCGCCTTTCACGAACTCGCCGTCGCGTCGCGCACCGACGCCGATCTTGAAAAGATCCTTCGGCCGGCGGAGCAGTCCTTTTACCGCGAGTGGTATAAGCTCGCCGTCGATCTCTTTCCTGAATGGCAAACCGACAAGGAAAAATTCGACATCGCGCTCAATCTCGTTCAGGTGACGCTTGAAGGGCTCGTGATTCGCCGGTTGTCCGCGCCGCTCAGCCCGAAGGCCGAGGAACGCCTGTTCGATTATCTCGAGGATTGCCTGCGCAATCTTATGCCGACGGCGATGCAGCAATCCAAGCAATATGCGCGTCGCAACAACTCCAAGCGGCTCTCGACCGCGCTTGCGGAATAGCGCCGGGCCCGGCTCTCGGAGCGAAGAGGCGACGACGCAATGCCCGCAAGTTCACTGATCCTTCACCATCACGACCCGTCGCCATTCGCCGAGAAAATCCGCGTCGTTTTCGGCGTAAAAGGCGTCAAATGGCGGTCGGTTCTTATTCCGATGGTGATGCCGAAGCCGGATCTGACCGCGCTCACCGGCGGCTATCGCGGCACGCCAGTCTTGCAGATCGGCGCCGACATTTATTGCGACTCGCGGCTGATCATCGAGGTCGTCGAGGCGCTGTACCCGGCGCCGCCGCTGCTCAGATCGGGACCGCTTCTCAATTTCGGCTTGCAGCACTGGAGCGATGAGACCCTGTTCCCACCCGGCGCCGCGCTTGCGATGCACGAGAACCGGACGCGGCTGCCTGATGATCTGATTGCTGACAGAACGGCCTATTTCGCCGACCTCGATTTTTCAGGCTTTGCGCGCGACGCGCGCCATTTCCATGCGCAGTTCAGCGCGCATGTCGCGCTCATCGAGCGCCAGCTTGTCGACGGGCGCGCGTTCCTTTTCGGCGACACGCCGGAATGGGCGGACATCAACGCCTATTTTCCGGTCTGGATGGCCAACGGACACTTCCCGTCCGCGCGCCGGTATCTTTCGCAGCATGACCGGCTCAGCGCCTGGTGCGGACGGATGGCCGCGTTCGGCCATGGCGTCCGCGAGGAAATCAGCCCGGCGGACGCTATCGGAATCGCAAAAACTTCAAGACCCGCCTCCGTCGCCGGAAGGCCCGGCCAACCAGACGAGTCCGGCCTTGAGGCGGGCGAAGTCGCAACCGTTTGGCCGGTCGCGCATCCGGATACGCCGGTAACAGGACGCTTGATCGAGCTGACGGCGGACCGCGTGTCGATTGCCCGCGAGGACCCCGTGTCGAGCGGTCTCCATGTCCATTTCCCGAGGATCGGCTATCGCGTCGAGCGGCCCGCCGGCGCCGCCTAAAAGAAACAAACGTGATTGTTTGTTTCTTGCCGGGCGAAGTGCTAGCTTGTCCAATCTGAGTTGGAAGAACCCGGCGGCGCCGAGCGCGCCCGGCGAAGACGAGGAGGACCTCTCCATGCCCGACGGTTTCAAGGCGCAATGGCCGATGACCCTTAACGCGCCGCAAGACAGCCTTGAAGCGAAGCGGCCGCGCCCTGCCGATATCGGGCTCGATGTGCCGGATCCGAGCCGTTACTATTCGCGCGAGTTCATGGAGAAGGAATGGTCGCTTTTGTGGCCGCGCGTCTGGCTGCTCGCGGGCGTCACGCCCGACATTAAAGAGCCGGGCGATTTCGTCATCTTCACGCACGGCCATGAGGAATTCATCATCGTCCGCCAGGACGACATGTCGATCAAGGCGCTTTACAACGCCTGCCCGCACCGCGCCAATCGCGTGTGCATGACCGAACAAGGCAGCGTCGCGAAATTCACCTGCCCGTTCCACGGCTGGCGGTTCGACATCAGCGGCAGGCTGGAGAAAATCACCGACGAAGAGACCTTCGATCCGAAACTGATCAGACATCGGCCGGGCCTGACCGAAGTCCGGTGCGACACCATCGGCGGCCTCATCTTCATCAACATGGACGGGACGGCGCCGCCGCTAAAGGACTGGATCGGCCTACCTGACGGCTACATCGAGAATTACGAAATCGAAAAAATGAACGTCGTGCGCCATGTTCGTTCGGAATGGCTGGCGAACTGGAAAACCGGCATCGATTCATTTTACGAGACCTATCACCTCCCTCATATCCATCCGCAGACGCAAGGCGTGATGGAGGATTTCAGTCAGATTGATCTTTACCCGAACGGTTTCAGCCGGATGATCGTGCCGATCGGGGTCAAGTCGCATCGCGTGAAAGACCAGGAGGCGATCGACCCCTATCAACGCCACATGATGATGGAGGCGGGGATCGACCCCGACGCCTATAGCGGGACCGCCGCGGAAGTTCGCGCCGCCATCCAGAAGGCGAAGCGCGCGCGCGGAAAACGCTTCAATCTTGCGTTTTACGACAGGCTGACAGACGGCCAGCTCACCGACAGCTGGGCGACTGGCTTCTTCCCGAACGTGCAGATCGGCATGCACCCTGAAGGCGTCTTCATCATGCGTTTTGTTCCGCACCCGACGGACCCGGAGCGCTTCTTCTACGACAACATGACGATGTTCCGGCATGTCGACGATCCAGGCTATGCGGCGCCGGCGTGGATGGGCCTTCCTCAAGGCCTCGACGTCACAGGCGCAACAAGGCCGGACATCGAACATGTCCCGGCGGGCGTAAAGCCCGATCTTGGCGAAGTTCTCGATCAGGACGTCGAACTCGTCGCCGCCGTTCAGAGAGGGTCACGCTCGCGCGGCTTCAAGGGCCCGTTGTGGTCGGAGCAGGAAGACCGCTTGCGCCACTTCCACAGGGAACTCGATCGCTATGTCCGCGCAGAGAAATAAGCTGCCACGGATATAGGGGCGTTCCCGGCGCCCGCGACATGACGCAACGCCGCGACAAGAGCCGGGTCGCAAGAAGCACTCGTCATGCGCCTGGAAACGTCCGCGGCGTCATTCATCGTTGTCGACGATCTAGCGCGCGCGCCCATGCGGTCCGTAGCGCACAACGCCTTATCCCGATCAAATGGTACCGCCTGCTGGTCTCGAACCAGCGACCTCTAGAGCAAAATCCGACCTTTCTGAATCGATTTGGGATTCCCAGTGGCGGCGAA
>CAZHUI010000026.1:0-34552 GCA_964535605.1 uncultured Caulobacterales bacterium
ACGGCTTCGACGCCTTCAGCGACAGGTCGACGGCTCTCAACCAGCAAATGAGCATATCTCTCGGTCGTTGAAGCCTTCCGGTGGCCCAGATTTGCGCCGATATTCTTGAGCGACTGACCCGAATTGATCGCGAAGGAGGCGTAGGCGTGGCGAAAATCGTGAATACGAAAATTCTGAAGGTCGGCGCGCTCCGTAATTTTCTTCCAGGAATGTCGAATATTCTGAACGTATCCGCTTTTGCTTTTCGGAGACGCGAACACGAACTCGCCATCCTTTTTCGTATGTGACCGGCGCCGCAATATCTCGAGGCACGAGTCCGTAAGGGGAATAGCCTTCGGCGTGTTCATTCCGCCCGTCTTGTGACGAAGCGGGGGAAGCAGCAACAACTTGCGCTCAAAATCAACTTCCTCCCATCGCAGGCCCTTGATTTCACCTGCTCGCGCCGCAGTAAACGAAATCAACGAAATGCAGTCGACCTGCGCCTGCGTCAATTCGCCCGACCGCAAGAGATCATCGATCGCCTTGAAAAGGCGCCGAGCTTCTTCATCGGTTAAGTAGCGTAGTCGCGCGCCGTCCTGCAGCTTCTCAATCTTTGTGCACGGATTGCCATCAATGAGTTCCCGTTGCACCGCCCATCCCAAGGCGGCGGACAAACTTCGTACGGCGTGAACGGCGGCGCCTTTTCCACCGGTCAAATTGCGACCCC
The DNA here is from genome assembly GCA_964535605.1 of uncultured Caulobacterales bacterium. GTDB lineage: Bacteria > Pseudomonadota > Alphaproteobacteria > Caulobacterales > Parvularculaceae > Amphiplicatus. The sequence continues at coordinate 707 of CAZHUI010000026.1, forward strand.
GCTTGTTCGGTCTCGCCCTGGCGCTGACGCCTTTCAACACGTCGTTCTGGAATTTCGAGACGTCTCGCGGACGAAGGTCGGCAATCGGCACAGAACCCAGAAGCGGCCGGACGTGGTTCGTCAGGTAGCATCGGTCGTTCGCCCAACTCGACGCTCGCTTGTCCGGTTTGTCGATCGGTCCCTCTTCGAGATAACGATCAATCAGGTGCGCAATCGTGAGCTTTCGGATCGAGGCTGCTTCGCGAGCGGCTGCCTTTTTTTCGGCAGGATCATCACCGTTGGCGATATCGCCGAGAATCGCCTTCGCTTTTTCCCGCGCTGCTTCCGGCGTCCAGGGATCGCCATGCTTGCCGATGGTGATCCATCGATAGCGCGCGCCGAACGAGTATCCGACGACGTAGACTTTTCGCCCCGTTGGGTATGCTTGAACGCAGAAACCTTTCAATTCGGAATCCCATAATCGTGCTCGCTTGCCGGACGTCGCCGTGAACGCATCGACCGCGCGCTTCGTAATCTTCTGCTCATGCCGAGCCTGGGCCATGCGGTTCCCTGCGAAGTGCGAAATGGGACGCCAAATAGCGCCGCCTATTCCGCATTATGCGACGCAGACGGAGCAGATTCCAGCTAGAAAATAGCTAGAAGTTGAACGGGATTCACGAGCATTTTTGAGCATCATCCAAAACCCATCAACATCTCATGATAGGCGATAATGCATTGTAATATATATACAAAAGCGGAGAAAAGGCTTATGCACGCTTGAGGCCAAATTTTGGTAGATAATAGCCTTCCAAGCTAAAGACGCGGGTTCGATTCCCGCTACCCGCTCCATCCGTTAAAAATTCAATCCGAATTTTGCGACGAACCGAATATTCCGGCGTCGCCTCTGCCGTCTGACATTCGCTTCGTCGCACGACATTTGTCGCTTCGCCGCATTGCAAATTCCGTCCGCCGCAAGGGCGTTGTCGCGCGCGCCGATTTCTCCTTCAGATCGCCATCAGTGAACTGCGGTTGTTTATGTCGGTTGCTCACGCCTACAGGATCGAAGCTTCCGCTCATGAAGCGGCGATCCGTTACAAGCGGCGCATTCACATTTCCAATTTTCTTGTCGCTGAGCGAGCGCAATCGCTTTGGAAATCGCTTGAGGCCTTGCCGCGCTGGAATACGGTGACGCGCGCGGGCGACCGTCACCTCGATCTTGACGCCGCCGGCCTCGAGACGTTGACGCCGGCCGACAAGGTCCGGTTCCAGGAAGCAATATCAGATCAGGCGCGGCGCGGGTTTCAATATCTGTTCGACAACTATCCGGTTTACGACGCCTATTACAGCGGCCGGATAGTCAGCGACGATCTGAAAGCGTTGTTCGAATTTCTGAATTGCGAGGCGGTGCTCGACTTCGTGCGCGAGGTGACGGGGATTGACGATATCGCCTATGCGGACGCGCAGGCGACCCGCTACCGCGCCGGCCATTTTCTCACCGAACACGACGACGATGTGGCGGGCAAGAACCGCTGCGCCGCTTTCGTCCTCAATCTGACGCCGGATTGGAAAGCCGACTGGGGCGGCCTGCTGATGTTTATCGGCGAAGACGGCCATGTTGAGGAAGCTTACACCCCAAAATTCAACGCACTGAACCTGTTCACGGTGCCGCAACGCCATTGCGTCAGCATGGTGACGCCCTTTGCGGCGCGGCCCCGCTACTCCGTGACAGGGTGGTTTCGCGCCGGCGAAGACCCGCTTCGCGCTCAAAAGAGTCCTGCGAACGAACGATGATCGCTGCGCCGATTTTTGTCGGGGGCGCGCCGCGGTCAGGCACCACGCTGACGCGCGCGATTCTCGACGCTCATCCTGAAATCGCTTGCGGACCTGAATTGCGGGCGATCCCGGCGCTCGCGCGCCTTTACCGCGACACGGCGGCGACGATGGGCGAAACTCTGGCGGTTCATTACGCCTTCGATGCTGACTCTCTGCGGCGGACATTCGCCGGACTTATCGGGTCTTTCTTACAGCCCCTGCACGAGAGAAGCGGCAAGCGTCTCATCGCCGAGAAGACGCCCGCGAACGCGCTCTATTTTTCTGAGCTTTTCTCGCTGTTTCCGAAAGCGCGATTTGTCCATGTCTTGCGCGATCCCCGCGATGTCGTCGCCTCGCTCCTGAGCATGGACTGGCGGGACGAACGGACCGGCGCGCGCCTTCCGATCACGGCGAATGTCGCAAGCGCCGCCGCTGGATGGCGCGACCATGTGATGGCGGCCCGCGCTGCGCGCAGGGCCGGCGCGCCGGTGTTCGGCCTTGTTTATGAAACGCTGATCGCCGCGCCAGAGCGGACGCTGGCTGACCTGTTCGCCTTTCTGGACGTCCCGCCGAACGACGCTTCGCTCGCACATCATCGGCATTTTCGCGAAGGCGCCGGCGAAAACGAAAGCAGCGCGGCGGCTGTCTCCAAGCCCCTCAACGCAAGCGCTGCGAGACGCTGGCGCCGGGACCTGACAGCGCCTCAGATCGCCGAAGTGGAGCGGATCGCCTGGCCCTTGCTTGAAGAGTGCGGATACACGCTTGCGTCGCCGTGCTGAAGGGCCCGATTTTTATCGGCGGCGCGCCGAGATCCGGCCTGACATTGCTGCGGGTCATTCTTGACGGGCATCCGGCGATCTCCTGCGGGCCGGACACCGGCCACATTGCACTGACGATGACAGCCGCTGATTTTGAGGCGACGCTTGGCGGGCTTCATCGCGACCACTTCTTCTTGGAGACCGCGAAGGTCCGGGAGAATTTCGCGCGGGCCATTGCAGCGCCGATGGAGAAGCGGGCCCTCACGACCGGCAAGGCGCGCTGGGCGGATAAGACGGCGTTCAACATTCTGGCCTTTGAACAGCTGGCGAAGCTCTTTCCGGAAGCCCGGTTCATTCATCTCGTCCGCGACGGCCGCGATCTTGCCGCGTCTTTGCTGGAGCGACGATGGCGTGCGCCGACAGGCGGCGTGTTCGATCATTGTGCGAGCGTTGCGGGCGCCGGGCGTTATTGGACGTCTATCGTTATGCACGGCCTTGCGGCGGAGTCAGCGCCGGTGCTCGCCGGACGGGTATTTCGTATCCGGTACGAAGACCTCGCGACGAAGCCCGCCGAAACGATACGCGACGTCTGCGGGTTTATCGGCGAAGATTTTGAGCCGGATATGCTGAAATTCGACAAACGTCAGCCTGCGTTGGCGGGACTGGAACTCGAAACGGCCGGTCGCTTGCGGCGCCCGATCAATTCGTCCGCCGTAGGGCGCTGGCGCCGGGACCTCAATTCGATGGAGACGACCGCAATGTTTTCGGCCCATCGGCGGTTGTTCGAAACCCTTGGCTATGGGCCCCGATAGCGACGTTTTTCAGCGCGGCGAACGGTGCTAAGGTCCTGCCATGGCTCCCTCGACCGCAACGCTCCTCGATTTTTCCGGCAAGGCCGTCATCGTCACCGGCGCCGCCGCCGGCATTGGGGAGGCGTGCGCCCGGGCGTTCGCAGCGGCAGGGGCGAGTGTTGTGCTCGCCGACGTCAATGAGGAGCGCAATCGCGGCGCGGCTGACCTCATCGCCATCGATTTTGGCGTGCGCGCTGTTCCGGTCGCCGCCAATGTTGCGAGCGACGTGGATTGCGAGGCGATCGTGCTGCGCGCGCTTGACGAGTTCGGACGCATCGACGTCCTCGTCAACAATGCGGGCGTGACGGCGCCGGGAACCATTCTCGACCTTGATCCCAAAGAGTGGGACCGGGTGATGGACATTAACCTGCGGTCTTACTTTGTCCTGTCGCAGATCGCCGCGAAATCGATGATCGAACGTGGCATCAAGGGCGCAATCGTCAACATGTCGTCGATCAATTCTGATCTCGCGATCGCCAATCAGGTCGCCTATACGGCGTCGAAGGGCGGCGTACGGCAATTGACCCGCGCGGCGGCGCTCGGTCTTGCCCCTCATGGCATCCGCGTCAACGCGGTCGGCCCCGGCTCGATCATGACGGATCTTCTGAAGGGCGTGATGCGGGACGACGAGGGGCGCCGGAAAATACTTTCGCGAACGCCCGCGGGCCGTGTCGGGGAGCCCTCGGAGATCGCCGCCGTCGCGCTGTTCCTCGCCAGCGACATGGCGAGCTATATTACCGGTCAAACCATTTTTGCGGACGGCGGCCGCTCGGCGCTGAACTACACCGTGCCGGTCGATGACGCCTAAAGCGCGTATCGCCGTCGATATCGGCGGCACATTCACTGACATCGCGTTAGAGACGGCCGACGGCGCGCGCGTCACCGCGAAAGTGCTGACGACGTCGAAGGCGCCGGAGGCCGGCGTGATAGACGGCGTTTTATCCGCGCTGAAAAACGCGGCGCTGGCGCCAGCCGACATTGGCCTCATCATACACGGCACGACGCTCGCGACCAACGCGCTCATCGAAAAGCGCGGCGCCGTCACTGCGCTCCTCACGACCGAGGGACATCGCGACGCGCTCGAAATGGCCTATGAACATCGTTTCGAACAATATGATGTGATGATCGACCGGCCGCCGCCGCTTGTGCCGCGCTGGTTGAGGCTCCCTGTCCGGGAACGAATGAACGCAGGTGGAGAGGCGATCCTGCCGCTTGATGAGGCTTCGGTCGCCGCTGTCATCCCGGCGCTTGAGAAAGAGGGCGCCCAAAGCCTCGCGATCGGTCTCCTCCATTCCTACGCCAATCCCGCGCATGAGCGGCGTGTGGCCGAGATCGTCGCGCGCGCGCTTCCGCATCTGTCGATATCGTTGTCGAGCGACGTTGCGCCGGAAATTCGCGAATATGAGCGCCAGACAACCACAGTCGCCAACGCCTATGTCCGGCCGCTGATGGAGCGCTATTTGCGCGCGCTGGAAGCGGCGTTCCGCGAGAAGGGGTTTGTCTGTCCCTTCCTGCTCGTCACGTCAGGCGGCGGGCTGTGCACGGTGGAAACCGCGGCGAAATTTCCGATCCGCCTCGTCGAATCCGGGCCAGCAGGCGGCGCCGTTCTCGCGGCGTCGGTCGCGCGGTCGCTGGCGCTTGACAGCGTCCTGTCATTCGACATGGGCGGCACGACGGCCAAGATGTGCCTGATCGACAAGGGCGAGCCGGCGTCCGCGCGGGTCTTCGAGGTCGATCGCAGCTATCGGTTCAAGAAGGGCTCGGGCACGCCGATTCGAATTCCGGTGATTGAGCTTGTCGAGATCGGCGCCGGCGGCGGCTCGCTTGCGCATATCGACAAATTGAAACGCGTCGCAGTCGGCCCGGAAAGCGCGGGGTCGGATCCGGGACCTGCATGTTATGCGCGGGGCGGCGCTCGGCCCGCCGTCACAGATGCGGACCTGACGCTTGGCCGCATTGAGCCCTCTCGCTTCGCAGGCGGCGCTATCGCCCTTGATGAAAGCGCGGCGGCGCGCGCGATGGCCGCGGAAATCGGCTCGCCCCTCAATCTCGGTGACGATGAAGCGGCGTTCGCCGTCAGCGAAGTCGTCGACGAAAACATGGCGACCGCCTCGCGGGCGCACGCTGTCGAACAGGGGAAGGACATCCGCCGGCGCACGCTGATCGCCTTTGGCGGCGCAGCGCCGTTGCACGCGGCGCGCATCGCAGAAAAACTCGGACTTACGACCGTGATCGTGCCGCCAGGCGCCGGCGTCGGGTCGGCGATCGGATTTCTTCTCGCGCCCGCCGCCTATGAAATCGTCCGCAGCCTGCCGATGCGGCTTGATCGCTTTGATGGCGCACGCGTTGAGGCGATGTTCGCAGACATGCGCTCAGAGGCGACAAGCGTCGTCCGCGCAGCAGCAGGAGAAGCGGCGATCGAGGAACAGCGTAGCGCCTTTATGCGATATGCCGGGCAGGGGCACGAGATCGCTGTAGCGCTCAATGGCGCCTTGACTGCAGAATCGTTATTGGCGGGGTTTGAAGCCGCCTATCGCACTCAATATGGACGGACCATTCCTGGGATGGCCGCAGAAGCGATGAGTTGGTCGCTGAGGGTGACGGCGACGTCCCCTTCGCCCGCTTCAGCCGGAGAGCGGTTAGGGTTGAGCGCGCATCAAAACGCGCCGCCCTCGGGTGCGGGCACCCTCGCCCCCAACTCCTCTACCGCAAGCGGGAGAGGCGAGAGGACCCGATCCGTCTACGACGCAGCCGCACGCTGCCGCCTCGACTACGCCGTGATCGATCGCTCCGCTCTTGCGCCTAGGTCACGGGTTGCTGGTCCGGCTCTCATCGTCGAGGCGCAAACGACAACCGTCGTCACGTCGCGCTTTGACGCGGGCGTTGACGCTGGCGGCAATATCGTCCTGACCCGAAAGGCCGCGCCATGACAGCGCCCGACGCCATCACGCTTCAGCTTCTTTGGTCGCGTCTCATCGCGATCGTCGAGGAGCAGGCGCAAACGCTGATCCGGACGGCGTTCTCAGCAACGGTGCGCGAGGCCGGAGATTTGTCGGCGGGCGTCTTCGACACCAAGGGTCGCATGCTGGCGCAGGCCGTCACCGGCACGCCGGGGCACGTCAACGCCATGGCGGCGAGCGTCGGGTTCTTCTTAAACAAATTTCCGATTGAATCGCTTGCGCCCGGAGACGTCCTGGTCACTAACGACCCTTGGGAGGGGACCGGTCACCTCAACGACTTCACGGTAGTTACGCCTGTCTTTCGCGATGGACGCCCCGTCGCGCTCTTCGCCGCCACCTCGCACATCGCCGATGTTGGCGGGCTCGGCTTCGGCCCCGATGCGCGCCAGGTCTTTGAGGAAGGGCTGCTGGTTCCCATTTCCCGATTGTTCGCGAAGGGCGTCCGCAACGACACGTTGTTCGAGATGATTCGCGCGAATGTGCGCGATCCCAATGCTGCTGAAGGCGATCTTTATTCGCTCGCCGCCTGCAATGAGGCAGGCGCCAAAAGTCTTCTCGCAACGCTCGATGAATTCTCGCTCGACGGTCTCGACCTTGTCGGCGCCATGATCATTGAAAACTCGCGAGCTGCGATGCTGGACGAGGTGCGACGCGTGCCCGCCGGCGTCTATGAGAATTCGATGCGCATCGACGGCTATGACGATCCCGTCGATCTCGTCTGCAGGCTGACCGTCGGCGCGACGGGGATCGACGTCGATTTCGCAGGGACGTCGCCCATCTCGGCGCACGGCGTCAACGTGCCGCTCACCTATACGCAGGCCTACGCCTCCTTTGGCGTTCGATGCGTGATCGGCAATGACGTGCCCAATAACGCCGGATCGCTTGGCGTCGTGCGCGTGTCGGCCCCGGAGGGCGCGATCCTCAATGCGCCGCGTCCGTGCGCCGTGTCCGCGCGCCATACCGTCGGACAGATGTTGCCGGATGTCGTGCTGGGCGCCCTCGCGAAAGCGATTCCGGATCGTGTTCCGGCCGAAGGGGCTTCCTGCCTTTACCTTCCGGTATTGCTCGGCGGGCGGAGCATCGGCGGGGCGGGCGAGGATTTCATCGTCAATCCGTTTTACACCGGCGGCGCCGGCGCGCGGCCCGGCAAGGACGGGCTCTCCTGCACGGCGTTCCCTTCGGGCGTGCGCAACACACCGGTTGAAATCAACGAGGCGGCGGCGCCGATCGTCATCTGGCGGAAGGAGTATCGAACGGACTCCGGCGGCGCCGGGCGCTTGCGCGGCGGCCTCGGCCAGACGCTGGAGTTTGCGCATGCTGACGGCGCAGCGTTCGCCGTATCCAAAATGTTCGACCGCACGAAGTATCCCGCGCGCGGGCGCGACGGCGGCGGCGCGGGCGCTTTGGGCGCCGCGCGTCTCGCTGACGGAACGCCCCTTAAGGGCATGGGCCGCGAGATGATTCCCGCGGGAGCGCGCCTCATCGTCGATACGCCGGGCGGGGGCGGGATGGGTGAGCCATTCGAACGCGACCGGGATCTGGTGAAGCAAGACGTTCGGCAAGACTTTGTCAGCGCTGACGCAGCGCAAAAGATTTACCGTCTGAAACAGTAAATTCAGCATCGAATGCCGAAAAGACGATCATCGCCGCTATAAAGCGTTACGCCGGGACTTGTTCCGGGCATCCCAATCCAACCGGACAGGCATGTGCGTTTTCCACAGCCGCAGCCTCAATTGCCACGCCCAGCGCCGCGGCCTAGACGCTCGCGGCGGAAGCCCGCAAAAGGGACCGCCGATCAAGGCGTTCGCCGCGACCGCCCGGGAGAAATTCGAATGACCAAGTCCCCCGCCAAGGCAAAGAGCGGCGCCAAGCGCGAGGCTCTTCCCTTAAGCCTCCATGTGCCCGAGCCGGAATGCCGCCCCGGAGATTCGCCGGATTTTTCGGAAATGCTGATTCCGGAAGCGGGCGCCGTTCGCATGCCGCCGGTCGATGTCGAACCGCTGCACATTCACGATCTCGCTTATTCAGTCATCCGGGTGCTGAACGACAAGGGCGAGGCCGTGGGTCCGTGGGCCGGCCAGTTGCCGGATGAAGCGCTGGTCGATGGACTTCGGCACATGATGACGGTGCGCGCCTTCGACGCGCGCATGCTGATGGCGCAGCGTCAGGGGAAGACCTCATTCTACATGCAGGCGCTGGGGGAGGAAGCGGTCGCGTGCGCTTTCCGCATGGCGATGCGTGACGGCGACATGAATTTTTCGACCTATCGTCAGCAAGGGCTCCTGATCGCCGGCGGCTATCCGATCGTGACGATGATGAATCAGATCTATTCGAATGCGAAGGATCCAATGAAAGGCCGGCAACTGCCGGTGATGTATTCGTCGAAAAAGGACGGATTTTTCACGATTTCGGGAAATCTGGCGACGCAGTTCATTCAGGCTGTCGGCTGGGCGATGGCGTCCGCCATCAAGGGCGACACCAAAGTCGCCGCGGGCTGGATCGGCGAGGGATCGACCGCGGAAAACGACTTCCATTCCGCGCTCGTCTTCGCCTCGACCTACAAGCCGCCGGTCATTTTGAACGTCGTCAACAATCAGTGGGCGATCTCGACATTCCAGGGCATCGCGCGCGGCAACGCTGCGACCTTCGCCTCGCGCGGGCTCGGCTTCGGCATTCCGGCGCTTCGCGTCGACGGCAATGACTATCTCGCCGTCTACGCCGCCGCCAAGTGGGCGATCGACCGTGCACGGTTGAATCTGGGCCCGACGCTCATCGAATTCATCACCTATCGCGCCGGCGCCCATTCAACTTCCGACGATCCCGCCGGCTACCGGCCGAAAGACGAATCGTCCGGTTGGCCGCTCGGCGACCCGATCGAGCGCCTCAAAAAGCATCTGGTTCTTCGCAAGGCGTGGTCAGAAGAGCGTCACGCGCAGGCGAAGGGCGAGATCGAGAGCATGGTCGTGCAGGCGCAGAAGGAAGCCGAAAGCCACGGCACGCTGCACAACGGCCCACACGCCCCGGCCGGGACGATGTTCGAGGACGTCTTTAGGGAGCCGACCATCAACCTCATCCGGCAGCGCCAGGAAGCGGGGATCTAGCCGATGACCCGCATGACCATGATCGAGGCGATCCGAAGCGCCATGGATGTCGCCATGGAGCGCGACGACAATGTTGTCGTGTTCGGCGAGGATGTCGGCTATTTCGGCGGCGTCTTCCGCTGCACGGCGGGGCTGCAGCAGAAATACGGCCGTCAGCGCTGTTTCGACGCGCCGATCAGCGAAAGCGGCATCATCGGCGCGGCCGTCGGCATGGCGGCCTATGGCCTGCGACCCTGCGTCGAAATTCAGTTCGCGGACTATATTTACCCTGGCTATGACCAGCTCGTCTCTGAGGCCTCTCGCATCCGCTATCGCTCGGCCGGCGACTTCACGACGCCGATGACCGTCCGCATGCCGACAGGCGGCGGGATTTTCGGCGGACAGACGCACAGCCAGAGCCCGGAGACGCTGTTCGCGCATGTCGCGGGGCTGAAGACAGTCATTCCGTCGAACCCTTTCGACGCCAAGGGCCTCCTCATCGCAGCGATCGAGGACGATGATCCGGTGATCTTCCTTGAACCCAAGCGCCTCTATAATGGACCCTTCGATGGGCATCACGACCGCCCTGTGACGCCGTGGAAGAAGCACGACCTCGGCGAAGTGCCCGACGGGCATTATGCGATTCCGCTCGGGAAGGCGGCGGTCGTGCGTGAAGGCGGCGATGTCACCATCCTCACCTATGGCACGATGGTGCATGTCGCGCTCGCCGCCGCGGCGGAGACCGGCATCGACGCTGAAATCGTCGATCTGAGAACTTTGATGCCGTTAGACTTCGAGGCGATCGAAGCATCGGTCAGAAAGACCGGACGCTGCGTCGTCGTCAATGAATCGACAAAGACCTGCGGTTTCGCAGCGGAACTGATGTCCGTCGTGATGGAAGGATGTTTCCATCATCTCGAAGCGCCGGTCATCCGCGTCACCGGCTGGGACACGCCCTATCCGCATGCGCATGAATGGGACTATTTCCCGGGTCCCAACCGCGTCGGCGCGGCGCTGAAACGCGTAATGGAGGACAACTGATGGGCGTTCATGTCATCAAGCTCCCCGATGTCGGCGAAGGCGTCGCCGAGGCCGAGCTTGTCGAGTGGATGGTGAAGCCCGGCGATAACGTCATGGAGGACCAGGTCCTCGCCGCCGTGATGACGGACAAGGCGACGGTCGAAATTCCGTCGCCCGTCATCGGCAAAGTCACCTGGCTTGGCGCAAAGGCCGGTGAGATCGTCGCGGTCGGTGCGCCGATCCTGAAGCTTGAAGTTGACGGCGCGGGGAACGCCAAGGCGGATGAGCCGGCGCCTCGAGCGGCGAAGACCCCTGCACCCCTCGCCCGCGAAGCGGGAGAGGGGCCGGGGGTGAGGGCGAGTCAAAAGGACGAGCCTTCGAGTTTACGACCCCTCACCCCCGGCCCCTCTCCCGCAAACGGTAGAGGGGAGAAGAGCGGGTCGCCGCATGCAGGCGCTCCGAGAAAAGAGGGCGAGAAACCGCTCGCATCGCCGGCCGTGCGCAAGCGCGCCGCGGATGCAGGCGTCGATCTTCGCCGCGTGCCGGGAACCGGGCCCGCGGGGCGCATCACCCATGAGGACCTCGACGCTTATTTCGCGCACGGATCATCGGCTCCCATCGCTGCGCGCGGCCTCGCCCCCGACACCAGCGTCAAGGAAATCCCGGTCATCGGCCTGCGTCGCAAAATCGCGGAGAAGATGACGGTCTCGCGCAGCCGCATCCCCGACATCGTTTATGTCGACGAGGTCGACATGACGGCGCTTGAGGACCTCCGCGCTAAGCTTAACGCCGAGAATAAGGAACGCCGCACGAAACTCACCGTGCTGCCGTTCCTGATGCGAGCGATGGCTAAGGCGATTGCGGAGCAGCCGCAGTTGAACTCGCTCTATGACGATGAGGCGGGCGTCGTTCGCCAATATGGCGGCATCCATATGGGCGTCGCGGCGCAGACCGATAACGGCCTCGTGGTGCCGGTCGTCCGCCATGTCGAGGCGAAGGGCCTCTGGGAATGCGCAAGCGAAGTCGCGCGCCTCGCCGACGCGGCGAAGAAGGGAACCGCGACGCGCGATGAGCTGTCAGGTTCGACCATAACTATCACCTCGCTCGGCGCTCTCGGCGGCATCGTCACGACGCCGGTCATCAATCACCCGGAAGTCGCCATCATTGGTGTCAACAAGATGCAGGTGCGCCCGATGTGGGACGGAACGCAGTTCGTTCCGCGCAAAATGATGAACCTCTCCTGCGCCTTCGACCATCGCATCATCGACGGCTGGAACGCCGCGGTCTTCGTGCAGCGGGTCAAGACGCTGATGGAGAACCCGGCGATGATTTTTGTGGAGTAGGTAAAATGCGAAAGGTGGTTTTTTCAATCACGATCTTGATAATTAGCTCTGATTTTCTCGTTTCGCTTGCAAGACTTGTTTTAGGCGACTTGGAGACGAAATGTTTGACGGCCGACGGCCCGTGCGTCGGGGAACATGTTTCGGACGCTACCTTTCGGAAATTGCATTTGTTCGATCGGATCGGCGGGTTGACGGTAATCTTTTGCGGGGAGGCGAGATTCAGCGAACACGATTATTTATTTGTAGCTGACTTGCTGGAGGGGGAGCGCTGCGATGAAAGCTCATATTCCGTGGCATTCAGCAATACGACAACTCGTACGCTCATACGAGTCAAAGAAAAAAAGATCACGCATATAACTCGTGGTCCGCTTCATGCGTTTGATCCATAATGTTACTGGAGCTTCCGTGTCTCATATAGAATGCAAACTCCTCATCATCGGCGGCGGCCCAGGCGGCTATGTCTGCGGTATCCGCTCTGGCCAACTGGGCATCGACACGATTGTAGTCGACGCCGAGGCGCTCGGCGGCACCTGTCTCAATGTCGGCTGCATCCCGTCCAAGGCGATCATTCATGCCGCTGACGAGTTCGAGAAGGCGTCGCATTTCGCCAATTCCTCCGCGCTCGGCATTTCAGCGTCGGCCCCGAAGATCGACCTTTCAAAAACCGTCGCGTGGAAAGACGGCGTCGTGAAGCGCCTTACCGGCGGCGTCGGCGGGCTCCTGAAAAAGAACAAGGTGCGGACGCTGAAGGGCTGGGCGTCGTTCGTCGACGGCAAGACCGTCGATGTGAAGACCGCCGAAGGCGTCACGCGCGTGCGCGCGGAAAACGTCGTCATCGCCACGGGCTCCGTTCCGGTCGAACTGCCGTTCATGAAATTCGGCGGCAATGTCATTTCCTCGACTGGCGCGCTGACGCTTGCAGCGCCGCCCAAAAATTTCGCTATCGTCGGCGCGGGCTATATCGGGCTTGAGCTGGGCATCGCCTTCGCGAAATTCGGGTCGAAGGTGACGGTCGTCGAGGCGATGGACCGCATCCTGCCGACCTATGAGGCGGAATTGACGAAGCCTGTCGCCAAACGGCTGAAGGAATTGGGCGTCACCGTCATCCTCGGCGCTAAGGCGAAGGGGCTCACCAAAGACGGCAAGGCGCTCGAAGTCGAGCAGAACGGCAAGACGGAAAGCGTTCCCGCCGACAAGGTGCTCGTTACGGTCGGGCGGAAACCGCTGACCGAAGGCTGGGGCCGCGAAAAGCTTGCGCTCGACATGGACGTACGCCACGTCAAAATCGACGACCGTTGCGAAACCTCGATGCGCGGGATCTACGCGATCGGCGACGTGACGGGCGAGCCGATGCTTGCGCACCGCGCCATGGCGCAAGGCGAAATGGTCGCGGAGATTGTCGCGGGCGAGAAGCGCCGCTGGGACAAGCGCGCCATTCCCGCCGTTTGCTTCACCGATCCGGAAATCGTTTCTGTCGGCCTCTCGCCCGACGAAGTGAAGGCGGCGGGCTACAAGGTGAAGGCCGCGTCGTTCCCGTTTTCTGCGAATGGCCGCGCGATGACGTTGGAAGGCGAAGACGGCTTCATCCGCGCCATCGCGCGCGAGGAGGATCACCTTCTATTGGGGCTTCAGGCGGTCGGCCGCGGCGTGTCGGAACTGTCGGCCGCCTTCGGCCTCGCCATTGAAATGGGCGCGCGCCTTGAGGACCTCGCCGGCACGGTCCACGCGCATCCGACGCAGGGCGAAGCGCTGCAGGAGGCGGCGCTGCGCACGCTCGGCCATGCGCTGCATATCTGATGCAAGACGCATCCTTCGTGACGCGGCCTGAAGAAGGCCGCTCCTCAGGATGAAGGCACTCTATCGTCCCGTCGTGGTTTTCTTCATCCTGAGGAGCGCGCCCCTTGGCGCGCGTCACGAAGGATGCGGCGCGAGGCGCGCTGAATGACCCGTCCCGTCAAAAAACTCCTCCGCATCGGCTGGTGCGAATGGGTGTCGCTGCCGGCGCTCGGCGTTGTTGCAATCCGCGCCAAGATCGACACGGGGGCGAAGACGTCGGCCATCCATGTCTGGCGCCTCAGGGAACGGTCGATCTTCGGCGTTCCCCATGCGTTTTTTTTTCTGCACCCGTTGGCGGGCGCCAGCCAGCCGGAGATCGCCTGCCGCGCGCCCATCGTTGGGCGGCGCGTCATTAAAAGTTCTAACGGCATCGGCTCGCTCCGCGTTATCATCCGCACGCGGCTCCGGATGGGTAAGAGGTCCTGGCCGATCGATCTTTCGCTGGCCAACCGCGACCAGATGGGATTTCGACTGTTGATTGGACGCGATGCGCTCGGCGAAAGAGCGCTGATCCATCCGGCGCGCGAGCATATGCTGGGCGAGCCGGAATGATTTTGTGGGACGCAAATGAAACTCGCCTTGATGTGCCAGAACGGTGCGCTCTATTCGCACCGGCGCCTCGTCGAAGCCGCGCAGAAGCGCGGGCACGAAATCGACGTCGTCAATCATTTGAGGTGTTACATCAACATCACCTCGCACCGGCCGAGCGTCCATTATCAGGGGCGCGACTTGCCGAATTATGACGCAATCATCCCGCGCATCGGCGCCTCGGTCACCTTTTACGGCACGGCGGTGTTGCGCCAGTTCGAGGTGATGGGCGTTTATCCGCTCAATGAATCCGTTGCGATCAGCCGCTCGCGCGACAAGCTGCGTTCGATGCAGTTATTGGCGCGAAAGGGCGTCGGCCTGCCCGTGACAGTTTTCGCGCACAAGACGAGCGTCGCCGAAGACGTCATCCGCATGGTCGGAGGGCCGCCAGTCATCATCAAGCTGCTCGAAGGCACGCAAGGGATCGGCGTCGTGCTCGGCGAAACGCAGCGCGCGGCGGAATCGATCATTCAGGCGTTTGGCGGCGTAAACACTAACATCCTCGTGCAGGAATTCATCAAGGAAGCGCAGGGAGAAGACATCCGCTGCCTCGTCGTCGGCGAGAAAGTCGTCGCTTCCATGAAGCGGAAAGGGCGGGAAGGGGAGTTTCGCTCAAACCTTCATCGCGGCGGATCGGCGGAAAAAATCAAGATCACGACCGCGGAGCGGGCGACAGCAGTTTCCGCCGCCAAGGCGATGGGCCTCAATGTCTGCGGCGTTGACATGCTGCGTTCAAACCATGGGCCAGTCGTGATGGAGGTGAACTCCTCGCCGGGGCTCGAAGGCGTCGAGACGGCGACCGGCGTCGATGTCGCGGGGCTGATCATCGAATTCATCGAGAAAAACGCCGAGCCCGGAAAGACGAAGACGAAGGGGAAGGGGTGAGCGAAGCGCCGTTTTCGTTGCGCGTGGCGACGCCGGACGACGCGCGTAAGGTTTCGGACGTGCTCGCCGCATCCTACGCAACGCTCTATCGCGGCTGGTATCGCGACGACGTGCTCGCCGCAGCGCTGCCAGCGATGACGCGCGCGCGGCCGGAACTTTTGGCTTCGGAGCGTTATTTCCTCTGTGAACGGAACGGGCGTGCGGTCGCCTGCGGCGGCTGGAGCATTGCGCCGCCGCAGGGCGGCGCCGAAGTGGGGCGGGGTCACATCCGGCATTTCGGCACCCATCCGGATCATCTGGGGCTCGGCTGCGCCAGCGCCATAATCGAACGCTGCTTTGCGGAAGCGCGCGCCGCGCGCTGCACGGAAATGGAAGTCCTGTCGAGCCTCACCGCCGAAGCGTTCTATGCCGGGCGCGGCTTCAGGACGATCTCGGCGGCGGCCGCAACCATCGGCGGCGTGCCCTTCGCGTGCATGCTGATGCGACGCAGTTTGTGAAGCCTCGAGCGCCGCGCTTCGCGGGTGGAGCGAGGCGCGCTAAAGGATCTTGATGACAAAATCCCGTATCCTCGGTTTTGAATGGGACGCCAGCTCCAGTCATGCGCGCGGGCCGGCACTCGCGCCGACGGTCGTCCGGCGGCTTCTCACCAGCGAAGCCTCAAGCAGTTACTCGATCGATTTGACCGATATGCGCGCGGCGATCGCGGGCTATGACATTCCAGCCCTGCCGGAGGATGGCGCTCTGGCGCGCGCGATTATTGAGCGAACAGTCGCGGAAACGATCGCGCGCGGCGAGACGCCGCTGTCGATCGGCGGCGATCATTCGATCACCTATCCGATCCTGAAGGCGGTCGCAGCGAAGCGCGGACCCGTCAACCTTCTGCATATCGACGCCCATCCCGATCTCCATCACGACTATGAAGGCGATCCTTTCAGCCACGCCTCGCCATTCGCGCGCGCACATGAAGACGGTCTCATCGCGCGCCATGTCGCGGTCGGCATCCGCTGCTGGGATCCGGGATCAAAGGCGCAGGCGGAAAAGTTCGGCGTGACAATCCTCGGATCGCATGACCTTGACCGCGTGCCGGGGGATCTCTTTGCGGCGCCGCTCTACATAACGATCGATCTCGACGGTCTCGATCCCGCTTTCGCGCCGGGCGTATCGCATCCTGAGCCCGGCGGGCTTTCGATGCTCGACGCGCTGGCGCTCATCAGGCGGATTAGAGGGCCACTGATCGGCGCCGACATCGTCGAACTGAATCCGGAACGCGACCCGATGCTGGCGACCGCGCGCGTTGTCGTGCGTCTGGCGAAGGAACTGGCGGCCAAGATCGTGCGCGGTGAGAGAACCTGAGGGCGCGCGCCGCTGCAACGTTTGGTGGCGCTACTTCTTTTCGAGAAGGATCTGGCCTTCCTTTTCGACGCGACCGGCGATGATTTCGGCGAGCGAGGCGAGGAGGCCCGGGAGCGTCGCTTCGATGCGGACATGCTGCGGGAAGACATCGACCGCGCCGTCGATCGTTTGGCCGAGGCCTTTCGCGGTGAATTGAAGCGAAGTTTCGCTCGCCCAGTTTTCCTCGAAGCGGAACATCATGCCGCCTGAAAGGCTCTGGCGGATCCGGTCAAATCCGGATTTGAGGCGGCGGCTGGCCTCGACGGCGCCGAGGTCGTGTTTGAGGGTCACCGTAACGGGGCGCGACATGGCGGCTCCTTTGATTTCGCCTCAGATGGGTAGGAATGCGCCGCCGCGCAACCGGCATCGCATTGGCCCGCCGCGCGGCGCCCCTTATAAGGGCGCTAGCAAAGCCCCGGGGGCCCCTTATGATCGCGCGTATTGTCGGACTTTTGGGATTTCTGGCGCTCGGCTGCGCATTGGCGATTGGTCTTGCCGGGCCGGGATCGCGCTTCGGTCTCTGGGACTGGAGCACCGGGCTTGCGCTGATCCGGCGGGTGTCCTCGCCGGAGACGATCCCCGGCTTGCCGCTGCCGCCGATCATGCTGGCGGCCGGACTTGCGCTTCTCGGCGGCGTCGCCGCCTTTGTGACGAAACATGTCCGGACCGGCGCCTTCGCGGTGCTCTCGGCGCTTGTTGCCGGGGGCGCCTTGATGGTCCCCTTGAAGATGCGTGACGCGTTCGAAGCAAGTCCCTTCATTCATGAAGTGACGACGGATTTCGACAATCCCCCTGCGATCATCGCCGCCGCGGGGCTGCCCCGGAAAAACCCGGCGGAGTATCGCGGCGCCGATCCGGTCCCTCAGTCTACGGACGGCATCACGGTCGCCGAAGCGCAGCGCCGGGCGTTTCCCGACATTCAGCCTGTTGTCGTCGCCGTGGGTCTGGAACAGGCGCGCGACGCCGCGAAGGCGGCGATCGCCGACATGAAGATGGACATCCTCGCCGAAGGGCCAGACGGCGACCAGTCGGGCGGCGGCTGGCGCATTGAGGCGGTGTCGACGTCAGCGTGGTTCGGGTTCAAGGATGATTTCATCGTGCGTTTGACGCCGCAGGGCGCCGGCACGCAGATCGATCTCCGGTCGAAATCGCGCGTCGGCGGTTCCGATCTCGGCGCGAATGCCGCGCGCGTCCGCGACTTTTCAAAGCGCGTCAGCGAGAAACTGGCGGGTTAAGGAGAGCTGGACCGTCGACCTCTTCCTTGAGCGATACGATACCGTTCGCGCCGATCGGCACCTGTCCCAAGGCGATGCGTCTCACGCATTCCGGATAAAGGCGGTGTTCTTCCTTGAGGATTCGCGCTGCGAGCGTTGCGGGCGTGTCGCCCGCTAGAACTGGCACGGCCGCCTGGCCGATGATTGGCCCCGCATCCATTTCGGCGCTGACATAATGGACAGTGCAGCCGGCGATCTTGACGCCGGCGCGCAGCATCTCGGCATGCACATCGAGACCCTTGAACGCCGGCAGCAAGGAGGGATGAATATTGACGAGGCGTCCCTGCCAGCGCGCGACGAAGGCCGGGGACAGCAGGCGCATGAAGCCGGCAAGGCAAACGAGGCCAACGCCGGCGCCTTCTAGCGCCTGGTGAAGCTCAGCCTCAAAACGGCCTTTTCCATCAGGGCCTTTGCCGAATCTTTTGTGATCTATTGTCGCCGTAGGAATTCCAGCGGCGCGCGCATGCTGAAGCCCCTCCGCATCCGCGACATTGGAGATCACCAGAACAATCTCAGCCGGGTAATCGGGAAGCCACGCCGCCTCGATCAGCGCCTGCATATTGGAGCCGCGCCCGGAGATCAGGACGCCGACTTTGAGGCGCGCCATCGTCAGGCTCCGACAATGTCGCCGATGACACGCGGCCGCTCGCCGGCCCTGACGAGGGCGTCCATCACTTTCGCAGCGCCGCCGCGCTCGGCGACAATGACGCCGCCGATACCGCAGTTGAACGTGCGCCGCATGTCTTCCTGCGACAGATCGCCCGCGCGCATCAGCCAGTCAAAGAGCGGCGGCAGGACAAGCGCCGCGTCGTCGAACCGAGCCGCGAAGCCATCGTCGAAAACGCGCGGCACATTGTCGGTGAGGCCGCCGCCGGTAATGTGGGCGAAACCGCGCACCGCGGGGTCTTTCAGGAGCGGCAGCAGCGGCTTCACATAGATCCGCGTCGGCGCGAGCAAAGCGTCGCCGAGCGTTTTCGACGAATCGAACGGCGCCGTCTCCGCATAGGAAATGCCAGCATCCTTGACGATTTTCCGGATCAGGGAATAGCCGTTCGAATGGGCGCCAGAGGAGGGCAGCCCGATCAGGACATCGCCCGCCTGACAAGCGCGCGGCAGCACATCGCCGCGTTCCACCGCGCCGACGGCGAAGCCTGCCAGATCATATTCGCCCTCGGCATACATGCCGGGCATTTCCGCGGTCTCGCCGCCGATGAGCGCGCAGCCGGCTTCTAGACACCCGTCAGCTATTCCGGCGATCACCTCCGACGCGACGCCTTTCATCAGGCGCCCCGTCGCAAAATAGTCGAGGAAGAAGAGCGGCTCGGCGCCTTGCGCCAGGACGTCGTTGACGCACATGGCGACGAGATCAATGCCGATCGTGTCATGGCGGCCGGTCTCGAAGGCGATCTTGAGTTTCGTGCCGACGCCGTCCGTTCCTGAGACCAGCAACGGGTCACGATAGCCCGCCGCCTTCAAATCAAAGACACCGCCAAAACCGCCCAGCATCGCCGCGGCGCCAGCGCGTGCCGTGCGCTTCGCCATCGGCCCAATCGCCTCGACCAGCCGTTCGCCGGCGTCGATATCGACACCGGCTTTCTTGTAAGCGTCGCTCATGGCCTTCCTCTTGATGCCGAATGCGCCGCGACGCAACAAAGGGTTTCCCCGGCGGCTTCGGGGATGCGCGCTGCTGATTGGCCCGCTATAACCGGAGTCGGCTTTCCCGTCCGGTCCGTCACCGCCTTTCAGTTGAGAGAAATTTCCATGAGAATTCTTGGGGTTATCGCCGCCGCGCTGGTTTTCTGCGCGTCCCAGACCGCGGTCGCGCTGGCCGCCGTCGATGACGTTTTCATCGTCGCCCGCGTGCCGGTGCAGTCGAGCGGGGAGAGCGCCACCGCCGCCAAAAACAACGCCCAGTCTGCCGGACGGCGGCGGGCGATGGACATGCTGCTCCGCCGACTTACGACAGACGCCGACTGGCAATATCTGCCGACCCTCGCCGCGGGGCGGCCGGCCGCCGCGATCGCCGACGGGTCGGGCAAGGCGCCGGTCGAGATTTCATCGGCGGCGCTTGAGGCGCTGGAATCTGGTTTCGAAGTCTATGATGAAAAAGCCTCGTCAACGACCTATCGCGCGTACATCACCTATCGATTCAAGCCTGACGCGGTCCGCCGCCTGCTGAAGCAGTCAAAGATTCCCTACAGCGAGGCGCAGACGCGCGTCGCGCTTGTTCTGCCGGTTTTGCAGACGGACAGCGGGATCTATCTCTGGGAAAGCAACAATCCGTGGATGGCGGCGTGGAAAGCTCGTCCTTACACGCACGAGCTGACGCCGATGCAAGCGCCGCTCGGGGATCTGGAAGACTCTTCCGCCATCAGCCCGCGTCAGGCTCTCGACCTTAGCGCCGACGCGCTCGCCGTCATCGCCGCGCGCTACAATGTCAGCCAGGTGATTGTCGCCCACGCGCGGCTGGCGCGAAAGGATGCCGACAATCAGCTGACCGTGCGCCTCGTCAACGCCTATCGCGAAAGCGGCAAGGCCGCCGCGGCTGAGATTTTGGGCCATGACGCCGAGATTGAGTCGGACGGCACGCAGAGCCAGACCTTCACCTACGCGATCGAGGATGAGGACTTCGCGACCAAAGTCGGTGAGGTCCTTGCGCAAACGACGCTGGCCGAGCCGGTCGGCAATTTTCCTGGGCTCGCAGAGCGCGCCATCGAGGCGTCAATCGCGCGCTATTCCAGCGGCTGGAAGGTCAAGACGCTGATCGATCATTCGAAGGAAGCGGTGCTGCCGGTGTCCGCGTTTTTCGACAGGCTGGAAGACTGGTCGAAGATCCGCGCGGCGCTGATCGCAACGCCGCTCGTCGGCGCGGTGCAAGTCGGCGCACTTTCCCGGCGCGGCGCGGAAATGAATGTGCGCGTCTTCGGTGACCCGGCGAAAGTGCAGGTCGCGATGGAAAACCAGGGCATCGTTTTCTGGACGGAAACGGGGGAGCGCTGGTTCCTCGCGACGCCGCCGGTCGCCGGCAAATATCGCGGCCGTCGATTTTTACGATCCGAGCGCCGCGGGCTCCTCGGTGCTGACGGCGAAGCGCTTGAACCCGAAAGCGGCCCTGTGCCAGCGAGCGCCGATGCCGACGACATTTTTGCAGGCGAGCCGTTGAAAGACGACGAGTGATGGCGGCGGCGGCGCGGCAATATTCGCTCGGGCTTGCGCCGCCGCCCGCACGGCTCACACGCGCGGACTTCGTCACCGCCGCGTCCAATGCGTCGGCGCTCGACATGCTGACGCGTTGGAACGATGCCGCAGAACCCTTGCTCGTCATCGTCGGTCCGGCGGGTTCCGGCAAAACGCACCTGCTGCACATTCTTGCAGAAACGACCGGCGCCGCCGTCCGGGGTTCAATCGACCTGAAGGATCTCACTCAGCCGTCGGGCGGCCTGTCGATCGTCGATGACGCGCAAGGGCTCTCGCCGCGCGCGCTGTTGTCGCTGATTGAAGGCGCGCGGGAAGCCGGCGCGCGATTGGCGCTTGCCGGCGACGGCGATCCGCTAGGCTGGGCGCAAGGGTTGCGCGATCTTGAGACGCGCCTCGCGGCGGCGACGCGGATCGATCTTGCCGAGCCGGATGAGGCGCTCCTGCAATCCGTGATCCTGAAACTCCTTCGTGACCGACAGCTGCGGGCAGGACCCGATCTTGCGGCCTACGCGACGGCGCGCCTCCCCAAGACTTTCGCCGCCGCCGAGGCGTTCGTCGCGGCGATCGACGCCGCCTCGATCTCCGAAGCCGCGCCCGTAGGCCTGAGGCTCGCCCGGGCCGTCATCGCTAACCTTTCGGAAGCGCCTCAGCCCGCATAAGAAGGGTCGAAAAGCGGAGGCGGCCGTGGCCGGCGCAGACGACGGAACAAAAGGCGAGCTTGTCGGAACGCCCATGGCGGCCGAACTCACCCCCCTGCGCGCCTCGCCGCAACGCTTCATTAACCGGGAGCTTTCCTGGCTCGCTTTCAATCTTCGCGTTCTCGATGAAGCGTTTACCGAGACGCATCCGCTGCTGGAGCGCCTGCGGTTCCTGTCGATCTCGGCGAACAATCTCGACGAGTTTTTCATGGTGCGCGTCGCCGGTCTTCGCGGTCAGGTACGCGAGGGCGTCACGGCGCTCAGCCAGGAAGGCCTCACGGCTCAAGAGCAGCTGGTGCAGATCAACGCCGAGGCCTCGACCTTGATGGCGCGACAGCAGGAATGCTGGCGCCAGCTCATGCCGCTTCTGAAGGCGAACGGCGTCGAAATCCTGTCCGCGGATGACCTCAACCCCGCCGAACTTGAATGGCTTGAACAGGAATTCCTGAACAATATTTTCCCGGTACTGACGCCGATCGCCATCGATCCCGCGCATCCGTTCCCGTTCATTCCCAATCTCGGCTTCGTTCTTTGCCTCGACCTGAAGCGCAAGGATGAATCGACGCTGACGACGCTGCTGCCTTTGCCGAACAAGATTGCGCGCTTCATCCGCCTGCCGCAGGGACTTGGCGGCGACGAACGGCGGAACATTGCGCGGTTTATCGCGCTGGAACGCCTCATCACGCATTTTATCGGTCACATCTTTCCGTCAACGACGCTGGAAAGCCATGGCGCCTTTCGCATCGTGCGCGATTCCGACGTCGAGGTCGAAGAAGAGGCCGAAGATCTCGTGCAGCTCTTCGAGAGCATGCTGAAACGCCGGCGCCGCGGCGACGTCATCCGCCTCAAGATCGACGCCTCGACGCCGCAGCATATGCGCGATCTGATGGCCGACAAGTTGCGCGCGCAGCCGCAGGACGTTGTCACCGTCGACGGCCTTCTCGGCCTCGCGCAGACCAGCGAGCTTATCCCCGCCGATCGCGCGGACCTGTTGTTTCCCCCGTTCGATCCGCGCTTTCCGGAACGCATTCGCGAACATGGCGGCGACTGCTTCTCGGCGATCCGCGCGAAGGACTTCATTGTTCATCACCCCTACGAGTCCTTCGACGTCGTCGTTCAGTTCCTTAAGCAGGCGGCGGCCGATCCCCACGTTCTGGCGATCAAGCAGACGCTCTATCGAACGTCGAAACAATCGCCGATCGTCGAAGCGCTGATCGAGGCGGCGGAATCCGGTAAGAACGTGACCGCCCTTGTCGAATTGAAGGCGCGCTTCGACGAGGAGGCGAACATCAAATGGGCGCGTGCGCTCGAACGCGCCGGCGTCAACGTCGTTTACGGGTTTGTCGAGTACAAGACGCACGCCAAACTCTCGCTCGTCGCGCGCCAGGAAGGGGCCTCGCTCCGGACTTACGTGCATGTCGCGACGGGCAATTATCACCCGGTGACCGCGCGCGTTTATACGGACCTGTCGCTGTTCACCTGCGATCCGGCCATCGGGCGCGATGTCGCCAAAGTGTTCAATTTCGTCACCGGCTATGCGCGGCCGGAATCGTTCGAGAAAATCTCGGTTGCGCCGGTCATGCTGCGAAGCAAACTGGTTTCGCTCATCGACGAGGAGATTGCGCACGCCAAAGCAGGGCGTCCGGCGACGATCTGGGCGAAGGTGAACGCGCTTGTCGACGGGCCGATGATCGACAAGCTTTATGAGGCGAGCCAGGCCGGCGTCGATGTCGATCTCGTCGTTCGCGGCGTCTGCTGCCTAAAGCCGGGCGTCGAAGGCCTTTCCGAGAATATTCGCGTAAAGAGCATCATTGGCCGGTTTCTCGAACATGCGCGGGTCTATTGTTTCGGGGCCGGCGAGGCGCTGCCGCATCCGGCGGCGAAGGTGTTCATTTCCTCGGCCGACCTGATGCCGCGCAATCTCAACCGGCGCGTCGAGGTTTTCTGCCCCGTCGAGAACGAGACGGTGCGCAGCCAGGTTCTCGAGCAGATCATGGTCGCCAACCTCAATGACGAAACGCAATCCTGGATTCTCGGGCCGGACGGCCTTTATCGTCGGGCGGAGCCGGAGGGCGAGGGGCCGCCCTTCAATGTCCATGCCTATATGATGACCAATCCGAGCCTTTCCGGCCGCGGCGACGCGCTGAAATACAACGCTCCGCGCAAGCTTGTCTGGCGCGGCTGAGACTCGACAGCGCCCGAGGATTGCGGCAACCCCTCGCCTATGACGACTGACGCACGCACCTTACCGGGCGACGGCGGCGGCCGCTGGGCGATCATCGATATCGGCTCGAACTCGGTCCGCCTCGTCATTTATGACGGCCCGCGCCGCGCGCCGTTTTCGATCTGCAATGAGAAGGCTCTCTGCGGTCTTGGCCGCGACATGGACGACGGCGGCGCGCTCAATCCGCAGGCCGTCGAAGTCGCGCTGGCGACGCTTTCGCGGTTCAGGGCGCTGCTGGCGCTGCACGGCTACCCGCCGACTCGCATCGTCGCCACCGCCGCCGTGCGGGAGGCGCGCAACAGCCTGGACTTCGTAAAGTCGGTCAAAAGCATCGGCTTTTCGATTGATGTCATCCCGGGCGCCGAAGAAGCGCGCCTGTCGGGGCTCGGCGTCGCTTCCTTTGAGCCCGGCGCAAACGGGCTTGTCGGGGATATGGGCGGCGGCAGTCTTGAACTCATTCGCCTCAAGGACGGCGACATTAAAGAGACGACATCGCTTTCGATCGGTCCCTTCAGACTGATGAAACATTCGAAGGGCGATTTGAAGGCGGCGGCGGGCGAAGTCGGGGAGGCGCTGGCCGGCGTTCCCTGGCTGAAGCGCGCAGATACGCCCGCGCTCTTTGCCGTCGGCGGGGCGTGGCGGGCGATTGCGCGCATCAACATGCAGCTGCGTCGCCATCCCTTGTCCGTTCTGCATCACTATGAGGCGCCGGCGTCGCAAATTCTCGAAATCTGCGATCTCGTCGCGCGCCAGAGCAAGGCGTCGCTCGAAGAAACGCCTGGCGTATCGTCGAAGCGCATCGACACGCTGCCGTTTGCCGCAGTGGTGCTCCGCGCCTTGATGAAGGAGGCGGATTGCGAGCGGCTCATTGTCTCGGCCGGGGGCATTCGCGAAGGTCTTCTCTTTGACGCGCTGCCGGTTGACGTGCGCAAAGAGGATCCGCTCATCGCCGGCGCGCGCTTTATGGGCCGGCGCTTCTCGCCGGAAGCGGACATGGGCGATGCCGTTGCCGCGTTGATCGGGCCGCTGTTTCACGCCGAATCGGGCGCGCATCGGCGATTGCGGGTGGCGGCCTGCCTGCTGACCGACGCCGGCGCCTATTTCCATCCTGATCTGCGCGGCATTCAGGCTTTCGATACGGCGTTGCGCGCGCCATTTTACGGCGTCACGCATCCTGAACGCGCCATAATCGCCTTGTCGCTATTCTGCCGGCATGAGGGCGCCAACGAAGCCGCGCCGGAACCGGCGATCCTCGCCTTGCTGACCGAAGACGAGCGCCGCCGCGCCGTTCAAGTGGGTTTGGCGCTTCGCTTCGCAAGCGCTTTCGCGCCGAAGGCGCCCGAAGCCGTGCGCGCGAGCTCCCTCGCGCTTGAAGCCGATCGCCTGACCTTTCGCACGCACGCCGCGTTGAAGCCGCTGATGGACGACGTGGCGCGGCGACGGCTTGACGCGCTCGCTGCCGCCTTCGGCGCGAAGGCTTTCGCCGTCTACGACTAGCGGTCAGGATTTCACTTTGACGTAGCTTCCGGGCGCGTCCTCGATCGGCGCCAGCGCGCCGTCGCCGGGCGTCCTTGCCGGAACTTTCCCCGGTGAAACGCCGTTCAGCCATTCGATCCAGTACGGCCACCAGGAGCCCGGGAGGCGTTCGGCGCCTTCCTTCCAAGCGTCGAGAGATGCTGGAAGCCCCGTATTGATCGAGTGATGATATTTTTTCTTGTCCGGATGATTGACGACCCCGGCGATGTGGCCGGAGCCCGCCAGCATATAGGTCACCTTGTCGTTGCCCTTTGAGGCGAAAAGCCTCGCCGTGCGGTACACGGAATTATGCGGGGCGATATGGTCGGTCTCGCCAGCCTGCATGAAGATCGGGATATCGATCTCGCCGAGGTCAAGGCGCTCGCCGTCAATGACCATCTCGCCCTTGGCGAGGCGGTTATGCTGATAGAATTCGCGAAGATAGAAGAGGTGAACGTTTTTGGGCATCCGCGTGGCGTCGGAATTCCAGAACAGAAGGTCGAATTTCGCGGGGTCCTTGCCCTTCATGTAATTGTCGATGACGAACGACCAGATGAGGTCGTTGGACCGCAGCATGTTGAAGGTTGTCGCCATGGCGCGCCCTTCGAGCACGCCGCCGGCCGCGTCCATCTGTTTCTCGATTGCATCAAGCTGATCGTCATCGACGAAGAGGAGGAGATCGCCGGATTCCTTGAAGTCCGCTTGCGCGGTGAAGAAGGTCGCTGACCGGATGCGCCGGTCGTCCCGCTTCGCCATCAGCGCGAGGGCCGTTGAAAGCATGGTGCCGCCGATGCAATAGCCGATCGCGTCAACCTCGCTTTCGCCGGTCGCCTGTTTGACGGCGCCGAGCGCCTCAAAGCATCCCTGCCGGATGTAATCCTCGAACGTCTTGTGCCGAAGCTCCGGGCCGGGATTGACCCACGAGACGACGAAGACCGTCCGGCCTTGCTCCACCATCCAGCGGATGAACGAATTCGCGGGCTGCAGGTCGAGGATGTAGAATTTGTTGATCCAGGGCGGAAAGATCAGCAGGGGCCGCTTGGCGACCATTTCCGTCATGGGGTCATATTGAATGACCTGCATGATTTCATTCTGATAGACGACCTTGCCAGGTGTCGTCGCGACATTGACGCCGAGCTTGAAGTGATCGAGGTCCGCCTGCCGGATCGACAGCGAGCCGTCGCCGCGGTCAAGATCGTCGAGATAGTTCTTCATGCCCTTGAGAAGGTTCTCGCCCTTCGACTCAATCGTCGCTTCGACGACCTCCGGGTTGAGCACGGGGAAATTCGTCGGCGCGATCGCATCGATGAATTGCTGGGTGTAAAACTCGGCCTTCTTCTTTTCGTGCTCGTCCATGCCGTCGAGCTGATGGACGGTCGATTTCAGCCATTTGGCGTAGGTCAGATAGGACTGCTTGACGAAGTCGAGCATCGGGTTCTCGCGCCACGCCGCATGCGCAAAGCGCTTGTCGCCGGGCTCCGGCTCAATGGCCGGCTTCACCGTCTCGCCGGCCATACGCCGGCCCATGCTCGACATCAGCTTGGCGTAGTCGCCCCAGAGATTGAACTGGCGCTGCATGACGGTGCCGGGATCGGCCGCGAGCGCGCCCATCATTTCCTGAAACGCCTCCCCGACATTGAGGGGGTCAGCCGATTTCTGGCCGGTCGCCATTTTCATCGCATCGGCGTTTTTGACGAAGAACTCGCCAACGACGGTCTGGCTCTTGCCGGTCATGTCGGCGATGTAATCCGACAGCGCGTCGAAATCCTCGATCAGGCTCTTGGTTTCCGCCGCGCCGTTCGCCTCCGGTTGCGCCTTGGCCTTGGGCCCTTCCTCGCCGTCGAGAAGGCCTGCTTTAGCCTTCTTTTTCGAAGAATTGGGTTCTGTCTTCGCTTGCGTCATGGGGTCAGTTCGCGGTTATGTGGCTGACGTTTTGACAGGTTTATAGGGTCGCCGCGCCGTGGGTGCAAAAGCTTCCATCCTCCTCCTTGCCGCAGTTGCGTTGATGGGCTGTTCCGGCGGTCTGAAGCGTTTTGCGCCGCCGGGCTTCGTCAAATATGAGGACCGCGCGAAAGGGCAGCCTGTGGCGCCGTCAATCGCGGCGCGAATCGAAGAGGCGCAGGCGACAAGCGGCGGCGAGTTTCCAGCGCTTTCGGAACAGCCTTCGGGAACGCCGGCAGGGATCGCCGCGCCGGAGCGCGCCGCGCTCGGCGGCGACCTCGATGCGGCGCGCGAGGCGTTGCTTGAAGCGGTCGATGTCGATCGCGCTGCCGCGGCCGTCGAGCGAGAGAACTCGATCGAACCGGAGCGTGCCGCGCTCGATGAAGCATTGCGCAAGGACGATGCGGCTGCTCGCAAGGAACGCGGTCTTCCCCCGGCGCCGCCCCCGATCAAAGACTGAACGCCCCATGCCGTCGCCGGAAGAATTCTATCGCATCAAGCGCCTTCCTCCCTATGTCTTTGAGGAGGTGAATGCAGTGAAGGCGCGCCTGCGCGCCGCAGGCCGCGACGTCATCGATTTCGGGATGGGCAATCCCGACATGCCGACGCCGCCGCACATCATCGAGAAGCTTGTCGATGCGGCGCAGAAGCCGCGCACCAACCGCTATTCCGCCTCAAAGGGCGTGCCGGGATTGCGTCGCTCGATCGCGCGCTATTACGAACGCCGTTTCGGCGTGAAGCTCGATCCGGCGACGGAAGTCATCGCGACGCTGGGCTCCAAGGAAGGCTTCGCCAATCTCGCGCAAGCGATGACGGCGCCGGGCGATGTCATTATCGCGCCCGATCCCGCTTACCCCATTCACGCTTACGGCTTCATCATCGCGGGCGGCGTCATTCGCGGCGTGCCGGCGCCGACCCCGGAAGCCTATCTGTCGGGGATGGGCAGGGCGGTCGCGCTCGCGACGCCGAAGCCCGCGGCGATGGTGCTCAACTATCCGTCCAACCCGACCGCGCAGGTCGTCGGCCTCGACTTTTACAAGGACGCCGTCGCTTTCGCGAAGAAACACGACATCTGGATCCTCTCCGACCTCGCCTATTCGGAGATCTATTTCGGGGACGAACCGCCGCCCTCGATCCTCGCCGTGGAGGGCGCGAAGGACATCGCCGTCGAAGTGAATTCCTTGTCGAAGACCTATGCGATGGCGGGCTTTCGTGTCGGCATGGCGGTGGGCAATCCGCGGCTCATCTCGGCGCTGGCGCGCGTAAAGTCCTATCTCGACTATGGCGCCTACACGCCCATCCAGGTGGCGGCGTCGGCGGCGCTCGACGGCCCGCAGGATTGCGTCGATGAAATTCGGGCGATTTATAAATCGCGCCGCGACGCGCTGATTGAGAGTTTTGAGAAAGCAGGGTGGCGGATCCCGGTCCCGCCCGCCTCGATGTTCGCGTGGACGCCGATCCCGGACGATTTCCGCGCGCTCGGTTCTGTCGCTTTCGCCAAGAAACTGATGGAGGAGGCGGACGTCGCGGTCGCGCCCGGCCTCGGCTTTGGCGAGCATGGCGAGGGATTTGTGCGCATCGGCCTTGTGGAGAACGAGCAGCGCATAAGACAGGCGGCGCGCAATGTGAAAAAAATGCTGTCGCGGCGGAACGCGGCTTAAACCAATTTGCGCCAAGGTGCGCGGAAACTCTGGACTGGAGACACCATGGCCGATTCTGAATTTCTCGACCGCATGCTGACAATGGAGATCAGCCGCTGCACCGAAGCGGCGGCGGTCGCTGCTTCGAAGATGATCGGCCGGGGCGACAAGAACGGGGCGGATCAGGCCGCGGTTTCGGCGCTGCGCGACGCGCTCAACAAGCTCGACATCGACGGCACCATTGTCATCGGAGAGGGCGAGCGCGACGAAGCGCCGATGCTGTTCATCGGCGAGAAAGTCGGCTCCAAAAAGGGCCCGAAAATCGATATCGCGCTTGACCCGCTTGAAGGAACGGACCTGACCGCCCGGGGCATGGGAAATGCGCTCGCCGTGGTCGCCATGGCGACGGCCGGCACGATGCTGCACGCGCCCGACACCTATATGGACAAGATCGCGGTCGGCCCGGGCTATCCGGAAGGCGTCGTCGATCTCGACGCCAGCGTTGAAGACAACATTCGCGAGCTCGCCAAGGCCAAGCGCGTTCAGCCCTCTGACATCACGCTTTGCGTCCTCGATCGCGACCGCCACGGGCACATCATCGAGGGCGCGCGCAAGGTCGGTTCGCGGATCATCCTTATTCCTGACGGCGACGTCGCCGGGGTCTTTCACACGACGGAACCGGCGACCGGCATCGACCTTTATGTGGGGCAGGGCGGCGCGCCGGAAGGCGTTCTTGCGGCTGCGGCGCTGCGCTGCGTCGGCGGCCAGATGCAGGGAAGACTGGTGTTCCGCAATGACGACGAAAAAGAGCGCGCCGCGCGGGCAGGGATCAAGGATCTCAACCGCAAATACGGCCTGATGGAGCTTTGCGGCGGCGACGTCTTTTTCGCCGCGACCGGCGTCACCAACGGGACGATGCTTGACGGCGTCAAATGGGACCCGGGTCACATCTCGACCCATACCGTCGTCATGCGCTCGAAGACGGGCACCATTCGCTACATCCGCGCGCGGACGCGGCGCTAGTTTTTCGCCGCCGGCCTTGTCACGTCGATGCGCGCGATTTCGATGATGCGGCCGCCCGCGACCGCGCCTTCGATCAGCTCAAATCCGGTCAGCGCAAAAACGCGTTCGCCGATAAAGATCGGGCGCGAATTTCCGTACCAGTCGACGCAAGAGACCTCGCAGGCGTAACCCGCCGGAGCCGGTAGGACCTTGTCGATCGCATCAATGTCCCCATCTCCATCAAGATCGTCGCGCGATGCCGGAACCGGCGTGGCGTTCAGGGAGCCGATCCCTGCTGGCGAAAGATCGGCGCCGAGCGACAGGAAGCTGACGTCCGAAGATTCGCTGCGCCACCACCATCGGCCCGCCTCGGTTTCGAGCGTCGCTGTCGGCAATCCCATCAGGCCGGACCCGTCCTCCGCCACGAGACTGTTGAACGCATGCGAGCGGCCTTCAGCTTCATAGCGACCCGCTAAAGTCGCTGTGCCGGCGAGCTTCGGCGCGCCGCGAAGGTCGATCGTCGACACGCTGAGACCCAACGGATCGCGATAGCCCGTCAGCACGATGGCGTCGCCCGCACGCTCGACCCGGATGACGCCGTGGGGCGCGGTCAATTCTGCGAAGCCGCTCGGATTGTCGACCGGAACCGCGACGATCTGAGACGATTGGGGACCATCTTCCGTTTCCGGCGGATAAGACGTCCAGTCGCTGCGCGCGCCGTAGACGACATGCGTTTCAGTGAAGCGGTTTTCGACATCGTAACCGGGGCCGGGCGTTTCAACATAGCGATCGAGCGCCGGGCGCGATCCGGACGCCGTGAACGACTTCAACGGCGCCGAGAAATAGGCGGTCGAATAGTCTGCGTCGCTCCATGGCGCTTCATCGTCATTGCACTGCTCCGGGATCACGTCCGAAAGGAGCGCGCGAAACTCCGTGTCCGAGGTTTCCAGCGAAAACTGGTCGAACGGCTGGCCGCTGACGCGCAGGAATCCGGCCCTTTTTCCATTGACGGGCATTCGATAGGCGAAGGAAAAAAGTCCGCGCCGTTCCGCCGTCGTCAGCTTCTCGCAGCCGCCGCGCTTCCTGATGAGGGCTGCGGCGTCATAACCGCTGTCTTCGACCCACAGATACGCGGCGTCGCGGGAGACGTAATATTCCTTGTCCCATGACCCGATGACGCCGCGCGTCCGGCATTCTGTCGGGCCTTTGCGGCCGAGCGGGCAGACCGTGACGGCGTGCAGGACCGGCCGCAACGTCGTCTGAACGGGCTTGTAAATGTCGGTCGCGGCGATAAGCGGACGCCCGGCCCCTTTTGGCGCGTCGTTGGCGTCATAATCCGCCAGGCGGCGGATGACGGGCCATTCGGGCATCGCGCCGTTTCGCGCCGCCCAGTAAAGGTCAATCGGCGTGTAGAGCACCAGGTTGTTGTCGATCAGACGCGTCGCGTAGTTGTCCTCGTCGTAATAGTCTTCGGAGGTGACGAAGAACTTGTCGATCCGCGTGAAGCCGCCGTCGTCGTCCAGGCGCAGGACCGTCACTTCCGACGCGTCGCGCGCATAGCTGTAGCCGAGCACCGCGATCAGATCGCCGTTGACCACGACCTCGTCATACCAGGCGTCGTCATCCGGATCGTCATAGACGTTCGTGCGGCCGACAACCCGCATTGCGCCTTTATCAGTCCCGAGATCGACGGAGAACAAGCGTCCATCCTGCAGGATGACAAGATGGCGGCCGATGAGCTTGACGATGTCGCCTTCATCGACGCCGGACTTCTGGTTGTTGGTGATCGACGGGTTGGCCGGCGCTGAGACGCGTGCGCCGGTCACGACAATCGATTCATCGTCGCCGCCGCCGGGAACGCAGTCGATGTCGAAACATTCGTCGGCGGGCGCCGCGCCGGTCTCCGCCTGCGCCAGCCGAATGCGCCCGTCAGCGGCTCCGAATGTTCGTGTTGCGCGGCGCGCGGCCTGAACGCTTTTCAGATAGCGTTCGAACTCTGCATCGCCGGAAAATTTTTCGAGCCGCGGCCAGACGATCGGTCCTGCCTCGCCGTCAGCGTTGGTGCTTGCGCATCCGCCAAGGGCCGCGCCAAGTCCAACAGCAACAGCGGCAATGGCCGCGCGGCCCGGATTGATCTTCATGGTGTGTCGCCCCGACATTCCCCCGAGCATTGGAGGATATCACAGCCCTGCTGGCGCGCCAGCCGATCATCAGATCGCCTCAAAAGCCCTTCATTGCTTCTGGCGCCAAGATTGCCGGCGCCCATTTGCCGCCAGCGAGGCGATGAGGCATTAGGGTCGCGATGTTCCGGTTCTTTGAATCCCGTCTGCCGCCCTTTCCGGAGACGAGCCTCGGCGCGCCGCCAGAAGGGCTTGCGGCTTTTTGCTGGCATTACGTGCGCGACGCGCGCTGGTGGCTGCTCGCCCTGTCATTGATTACGGCGGCGATCGCTGTAGGCGAGGTTTTCCTGTTCGCGTTTCTCGGCAGCATAGTCGACTGGCTGGCGAACGCCGAGCGCGACGGCTTCATGAACCGCGAAGGCGGGCGCCTTCTTGCAATGGGGTTGCTTCTGCTTGTCGGCCTGCCGCTGGCGGCGCTGGCGCAGTCCCTCGTTCAGATGCAGGCGTTGATCGGCAATCTGCCGATGAGCGCGCGCTGGCGCATGCACCGTCATCTCCTCAACCAGTCAATGTCGTTTTACGCCAATGAGTTCGCGGGCCGCGTCGCCACCAAGGTGATGCAAACTTCGCTCGCGGTGCGCGAGACGGTGATGAAGCTGCTCGACGTCTTCGTTTACGTCGCGGTCTATTTCGTCACCATGATCGCCATGGTGGCGGCGGCGGATTGGCGCCTCGCCTTGCCGTTGCTGGGCTGGCTCGCGGTTTATGTGGGCCTAATCTGGTACTTCATCCCGCGTCTTAAGGATGTCGCGGAGAAACAGGCGGATGCGCGCTCTGTCATGACAGGGCGGGTCGTCGACAGCTACACGAATATTGCGACAGTAAAGCTCTTCGCGCATGCGGGCCGGGAGGAAGCCTATGCCCGCGACAGCATGGAGGAGTTTCTCGGCACCGTTTATCCGCAATTCCGTCTCGTCACGCTGTTCAACAATCTCGTCTATTTCAACAATTGCCTCGCGGTCTTCGTGATCGCGAGCCTGTCGATCGCATTCTGGCTCAACAGCGTCATATCGGTCGGCGCGATCGCCGCGTCGATCGCGCTTGCGCTCCGTCTCAACGGCATGTCGCAATGGGTGATGTGGGAGGTCTCGGGCCTCTTTGAGAATATCGGCACGGTCTATGACGGCATGGGGATGCTCGCGAAATCGACCGCCGTCGAAGACGCGCCGGACGCGCGCGACATGGAACGCCCGCGCGGCGACATCGCCTATGAAGGCGTCGCGTTTCACTATGGAAAGGACGGCGGCGTCATCGACGATTTCACGCTCGCCATTCCGGCCGGGGAGAAGGTCGGCCTTGTCGGGCGTTCCGGCGCGGGCAAGACGACTCTCGTCAATCTTCTGTTGCGTTTCTATGACCCTGAAAGGGGCTCCATCCGGATCGACGGCGTTGACATCGCCAGCGTC
Source organism: uncultured Caulobacterales bacterium (assembly GCA_964535605.1). Lineage (GTDB taxonomy): Bacteria > Pseudomonadota > Alphaproteobacteria > Caulobacterales > Parvularculaceae > Amphiplicatus. The sequence continues at coordinate 34,289 of CAZHUI010000026.1, forward strand.
AGGCAATCGTCCTTGCGCGCCAATATCGGCGTCGTCACGCAGGACACCTCGCTTCTTCATCGCTCAATTCGCGAGAACATCGCCTATGGCCGTCCAGGCGCTTCGGATGACGCGGTGCGCGAAGCGGCGCGCCGCGCGAACGCGCTTGAATTTATCGAGGCGCTTGAAGACGGCGAGGGACGAAAGGGCTTCGACGCCCATGTCGGCGAGCGCGGCGTCAAGCTCTCCGGCGGCCAGCGCCAGCGCATCGCGATCGCGCGCGTG
>CAZHUI010000027.1:0-34077 GCA_964535605.1 uncultured Caulobacterales bacterium
ATTCGTCCGCTTTGGGAATCCTCCGCGATTCAATCCGATCCCAACGCGCTCTAGATGAAGAGACGCAGACTCTTTTGCTCGGTAGGCGGACCTGATCTCCCAGACTCTTCGATGATCGCACGGATACGTCCGCGAAATTCATTCTCAAGAAATTCGATTTGCTTGTCGAACGTCCGACAGTCGCGCCGATCCTCAATTGCGTGGCAGGCATGACTGACGGTCGTGCGGTCGCGTCCGAAAAGATCAGAAATTTCCCGCAAGGACATATTGGCTGAGACATGGCACAGATACATCGCAAGCTGCCGCGCGAATACGACGTTCGCTTTACGCAGGCCCGCCCTCACTTCCCGCTCATCAACGCCGCAGGACAACGCCGTAATTTCCCGCGCCGACGCCACAATTTTTCTTCGGTAAAAAGCCGAGAGGCCCCCGCCCCACTCGAACTCCGTCATCCGATTGCTCCTTTCAAGGAGTAACTCAGACGCGTAATCTAAAACTTTGTTCGAAGTGTCGGAAAACTATCGCCGACGCAGTGAAAATTAGGTTTCAGATTAAGGATCTTCGTCGCAAGAATGACGGAAAACGCTCGTCCCAACACGAGAGGGATTAATGCCGGAGGCCGGCGGCCCTAAGAGGCGCCGCCGCCCGACAAGGCGGCGAGCTTTTTCAGATATTCCTCTCCGCCGAGGCTGTCGACGCCGCGCGCGTCGAGATATTCCTCGATCGCCTCCGCGATAAGCACAGCGGCCGGCAAACGCAGTTCCGCCGCCCCCAGCGACAAGCGCATGAATTCCTTGATATTGAGTTCGGCGATGACCGTTGCGCGAACGTCAGCGCTTGCCCCCGGTTTAGCGTCGCCGCCGGCCGGAACTGTTAGCGGCGTCAAGTCGCTAAACGCGTCATCAAGATCGTCAAGCGGATCTACGGTCGAAAGTTCCGCGCTTTCGTCGTCAAAGAATCGGTCCCTGGAATCATCGGCCTCCTCGGCGCCGAAATTCTCGAAATAGGTGACGACCTCGTCAGCCTCGGCTTCGATGGCGGCAATCTCTTCTGCGGTCGGATTGTTAGGGTACCCCGCTTCGAAGCTGCGCTCGTTGATGATTGTAATGGGCGACGGCGTTGGGGAAGGATCGACCTTCGTTTGAGGTTTGGGAGCAGTCGAAGATGTCGGCGCGGCCGCAGGCTTTGCTGCCGGTTTTGCAGGCTGAGCAAGGGTTGCAGGACGCTGGAGCGCCGGCGAAGAATGCGAAGAAATTGATGCGGCGCGCGGCGCGGTTGACAACGGCGACAAGGCCGGCGGTTTGACTTTGTTCTCTTTCGGCGCATTTTTCCTGGGAATCAGCGCGTTGCCGGGCGTAAACGCCTCTGTTTCATCTGCAGGATCGACAATCGGCGAGTTCGAGGGCGCCGCCTGACCTTTTCGCGCGAGCAGCCCCGATGTCAGCGCGGCGAACCGGCTCTCGAGTTTGCCTTCGCCCGCCTGAGCGCCTGATTTCCTGCTCATCGCTCTCCGCCTGCGGCAGCGCTTTGTTGAAGGCTTTTCCTATTGCGCGGCGCGGCGGCCGAACACTCTGTTCTGCGCGGCGGTTTGGGCCGCGGCGCTACTTTCCTCGCCCTGGCGGTACCCGCCTTCCGCGCGCTTCAAACGCCTATCAAGATACTGCCAGAGCTCGCTAACCTCCTGCGCTGATTTGCAGTAAGGATCGATCTCCATCACCGTGCGTCCATCGATCATCGAGGCGGCGTAGTCCACCCGGTGATGGATGACGGTGGGCGCCACCGTGCCGTGCTGGGAAAGCGCGATAGCTGCTTCTGACGTGATGCGCGATTTCGGCGTCGCGCCGTTAACGACGAAAACAAGCGGCTTGTTCCGCGCTTGTGCGATGTCAACGGTCGGCCCGACAGCCCGCAGGTCGTGTGGCGATGGTCGCGTCGGAGCCACAACGAGGTCGGCGAAACCGACGACCTCGGAAATGGCGCGTGTCACCGCCGGCGGCGTGTCGATCACGACAAGACGGAATCCTTCGTCGCGCGCACGATCTAGATCGTGGAAGAGATTTGAGAAAACTGACTGAATGAAAGCGGGCTGCGGATCCTGCCGCACGTTCCACCATTTCGCGAGCGACCCTTGCGGGTCGGTGTCAATGAGCGCAACGGGACCTGCCCCCGCGCGACCCGCTTCGACCGCAATGTGGCCGGACAACGTGGTCTTGCCCGAACCCCCCTTTTGCGATGCGAAGACTATTACGCGCATCGACGCCAGCATGCGTCCTCCTTGAAATCTTTCGCCGGGACCAAGCCCTGAAGCCTAGAGTACGCAGCTGTCGTTAATTCGACGCTCCGAACTCGCCTCGAATTCGACTAAATGTTGATCGCCCGTCGCAACGTTTCATAAGCAAGTCGCGCCGGAAGCAGCCAAAATACGCAAGGCCGCGACCGGCGCTGCACGAACCATATCGAAAAGCGCTTAAGCGGCGCTTAAAGGCTGATGGTGACGTCTTCGACGAGGCCGAGCAGTCGCGTGATGCGCGCGATGCGGGGATTTCCGTCCCAGTCCCAATACCGAAGGACCGCGCGCGCAAAATCGCGGGCAAGCGAGTCGAAAACGCCAAGCAGCTCCTCAGCACGCTCTTCCGATAGCGGGTTCTCGCCCGCTTTCTGAAGGAGTATGTTGTAGAACTCCGCACGCGGCAGACCGAGACTCTTGCACATGACAGCGAAGGGCTCGACGCCGGGATCGCGCAATATGCGCGCGACAAGCTCACGGCTGACGCCGGCGATCATTCCGGTCGCCATGATGATTTCTTGTGCGGGGTACTTTCGCGCGGCGACCATCGTCTTGATGACGACGTCCATCGACACAGGCTCGCCGTTGACGCCGCGCGGGCGGTGGCGACGGTCGAGCATGACAAGGATTTCCTTGACAAGCGGATCGGCGCCAGGGCCGCGGAACACAAGCGGATAAAGGTCCTGCACCGAATCTTGAATGATCGTGCGGTCAAGCGCGAACCGCGCCAGAATGCGCTTGCGGTTCTCAGCGCTCACCCACCAGAACATCATAAAGCCGTGCGCCGGCTCCAGTTCGCGCCGGCGAAGCAGAAGCGCTTGCGTTTCGGTATCCGCCGGCGACAAGCTGACGAGAAGATCAATCGCGTTCGGCGAGAAAGTGAATTCATCACGACGCAGAAGCAGCTTGGCGACTTCCGGCTCTTTGAACTCGAGAATGACGTCGGCCAACGACGTCGTAAGATCAAGTCGTCGCGCGATCATCTCGCGATGCGCTGTTTTGCCATGATGCGCGCATTCGATCAGAAGGGCTTCCGGCACAGGCTCTGTGCGACGGATGATCGGTTCAGCGATCCTCGGTTCTGAGAGAAGCAACACCCGCAGAAGCGAATTCGGCGCCTCGGTGACGCGGGCGATGCGGCGCGCAACTTCGAATGTCACGTCTTCATCAACCTTGTCGAGGAGCTGGAGCATCAGGTCCGCGACCAGGGATCGCTCATTGGCGGTCAATTTCGCTGCCGGCAGGACGACGATATCGAGGAGCTTCCGGACGAGCGCGTCACGCGCGGAAAACCCCTTGCCGGGTTCCGGCGTCAGCCCAGTCTCGTTGGGCAGTGGGCCTTCGTCCTCGTCCTCTGTCGCCGTTTCGAGCGTCGCCATTGGCCCTGCGTCATCCTTCGATCGAGCCTCCGGGTTTTAGGGGCAACACCGTTAACGGGGGATTGCAGGACCCGTCGATTTACCGAAAGACAGCGTCGGACCGGGCTGCTAGGTTCCGCCCGACTAATGCCGTTTAGGGGATGTCCGGGTGAAAAGAGCTCTCGCCGCCGCCGCTTTTGCTGGCCTTGCTGGGTGCGCCTCCGATATCGGGCTGACCGATGATCCGGGTTTTGTCGCCGGATACGGCGACGGCTGCGCCACCGCCCAGGAAGAGGATAAAAGCTTTTCGACCAAGCGGCATCGGGACGCCGACGCGTTCGACAATGACAAGGCTTATCGCGCGGGATGGCGGCAGGGTTGGCAGCAGTGCAAAGACCCGACGGGACGGCCCAGCGACGGCGGGCTGATCCTTGGCGACGAGGACCGCTTTTAGATAACGGCGCAAAGATCGACTGCGCGAAGCGAGTTCTTTTGGCGGGCGCTAATTTTTGGGAACAGGGCCGGCTTAGTCGGCCAGCCGCAACCGCTGGCGGTCAAACAGCCTTAGCACCTGCGCGAGATCCTTCCCCCTTTTAAGGATCACCCCTGACATTGAAACGATCGCATATGCGCCCTGACGGGCTGCAAGGGCAGGCTGCTTTTCTATGCGATAGATTGGAGTTTCCGCCGCGCGGCGGAATACCGAGAATATCGCCGCGTCCTTGAGGTGATCGATCGCGTAGTCGCGCCACTCGCCCGCCGCAACGAACTGGCCATAGAGCCCAAGAATGGAAGATAGCTCTTCCCGGGTGAAAGCCACGGCGTCCGGGTTTGGCCGCCCTGACGATTGGTCGATCGACGCAAGCATAAGCGTCAAGATTGTCGCGCCTACCGCCTTACAACGCAAGGCGTCGACGCATTGTCCCTAATGTAATCGCGCAAGGGTGCGAAAGCCGCCACGATCTCCTCATAAACTGCGCGTTTGAAAGGCACGATCAGCGACGGCGCTTCCTCAAACTCCACCCAGCGCCATTCGTCGAACTCTTGGTGGTCGTCAGCGTCGAGATTGATCTCTCCATCCTCTCCCTCAAACAGCATAGCCGCCCATTTCTGGCGTTGTCCGCGCCAGCCGCGTTTGGCGTATTCCGCCGGGAAATCATAGACGAGCCACCCGGGGGTCAATGCAAGAAGACGCGCGGAAACGACGCCAGTTTCTTCTCTGAGTTCACGAAGCGCGGCCGCAGCGATATCTTCTTGTTGATCGACACCGCCTTGCGGAAACTGCCAGCGGAATTCTCCCGCGCTTTCGCCGACAATCTCGAAATCGCCGACACGCCGCCCGACGAACACTTCGCCGCGCCGGTTGAAAAGAACGACGCCGACATTTGGGCGGTATGACTTCATGGCGTCATCGACAAGCATGGCCGGCGCAAGCCTTCAAAGCGACGAACAGCCCTTTTAGCTGTCGCCAGCACGCATGGCGAGCACCGCCGAAGCGGGCGCCAGCGCAAGGCCCCGAGACGGGAGCCCGTTCGCCCATTCAACGATCGTATCGAGCGTATCGGCGTTCACGTAAGTCTTTCCCAGCGCGTCGCCATTGCGCGCAGCGAGTTTCTCAAGACTGTCTAGGTCGCGCGCAGTAAGGCCTTTTTGCGCGCCGAAGCCCGGATCTATCAGTCGGCTGACGGTAGCCGCCCCGCCAACCTTTCGGCCCCTTAGGGCGCCCGTATCGTCAATGTACGCAAGGCCCGCCCCGGCAACGCGCTCCAGGACCGGATCGAGCGCAGCGCGATTCGCACTAAAATGCGCCCCGAGGTAATTGGTGACTCCGAAATAGCCTTCAGCGCGGCTCAGGATCCAGTCGAGGCGCTGCAGATTCTGTTGTGCGCTCCGCGAGGTCAGCAGCGTCGCAGGCCCAAGCGCTTCGCCTTCGCCGCTGCGATTCTCCATCGGCAGTTCAATCATGAATTCGCGGCCTGCTTCGCGCGCGCGCTTCGCCCAGAAGTCGAGATCTTTGGCGTAGGGCGCGAAAGCGAGCGTAACGCTCGGCGGCAATTCCTCAATCGCGCGTTCGGTAACCGCGCGATTGAGGCCAAGCCCGCCGACGATCAGCGCGACATTAGGGTCGTCACCCGCTGCGAAGGGCCGGGCATAAAATCTGGCGGCGCGTCGTCCATCTTCGGCGATGCGCGGCGCCTTTCCGTAGGCTGTACGCTGGAGCAGCGCGGCGTCCGGTTCAGCGATTCTCGCCGAGGAAAGGGAGGCGAGCGACGGCGTTGCGTCAATCGCCCTCGCCGGCGATCCGTCAACAGTAATGACGATGTCAGCCGCCGGATCGGCGTAGGCTAAGGTGCCGGATTCGATGCCGGAAAGGACGTCTTCGGCGTCGTCCCCGAACGCTTCGCCGGCCGAAGCGGCGGTCAGAGCCGCTGTCGCTTCGCGACCATAGGCCTGACGCTCGATTTTGTCGGCGATTGAGGCGCGGCCGTCCGCCAATGGCGCGATGCGTTCGATGCCTTCAACCGTCATGGCGATTGCTGAACGGCGGCGCCCGTCGTCCGACGCGGTGTAGACAGCGACGCTGCCGGCGAGCGCTACAAAAGCGAGCCAAGCCAGCGATAGCCGCGACACCACCGGCAACTTGAACCGACGCCCGCCGATCCGCACAAGACCAATCCCTCGCCGCAAGGCTGCGGCTCCATCTTTCGGCGCACCCTAGAAAGATCACGGTTAACGATTGGAAAAGATGATCGTGCCGGACAAGCGCTAAAAGCCAAAAAAGCACGCCCCGCCTTCAGGCGGGGCGTTGGCGATTTGGCGTCCAAAGTCCCTTTATTGGGCGGCGGACTGGCGCGACGCAGAGGCATCCGCGAGCGCTGAGCGATAAGCGGTCGTATCGGCAAGGATCGATAGCGCACGGTCAAGCTGACAATCGTGCGGCTCGTTCTCGTTTGGCTTGCCGTCTTCGCCTTTCTCGAAATGACACATGAAAGGCGCAACCGCCGGCTTGTCGCCGCCTTTCGCGTCTTTGTCTTCCTTTTTAACGTCAAGCGCGCCCGGCAAGCTCGCCTCCGAAGGACGTTCTCCAGTCGGCTCTTCCTGTCCCGGATACTTTACGGGCATCGCAATGTCGGGGTCGATGCCGTGCGCCTGAATGGAACGGCCCGACGGCGTAAAATAACGCGCGGTCGTCAGGCGCAGTGCGCCCTGCAATCCGTTTTGGAGCGGGATGACGGTCTGCACACTGCCCTTGCCGAACGATTGCGTGCCGAGCAGCAGGGCGCGATTTCGGTCCTGCAGCGCGCCAGCGACGATTTCGGATGCTGACGCAGACCCGCCATTGATCAGAACGACGATCGGTTTCCCCTTGGCGAGGTCGCCGGGCGAGCCCATTTCGCGCAACGTGTCCTTCGGATTCCGCCCACGCGTCGAAACAATTTCGCCGCCTTCGAGGAACGCGTCCGACACGGCCACCGCCTGGTCGAGAAGTCCTCCAGGATTTGAGCGCAAATCGAGTACGTATCCCTTCGGCCCTCCCGGAATCGCCTTGTCGAGAGACTTTAGCGCTTTGAGCAGCCCGTCTTCCGTCTGCTCCGAGAAGTTCGTGACGCGAATAAACCCGAAATTACCTTCGACGCGGTGCGTTACCGCCGGCACGCGCACGATGTCGCGAACCAGCTTCAATTTAAACGAGGGTTTCGTCCGGTCACGGACAACGGCGATTTCGACCGGCGTGCCCTTCGCGCCCTTCAGTTTTTCAATCGCCTCGTCAATCGTCATGCCGAGGACTTCGACGCCGTCAATTTCGGTAATAATGTCCTGCGGCTGCATTCCGGCGCGCTGCGCCGGCGTGTCGTCAATCGGCGCGATGACTTTTACATAGCCTTTGTCGGGACCTTCATTGTCCATTTGAACCTGGATCCCAAGTCCAGCGAAGCTGCCTCGCGTCTGCTCCTGCATTCGCGTGAAATCTTCAGCGGTCATGTAGCTCGAATGCGGATCGAGTTCCGACAACATGCCGTCGATGGCGCCCTTGACGAGTTTGGCGTCTTCCGGCCGCTCTACATAGTTCTCGTATACTTGTTCGAAGACCTCGCCAAAAAGGTCCAGCTGGCGAAATGTATCGGCCGAAATAGTAGACCGGGCGAAGCCCGCCGAAAGAACGGCGGCCGTCACGAGAGCTCCCCCTAGCGCCGCCGCGGCGAGCGCGCCCGCAGACGCGGCGCTTGCGAACATCTTACGGTTACGGGGTCTTTTCTCGAGGGACTCAATTTTCGTCATTCGGCACCTTGTTCTTTCATCGCGCACAACACCCAACTGCAGCGCAAACGGTCACGACGACCCGTCAGCACCAGCATTCTCGGAGAGCCACAAGGACGGGTTAACGGGATCGCCGTTCTTGCGAATCTCAAGATCTAGTTCAGCGCCCGCTCCGCTCATCGCAGCGACGGGCTCGCCTGCCTTCACAGTCTGGCCTTCCTCCACCAGAAAGGCTCCGACCCCGAGCAAGAGTATATGGTAGCCTCCGCCGACGTCCAGAACGATCAGATTGCCGATGGGCCCCCATTGGCGGGCGAAAGAGACGCTGCCTTCGAACGGAGCGGTGACGATGGCGCCGGAACCGGCGGCGTATCTTAACCCTTCGAATTTGCCCCCCTCGGGCCGCGAAGCGCCGAAACGGCCGATCACATTTCCGGCAATAGGGGCCCTAAGCGCTCCCCGGGCGGACGCGAAAGCTTTCGCCGGGCGATAGGCCTCGCGTCTTGTCGCGGGCGTTTCTGGGGGATCGATCCTTGGCGAGGGGGCGAGGCGGCCAGGCGAAGGCGGCGGCGGCGGCTTTCGCCGGGGCGCGACAACCCGAGCCAGCTTTTCAAGGCGGTTAAGGATGCCGCGAAGCGAGTCGGCACGAGCGGCCAGCGCGGCCGTTTCGCTCTGCGCCGCCTTGGCGAGCCGCTCGGCCGTCCTGCGCTCCTGCTGTTTTTGCTGGAGTAGGTCGGCCAGCAGCGCGCGTCGCTGGGCCACCTCCTCATTTGTTTGTTCAAAATCGGCGCGCTCTTGCTCAAGCGCTTCTCGCACCGTTGTCTGACGCGTCAGGGTTTCCTTCAGCGCCGCCGCGCGCGCTTCGATCTGCGGCGTCACATCCGCAAGGAGCATCGCCGTGCGCGCAGCGTGCGCAGCGTCTTCCGGCGAGACGAGAAGCGCCGGCGGCCGGGCACGTTCGATCGATTGCAGCGCGGCAAGCGCATCGCCGAGCGAGGCCTGCTGGGCGCCGAGAGATTGCGAAATCTCTTTCTCTTCCCCTTCAAGCCGCGCAGTCTCGCTATTGATCTCCGCGATGCGTCGTTCGGCGTCCTGCAGCGCGTCCGCCGCTTCGATCATCCGGTGACGGAGCGCCGCCACCTCTTTTTCACGCGCCTTCGCTTCGTCGCGCAGGCGCGTTTCCTCGGTCCGGCGCTCTTTTAGTTTCTTTTCGACGTCCGCAAGTTCGCGTTCCTGCTTGCCCGATTGAGCAAGCGCCGGTGCTGCGCCGGCGAGCGCAAAAACAAGGGCGAAGATGGCGACAAGGCGAATCATGCGCGATGATAGGGGTGGCCGGACAAAATAGTCACGGCGCGATAGATCTGTTCTGCCAGCATCACACGAACAAGAAGGTGCGGAAAGGTCGCCCTCCCGAAAGCGAAGCGCGCTTCGACCTGCAATGAGGCATGGTGGCCGTCCGCCCCGCCGATCAGATAGGCGATCTCGGCGGCGCCGTCGTCGCGCCAGCGCGCCATGCGCGCTGCGAACTCCGCGCTCGAGACGATGTCGCCACGCTCGTCGAGGGCGATGCGGCGCGCAGCCGGCGCCGCCTCCGCCAGCAGCGCGCTTTCGCGTTCCTGGCGCTTTTCGCCTGACAAGGATTTCGGCGCCTCGACCTCGCGAATGTCGAATGCAGTGATGCCGATCGCGCGCCCCGCGCCGCGAATGCGCGCGGCATAGCTTTCGATCAGGTCGCCTTCAGGGCCGCCGCGCAGCCGACCGACCGCCGCGACGGTAACGCGCATGGCGCAGGGTCAGGCGTCGGGCCGGACGGGCGCCCGCGCCGTTTCCGACCAGATGCGCTCGAGATTGTAGAACTGGCGAACTTCGGGACGGAAAAGGTGAACGATCACGTCCTCAGCGTCGATCAACACCCAATCGCAGGCGGGCGCGCCCTCCATGCGGGCGCGGCCGAAGCCTGACTCTTTCAACTTCTTGACGATCTTGTCCGCCATCGCGCCGACATGGCGCGCGGAGCGGCCCGAGGCGACGACCATCGCATCGGCGATGTCGGTCTTCCCGCAAAGATCGATCGTGACAATGTCTTCGGCCTTGTCGTCGTCGAGCTGCGCCTGAATGATGGCAAGCGTCGCTGCGCCGCGCTGTTCCGCGGGCAGGTCGGCTAACTTTTTGGCTTCGGATTTATCCGCGCGGGCGGCCTTGGGCTCAGGCGCGCCGGCAAGCGGGACGATGGCGAGCGCGGGGGCTGTGGGGCGCGCCGGTCGATGGTCGGTCGTCAGAACGGTTTCTCCTCGTCGCCGCGGGATCAATGCCCGCATCAACCAATCTAGGCGCGCCGGAGCGTTTCGCCAACCTCGCCGGAAAGGTCGAAGGATTTCAGGGATATGACGGCCCGCCGTTCGCCCGGATCGCGGTCGAGGACAAAGGATTTTGGGGCTCGCCGAAGAAGGCCCAGGCCGGGGGTTCAAGGCGCGCAAGATCGCCGGCCTCGCTTTCCTCGATACGAAAGGCGGCGAGGTCTTCAGCGGCAGGCGCCGTCCGCCACGCCGTTTCGTAGCCCGGTCGATTGAAGACTGCGATCGGGGCAAGGCTCGCGATCTTCCGCCACTCGCGCCAGCGATGGAACGTCGCGAGGCTGTCGGCGCCCATCAGCCAGACGAAATCGATCTGCGGCCACAACGAGCGCAACGTCTCCAGCGTATCGACCGTATACTGAAGGCCCTTTCGCTCCTCAAAGTTCGAGATGATGATGCGCGGGTGATCAGCCGATTTACGCGCAATTCTGAGGCGCTCTTCATAGGGCGCATAGTCGGCGGAGTCTTTCAGCGGATTGGCAGGCGAGACAAGCCACCATACGGCGTCGAGCGAGAGACGCTTCAGCGCAAGGAGGGAGATCTCGCGGTGCCCTTCATGCGCCGGGTTGAAGGATCCGCCGAGCAGGCCGACGCGCGAGGTGTCGTGCCGTTGCGGAATCACGGCGTCCACTCGGTCGGCTGTAGCCCGTCGGTCTCGCTGAGCGCGCCGCCGTTCTTGATGGTCATAAGATCGCGAAGGAGTTCCTTCAGCCCTGCGCCGGAGACGCCAGAAATCGCGCGCGCCGGACGGCCAGCCGCTTTTGACAAGGACTTAAGGCGCGCCTTTCGCGTCATTTCGTCGAGCGCGTCAATCTTGTTGAGGCAAAGGATTTCGGGCTTTTCTGTAAGGCCGCCGCCATAAGCGACAAGTTCGCCGCGCACCGTGCGGTAATCGCCCGCTACATCCTCCGACGTCCCATCGACTAGATGCACAATCGCGGCGCAGCGTTCGACATGGCCGAGGAAGCGATCGCCGATTCCCGCGCCCTCATGCGCGCCTTCAATGAGCCCCGGAATGTCGGCTAGCACGAAACTTTCGCCTTCGTTGAGGCGAACGACGCCGAGTCCTGGGTGAAGCGTCGTGAACGGATAATCGGCGATCTTCGGCCGCGCCGCCGTCACCGCCGCAAGCAGAGTCGATTTGCCGGCGTTCGGCAGGCCGACGAGACCGAAATCGGCGATCAGTTTCAGCCGCAGCCAGACGGTGCGTTCCTCAACCGGCTGGCCGGAATTCGCGCGCATCGGCGCGCGATTGGTTGAGGATTTGAAAAGCGCGTTGCCGAAGCCGCCATTGCCGCCTTTGGCGAGTAGGACTCGCTCGCCGGGTTTGTCGAGATCGGCGATGAGCGTTTCCTCGTCTTCCTCAAAAATCTGCGTGCCGACCGGCACCTTGATGACAAGGTCCGCGCCGTCCGCGCCGGTGCGGTTCGACCCCTCGCCTGGACGTCCATTCTTTGCTTCGAAATGCTGCTGGTAGCGAAAGTCGATCAGGGTGTTTAGGTTCTCGACCGCCTCCGCGAACACATGCCCGCCGCGACCGCCGTCGCCGCCGTTGGGTCCGCCCATCTCGATGAATTTCTCGCGCCGGAACGAGAGGCAGCCCGCGCCGCCCGCGCCGCTCGCGATGTAGATTTTTGCGCGATCTAGGAACTTCATGCGGCGGCTTATAGGGACTTTTTGACCTAGCGCCATGCTGCGCGCCGGGGGTGCGGGACCTCGCGGGCGCGGGTAGCATTGAAGCTCCCGCCTCCTGGAGTTCCCATGTCACGACCCGTCGATATCCTGTTCAAGCCCTTTCGGCTCGGGCCCCTGGCGCTGCCGAACCGCATCGTTATGGCGCCGATGACGCGGTCGTTCTCGCCGGGAAAAGTCCCGGGCGAAGACGTCGCCGCCTATTACCGGCGGCGCGCCGAGGGCGGCGTCGGCCTTATTCTTTCAGAGGGCGTTCATCCGAACACCACGACAGCGGACGGGACGCCGAATGTGCCTGACATCGTGACACCGGCCGCCAAGGCGGCCTGGAAGAAAGTCGCCGACGGCGTCCACGCCGCCGGTGGCCTGATGGGCATCCAGATCTGGCACGAAGGCCCCTATCGCAACCCAGCGAAATCTCCGCATCCGGACATCCCCTCCTGGTCGGCGTCAGGCCTCAAGGTTCCGGACAAGGCCCCGCTTTGGGAGCCGATGACGGACGCCGAGATCGAAACGGCGATCGAAGAATTCGTCGCCGCGGCCGTCGCTGCGAAAGAGGCCGGCTTTTCCTGCGCTGAGTTCCACGGCGCGCACAGCTATCTCATCGACAGCTTCTTCTGGGACAAGACCAATCTCCGAACCGACAAATGGGGCGGCGGCTGGGACGGCCGCACCCGCGTGGCGGCTGAAATCATCCGCCGCGCACGGAAAAAAGTCGGGCCGGACTTCCCGTTGCTCATTCGCATCTCGCAATGGAAGCAGCAGGATTTCGCCGCAAAGGCCGCGCAGACCCCGCACGATTTTGAGCAGTGGCTTGCGCCGCTCGTCGAGGCGGGGATTGACGCCTTTCATTGCTCGCAGCGCCGCTTCTGGGAACCGGCGTTTGACGGCTCTGACCTGAACGCCGCGGGCTGGGCGAAGAAACTGACGGGCAAACCGACGATTTCCGTCGGCTCGGTCGGCCTGTCCGGCGAGTTCACCGCCACTTACGGCGGGGAAGTGTCGAAGCCCGCTTCCCTTGACCGACTTGTTGAAATGATGGAGCGGGGCGACTTCGATCTCATCGCGGTCGGGCGCGCCCTATTGCAGGATCCTCAGTGGGCGGAAAAAGTGAGGGCCGGCCGCGTCGACGAACTGAAAGACTTTTCAAAAGACGCGCTCGGCGTCATATTTTAGGGTTCTAATGGCGCCGCCGCTGGTTGTTACGAAGCACTCCGACGCAAGATTTCTGGAGTCAATCCGGGAAGGATCGCTACTTTTGGGCTCGGTCGCCAAATTCAGCCGCCAAGAACGGGGTACTAGCGGCGGCGCACTTTCCGACCCATTTGAAGGCCAAGCCACCGAATTCATCCGAGGGCCCCTAAATATCCGTGAGCTAAGAATAGGCACGCATCGCTTTCATAATATTAGAGTTTCCGACAGCCCGCCGGGAGGCGCGCTCGCAGTTTTCTGTAAATTCGACTGTTTCGTTTATTGCGCTTCGGACGGTCCGTACTGGTCGCCGCGGCACCTCCGCATCTTAAACGGCGATCATGAGTTGGGTTATGAAGCTAATGAGAATTACACTGCCTATGTAGAATACGACTCGGGCTTGCTCGCGCTCGGTATTCTTCACGCCCTCCAAGAAAAATTCCCGGAGTTAAATGTCGATGCGGTGCACATGCGTCGGGTGCTTTATGAAGACCGCCGACTTGAAGTTTCCTTACCGGACATCGAAAACGAATCTAGGCGACAAGAGTCTTTCGAACGAGCGTTGTTCTTCAAGCCGACGAAATTTGGATTAGAGGAGGAGATCCGATTTGTTCCCATTAGCAGAGAAAGAGCAACTATTGTTCCGCCAAATGGTCCGGTTCTGCTCAATTCGAAAGAGCTGAAGTCCGCGATCCGTAAGTCGGGAATCGTCCGTGACTTTGAAAGGAATCAGCATTGACAATCATCGTCCATCATCTCGAAAATTCGCGCTCGCAGCGCGTCCTTTGGCTGCTGGAGGAACTCGGGATCGCCTATGACGTCAAACGCTATGAGCGCGACAAGAAAACCAATCTTGCGCCGAAGGAGCTCTTGAAGGTTCACCCGCTCGGCAAATCGCCCGTCATCGACGATGGCGGCGCAGTTATCGCCGAGACCGGCGCAATCGTCGAACACATCATCGATACGCATGGGCAAGGGCGTCTTGCCCCGGCGCGAGGCACCCCGGATTGGCGGCGCTATCGCTATTGGATGCATGCGGCGGAGGGGTCTTACATGCCCCCGCTCGTGTTGACGCTGTTTCTTGGCCGCATGGAATCGGCGCCGATGCCGTTCTTCGCCAAGCCGATCGCGAAGAAGCTCACGCAGGCTGTGCGTGACGGCTATCTCGATCATACGATCGCGGCCTTGTTCGGCTATCTCGACGCCGAGCTCGGCAAGTCGGCGTTCCTCGCTGGTAGCGACCTGACGGGCGCTGATATCATGATGAGTTTTCCGGCCGAGGCCGCCTTGCAGCGGGCGCCGGCGGCCGTGAAGCCGGCACGGCTCAAGGCGTATGTCGAAAAGCTGCAGGCGCGCGCCGCCTATAAACGCGCGCTCGAACGCGGGGGGCCCTACGCCTTCGCTTAAAAAAAGCCGCCCGAGGGCGGCTTCTTCGCTTGGAATGGTCTTGCGGCTATTCGCTGCCCTTGAGAAGCGGCATCGGCGCGGCCTCTTCAGCCGAGGCGGGCGTGACGGGGGTCGCGGCTTCCTTGAGCGCCGGGGCCGCGACGGGCGTCGCGGGCGCAGCGCTTTCTTTCAGCATCGGCGCGGGATCTTCCTTCGCCGCCGCCTTTTTCGGCGCCGGCTTGTCGTCGAAGGTCGGCGTTTCGACGTCGTCAGCGGCGAACTCCTGCCAATAGGCCGGCTGGTTCACCAGCGCCCGGAAATAGTCGATGTTCTGATCGGCGACTTGCGGCGGCAGGTCCGAGCGCGCGAGACGTTCAGCCTCGCTCATCTCGCCCTTAAGCGCGAGCACAAGCGCCAAGTTCTGGCGCACGCGCGCATCTGCGCCCCGCGCGCCAACGGCGGCGCGCAACGTCTGCTTGGCGCTAGAAAGGTCGCCGTCGAGCGCGTAGGAGAGGCCCTTATTGTTGAGAACAAGCGGCGAGCCCGGCGTTAGCGTCAGTGCGACGTCATATTTCGAGCGCGCGAGCTTGTGTTCGCCGATCTGGTCGAGCGCGACGCCGAAGGCAGACAAGGTGCGCCAGTCCTGTGGATTAAGCTCCGCGGCTTTTTCGATATAGCGGACGGCCTCAAAGGCGCGGCCCGCCTCGACAAGCGCGCGGCCCGCTTCGAGATTGGCGCCGGCGTGTTCGGTGTTGGCGTTCGCCGCGCGGGTGATGACCTTCACCGCTTCTTCGTTCGAACGGATCTTCCGGAGCGCCGCCGAATAGGCGACCGCCGCATTAACATCGCGAGGGTTCTGATCGTATTTGGAGCCCCAGAAGGACGCCGCCGCGATCGGATCCATGTCGGCGTTCGCCGACGGATCGGTGAAGACGCCGATCTCGTCCCTATAATTGACGCTTTGACCGTCGGCGGTCAGCTCTTTGCCGCTGGACGCGCAGGCGGAAAGCAGAATTACGCTGACGGCGGCGCCGGCGCGCAGGGCGGAGAGCTTGACGGTCATGGCGGAGTCCTCACAGACGAATTGATCGCGGCAGATGATTGCGAAATCTCTTCAATAAAGGTTTAACTCTGACGGGCGCCGCATTTTCACGGCGCGAAAAGGTTCGTTAACGGAGCGTTTCGTGATCGCCGACGTTTTGATCGAGCATGAGCCGTCGCGCTGGAAAAACGCGCTGCCTGTTTTTCTGATTCGCGAGAAATCGGACGATCTGGCGCGCGGGCCCGAAGCGCTCGCTTCGCTCGCGCGCTTCAACAATTTTTCCGGGGAGATCGGTTCCGTGCTTTGCGCGCGAGAAGGCGCGCTGATCGGCGTCGGCGACGGATTCGATCCCTTCGCTGCCGCAACGGGCGCGGAAAAACTTCCCGAAGGTGACTACCGGATTGACGGCGCCGATGCGGCGCAGTGTTTCGCCTGGCTCCTCGGCGCCTATCGCTTCGACCGCTACAAGGCGGCGAAATCGCCTTCCGCGCGGCTCATCGCGCCCGAAGGGCTTGATACGCGACAAGCGCGGCGCGAGGCGACGGCGACGGGCTTTGTGCGCGATCTCGTCAACACGCCCGCAGCCGACATGGGCCCCGACGCGCTCGAGCGCGAAGCGCGCGCGCTCGCCGCGACCCATGGCGCACGCGTTTCTGTTGTCGCAGGCGACGACCTTCTTGAACAGAATTTTCCGCTCATTCACGCGGTCGGCCGCGCCGCGGCGATCGCGCCACGCCTGATCGATCTCGAATGGGGCCGACCAGACGCAGCCCGCGTAACACTGGTCGGCAAAGGCGTCACGTTTGATTCGGGCGGTCTCGACATCAAGGGCGCTGAAGGCATGTCGCTCATGAAGAAAGATATGGGCGGCGCCGCTAACGCGCTCGGACTTGCGCGAATGATCATGGAGGCAAAGCTCGACCTTCATCTTCGCGTCATCATTCCGGCCGTGGAAAACGCGATCGCCGGCAACGCTTTCCGGCCGGGCGACATCATTCGCAGCCGGAAGGGCCTTACCGTGGAAATCGGCAATACGGACGCCGAAGGCCGGCTCGTTCTCGCTGACGCCATGACGCTCGGCGCCGAAGCTAAGCCGCAGATAGTGATCACGCTGGCGACGCTTACTGGCGCGGCGCGCGTCGCGCTGGGGCCGGAACTGCCGCCATTTTACTGCGACGATGATCCATTTGCCCGAACGGTAATCGAAGCCTCGCAAGCGGTGCACGATCCGATGTGGCGCATGCCGCTATGGAAGCCCTATGCGTCGTCGCTCTCCTCCCCGGTCGCCGATCTTAACAATTCGCCGGGCGGCTCGTTCGCGGGCTCGGTGATCGCCGCGCTGTTCCTGAAACGCTTCGCGCCCGAGGACGCGGTCTGGGGCCATTTCGACATTTACGCCTGGCGGGCGAAACCGGCGCCGGGCAGGCCCGCCGGCGGAGAAGCGCAAGTGATTCGCGCGCTCTACGCCGCGCTCGAGGCGCACAACTTTTCATAGGCGCTTGCCCTTTTCGGCCGAACGGTTGCAAGAATTGGCGAACCACCGATTTTTGGCGAACGATGGCTGCAAGTTCGATTCTGACTTCGATCCTGTCCAACTGGCGCGACGTGCTTACGGATTCGGTCCGTAGCGACGGGCCCGATCTCTCCATGCGCCAATGGGCGATACTTTTGACTGTCTATTTGAACTCGGGCCCGCACACGGTTCGGGCGCTCGCCCGCGAACTCGGCGTCCCCAAACCAGCGATCAGCCGCGCGCTGGACGCGTTGTCGATCCTCGGCTTCGTCCGGCGCGTGCGCGATGAGACGGACCGGCGAATTGTCCTCGTCCAGAAGACGCCGGAAGGTTCAATTTACATCGACGAGTTCGCGCGTCTTGTCAGCGAACGCATGCGCGGGCCGATGATGGGCGCCGCCGCTTACGGATGACCGATTTTCGGCGCTTTGCCGATCTTCGCGCCCGCGAGTTTCGCTTCTCCCTCCGAAAAAACCAGCGGCGCCGCTATTTTTCCGCCGCCGCCAGCGGCGATGAGCGCGAGTCCCGCTTCAATTGCGCGTGAATCATCCGATTTGACGGCGCCGAAGACCCGCAGGGTCTCCGCAAGAGCGGAGGGGTTGGTGAGCGTCGCCGCGAGCGTCCCTTCGAGAAAGCCTTCGCTGTCAACGGCGACAGCGCCCGACAACTGCGCGCGCGCGGCGCCGATCTCGCTGTCGATGCCGCGAATTGTGACCCGGCGCAGGTCAGGATCGACGATCAGCGCGCCGTCTAGCCGCGCGATTTGGGTTTCGCCACGATTGTTCTCCAGAGTCGTGTCGAACAGACGGAAGCTGACGGAATAGGCGCCAACGTCGTTTGAGTCCGGCATGATGTTGATCACGCCGCGCCCCGTTGCCACCGACGTATCGTCTTTGACGCCGCCAAGGGATGCGGCCTCCGCCTTGAAAAGCCATCCGCCCGCCGCCGCTTCGACACTGGCGCGCGCGCTGTCGGCCTTGATCGTCCAAATTCCGCCCGGTTCGCTGAGGCGTATCGATGGCCCCATCGAGACGACGATGCGGTTCGGCGACCAAGGGGTCGCGTGGAGATAGATCGCCTCAAAGTCCCAACGCCATTTCCCTCGCCCATATGACACTGCGCCAAGCTCGCCGCGGAGGAAAAACGGAAATCCCCTGGCGCGCATCGGCTGGTAGGTGAAGACCGCCCCTGACGGCCTTTGCGACGCCGCAAAATCAGAAATCGCATTGCGCATCGCGTCAGCGCCGGCGCGCCAAATGACAAACCAACCCGCGAGAATGACGCCCGCGACGATGAACGGCGCCCAGAGAAGTGTGCGGCTTGCGCGGGTCACGCAGCCTCCGGTTTGCAAACGTCGCCTGGGCTCGTCGGCAATGCGCTCGACAGAGCCGTTTCCAGTCGCGTCATAAATTCCCGGCGCGGCAAGCCAGGAGGAATGGCCGGAAGAATCCTGAGAGTGATCGCTCCGGGCGTTTTCGCCAACCCGGGGTGTCGCCAGAAGGACCCTGAATCATGAACCGCAGGCGTTACTGGGGCATTGGCGACGAGGTAGACGCCGGCGACGCCCGGCAGAAGCGGCAAAAGCCCGCCGGGAGGTCCACGCGTTCCTTCCGGGAAGATGACAATCTGATCGCCACGGCTAAGCCGCTCGGCGGTCGCTTCGCGCAAGGCGCGAATGGCCTTGGCGCCCGCTTCGCGATCAAGCATCACGCCGCTCGCCCTGGCCCACCAGCCATAAACCGGTATCCTCAAAAGCTCTCTTTTGAAAACCATGGTCGGGCGTTTCAAAATCGCATACAGCGCAATCGTCTCCCACATCGACTGATGATTGGCGGCGACGATTGCGGCTCCCTGCGGCAGATTTTCGCGGCCGTCTATACGATGACCGACGCCGCAAAACAGCTTTAGCGCGCCGAGCGCGATATGCGCCCAAACTTTAATGACCGCGCGCACGCTGTCTTGCCCGAAAAACAAAGCCGGCAGGAACACAACGCCAAGCACGCCCGTCAACAACGCCAAAAAAGCCGTGAAGAGAATCGAGCGTGCGGCATTCATTAGGGGCGGCAATCCTTCAGTGCCGCCGCTTACGACAGCATCGTCTTGACGCGCGCGTACAGAAATTTTGTGTATTCCGCACCGATGCGCCGCCATTCGGCGAAAGAAGATGGGCGCCCTTCCGGGCCGATGAGACCTGAGGAGACAGCGTAAGGCGTAATTGCAACATCCGGAAGGCGATCGCGCGCCTCGACAAGCGCACGCGGCATGTGAAATTCGGAGGTGACGAGAATAAGCGAGGAGAACCCATTGGCGCGCGTCCAGGCGTCAAGTTCGCTGGCGTTGCCAGTCGTTGTTTGCGCCTGAAGACCGAGATCGACACAACATTCGAAGGTTTCCGCCTTTCCTGGCCAAAGCTTGGCAAGGTCGGGCCGCGTCACCGTCGGGTTGACGCCGGAGATGAGGAGGCGCCTGGCAGCGCCGTCATTGAGGAGCGTCATAGCAGCGGCGACGCGTTCGCCCCCACCCGTAAATACAACGACGCCGTCCGCCTCAGGCCGCGTCCCGGCGGCAGGCTTTGGGAGGTCGGCGATGAAAATAAAAAGTCCCGCCGCCCAAGCGAGCGCCGCGAGAACTAGAAGATAAAGCAGTCGTTGCAAGTGCCGCCATCTCCCGCCGTCCCCGAAAGCGAGGATAGCCTTTGAACCTTAACCGGGTCCAGCCGCGCCCTCTCTAATAGGTCTCGGCGAGGGTCCGCAGGACCGTCAGGCGCGCCGATACCGCTGTGACGAGGCAGATCGCGATGGGCACAAGCAGCATCGGCAGGGCGAGGCCGTAGCCGAAATCGATGCCGGGAACGAGCGTTCCTTCCGCGCTTTTCGGCCGGGTCGCCAGCGCGAAGAGGCCGACAAAGAAATAGGCGATCGCGAGACCGATCAGCGATCCTCGCAGGCCGATGAAGGTGTAACGGCGCTGAACCTCGCCAGCGATATAGTGGTCTGTGGCGCCGACGAGGTGGAGAAGCGACACCACCTCTGCGTTGGCGGCAAGTCCGGCTCGCGAGGCGAACATTGCGATTGCACAAGCCGCGCCAAGAATGAGCGCAAATATCGCAAACGCCAAAACCTGCCCCGATCGCGCCGCCGCCGAAAGGCGCGCGTTCCAGTCGCCATGATCATCAAGCACAAGGCCAGGCGAGGCCGCCGCGAGTTTCTCTGACAACGCCGGCAAATCGCGCCGGCCTTCTTCTGTCAGTTTCAATTCGATCAGGGCCGGGACATTTAGCGACTGCGTGTTTCCCTTGCCGAGCCACGGCTCGAGCAATTTGCCGGCCTCCTCGGAAGAAATGAGCGTGAAGGACAGAACCTCCGGCGACGATTTCAGCGTTTCCGTCGCGAGCGCCGCCCTGCGCCCGATTTCTTCTATGTCTGCGCCCTTGACCTGAACCGTCACCGACGCTTTGAGATCGGCGGTCCAGTTTTCCGCCGCTGACGCCGTCAGGATGAACGCTGCGAGCGCGATGCACGCAAGCGAAGCGATGACCGCAATGACCGCCGTCAACGGCGCCCCGCTCGACCCCGCTTCAGGGAGCAACGGCGATCGGCCGGGACCGGGCGCGGGCGCGGGACTTGACGCCGAAGCGCGCCGGTCGGCGACGAGGCCCTCGCGCTTTGTCTCTTCGATCGCCCCGCCGATGCCTGAAACGCCGCTCATCTGGCCGCGCCCCGGACCGGTTGTTGCGTTGACGCATCTTCGTTCAAACGTCCGGCCTCAAGTCTCATCGTTCGCTTGCCGAGCGCCTTGACAAGCTCGAGATCATGCGTTGCGACGATGACGGCGGCGCCTAATTTATTCAGCTCTATGAACAATTTCATAATCTTTTCGCCCATAAGGGGATCGACGTTCCCGGTCGGCTCGTCGGCGAGGATCAGGTCCGGCTTGGAGACGAGCGCGCGGGCGAGGGCGACGCGCTGTTTCTCGCCGCCCGACAAGGTCTGCGGCTTTGCGTCCAACCTTGAGCCAAGGCCGACCCAATTTAAGAGTTCCCTTACGTCTTCCTTATACTGGTTATGATTAACGCCTGCGACCTTCATGGGCAGCGCGACGTTTTCGAAGGCGGTGAGATGATCGAGCAGGCGGAACTCCTGAAAGACGACGCCGATGCGTCGCCTCAAGGGCGGCAGCGCTTCGCGAGGCGCTGCTGTTACGTCCTCGCCAAACAAGGTTATCCGTCCACGAGTCGGGCGAAGGCCGAGGTAAATCAACTTCAAGAACGACGTTTTGCCTGCGCCGGATTGTCCGGTGAGAAAGCGAAACTCGCCCTCGCCAAGCTCGAAATTGACATCGCGAAGGCTTTCCGCGCCGCCGTCATAGGCAAGCCCTACGCGTTCGAATTTGACGATCACGACGCCTCACCGTCCGCTAACCCTCCGCGCTACCGCGCATCGGGGCTGCAGCCAAGACATGATTCCGCCGTCCCATGATAATATCCTGCCCTACCTGCGCTACGCGCTATGACGTCGATGATGAGCGGTTCCAGCCGGAGGGTCGGTCCGTGCGCTGCGCGGAATGCGCTGAAAGCTGGTTCGTTCCGGCGCCGACGCCGGTAGAAAACCTGATGCCGCTAAAGCCCAAGTCGCGGCTGCCGGCTGACGAACCGCGCCGGGACGCGTCGGCGAAGCGCGAAGGCCGGATCCGGTTCGATGATGCTTACGAAGACGACGTTGACGAGCCCTTGTTTGAAGCGGCGGCACGTCGTTCGTCGCGCGACAGCGACGCGGAGCCACGCGCGACCGATCATAATGAGCGCGAAAACCGGATTCGACAGCAGCCTTCGCACCGGCGAACAGCGGCGCATGAGCCGGACCGAAGCGATCGCCGCGCGCACATCGACGGCGACGAGCTTATCGCCCAGCGCGGTCGCCGGAGCGCTAAAATCGTCGACGCCGATTTTGAAGATGTCGATGGGGAGCCGTCGGCGCGCGACGACGCGCCGCTCGGCCGCGGATTCGGCCGCAAAATTCATGAAGATCGCGACGAGCACGCGAACCTCGAGGATCGCCGAGGCGCGAACGCGCTGGCGCGGTTTGAGGATTTTGAGCCGATCGCGGAGCGCGTCTTCAACGAGGAGTTCTTCACGGCGCTTCGCGTGCAACCGAAAGAGCTCGAGCGCGCGATCCGCAAAGCGCGTCGGCGTGCGGAAGCGCGCGATAAAAACCGGTTGACGCCGCTGCGCGCGTTCGGCTGGTCGGCGTTCGTCGGCGCGATCGCGGCCGCCGGTTTCGTTGCTTATTCCTATCGCAACGACATCGTTGCGATGTTTCCCAACGCGCTCGGCGCTTATGAGGCGATTGGCATCGAGGCGAGCCCCTACGGCCTCAAGATCGAGGGGGTTACGCACCGGGTCGCGATGTCGCCCGGCGGTCCCGTCATTGAAATTCTAGGCCGGCTCAAGAATGAGGGCTCGGCCGAAGTGGCGACCCCAATGCTGCAGGCCGAAGCGGTCGGCGCAGATGGCCGGATATTGACGCGCTGGACTTTCACAGCGCGATCCGGAGAGATAAAGCGCGGCGAGACGATCGATTTTTCAACACGAACGGCGGCGCCCGAGGGCGTCTCTGAAGTGTTGCTTTCCTTCGCTCCCGCTGAGGGCGTGAAGGTGTCCGTCGGCGACCTCTTGAAGTCTGGCGATCCGGAATAGCGCGGCCACGCCCGCCTCTGCATTTGCAATTGACGCGCGAACCGTTAATGCCCTCGTCCATGCGCGTTCTGCACTCCGAGGAATCTGTCGCCAAGCGCATCGACGCGCTCGCTGCCGACATCGTGAAAGTTTTCGGCGACGATTTCTTGATGGCGCCGGTGCTGACAGGCGCCTTTGTGTTCGCTGCGGACTTATTGCGCGCGCTTCACCGACTGGGCGCTGATCCGATCGTCGATTTCGTGCAGCTGTCAAGCTATGGCGGCGCCCGCGCGTCTTCCGGCGTTGTCAAACTCCTGAAAGACTTTTCCGTGCCGCTCAAAGGGCGCCGCGTCCTGATTGTCGATGACGTGCTCGATACGGGCCGGAGCCTTCATTTTGCGAAAAATATGGTGCTCGACGCCGGAGCGGCGGAGGCACGAATTTGCGTGCTAGTCCGCAAAAGCACCGGCCGCAGCGCCGATATTGAGGCCGACTTCATCGGCTTTGAGGCTGGCGCGGACGACTTCATCGTCGGCTACGGCATGGATGATGACGGCCGCAGCAGAGGGCTTCCCAGCATAAGCGTAATCGAATAATTTATTGCGACGACACAATCCGTCTTCATGCTGACTATCCAATCGGTAATGCGCGCAGGCGGCGGCTCCATTACCATCCAGTGAGTATATAACATTTAAGGTGGCGCCCGGCTGGCGCCTTCCTAGACCTTGTCACGGAACCCCGTGGAGGTCACGAGCGTGCTTTTTTGCCATCGAGGGAGACTATCGGTTCGAGCCGCTTTCAGCGGCTTTTTTTCCGCCTTAGCCATAGCAGCCGCCAGCGCGGCTGCGGCGGCTCCGGTCGCGTGCGGGAATGTCAGAACCGCGACGACGCCAATTGCGTCGAGCCAAGTTCCTTCGCTGGCCAATCTTGACGCGTTGGCGCCTGCAAATCAGGGCGCGCGCGCGGTGCGCTCCGGCGACTGGTCGGAGGCGGCGACATGGGGCGGACGGGCGCCGACCGGTCGCGTCGTGATCCCGGCGGGCGTCAGCGTCGTCGCCGACGCAGCGAACACTGAGCGCCTGAAGTCCGTTCGCGTTGAGGGTTGCCTCGAATTGTCGAGCGAGAAGAGCAATCGCCTCAATACGGAATTTCTTTATGTGGCGCCTGGCGGCGAACTGTTGGCCGGGACGCCGTCGCGGCCTGTTCCTGCAACCGTCACCGCGGAGATCGTATTTCCCGATTTCGGGCCGCTTGATACGAGAACCGATCGGACCTTAACTGGCAAAGGCCTCGTCGCGGCCTCGCGCGTGCGATTATTTGGCGCTCTGAAGACCGCGCGCGCCAAAGTCTCGGCGCCCCCGAGACGCGGCGACACAGTCATCCGGCTGGAGGCTGCGCCATCCGGCTGGCGCGCGGGCGACAGGGTGATCCTGACCGGCACGCGCTTCATCCCCCAAAAAACCAAGGGCGACGTCGTCTTAAGCAGCCCGACGGAAGATGAAGTCCGGTTCATAAAAACCGTAAATGGCGCGAGCGTCACGCTCGACGCTCCGCTCGCATTTGACCATACGGCGCCGGACGCATCGCTCGGGGCATACCTCGTGAACTTTTCGCGCAATGTGCGTCTGGCGACCGAAAATGGCCCTAAACTTCCTCCGAGTCAGCGCGCTCATTCCATGTATATCTCGACAGAAACGACGCTCCAGGGCGTTGAGTTCTTCGAAATGGGGCGCACGGATAAATCAAGACGCGCGATTGATGCGGCGCAACTCGGCGCGCCGTCCGCGACGTCAAACGTCAAAGGGCGATACCCGCTTCATCTTCACCAGCAAGGATTTCCTGCCGACGATCTCGCGCCTGTCGTGCGCGGCGTAGCTATCTGGGGATCGCCTGGGTGGGGCTTTGCGCAGCACGGCGGAAAGGCGTTCGTTTATCAGTCGAACGTTTACAACGCTTTCGGCTCCGCTTTCGTTTCTGAGAGCGGCAATGAGACGGGCGCCTGGGTCGAGAACACGGCGATTAAAGGGGTCGGCGTCAATCATATTGTCAAGGACGCCGACGATGTCAGCGCGTTCGATCTCGGCCGTACGGGCGACGGCTTTTGGATGCAAAGCCGGATGGTGAGGCTTCACCGCAACGTCGCCGCCGGCATGACCGGCGGCGTCGGTTTCATTTTTTTTCACCGCAATAACGATCTCGGCGACCGTTTTCCGCTGGCGCCGGACTTCGTAAGAAACGCGTTGTGCACGCCGGGCTCCATGCGGTTCCAGAATCAATCGATCGACAAGCCGGCGATCCTTCAGTTTACGGAGAACGAAGTCTTCGCCAGCAATCGCGGTTTTCATGTCGTCAAGGAGCGGCCGCTTGAGCCGCACGACATCCGCTCTGTCATTGACGAGTTCAAGGCGTGGGAGGTCGCTACGGGTGTCGATATAACCTACACCTCACGCTACACCGTTATCGACAGCTTGATCATCGGCGCAAAAGCGCGGCGAAACAAGCTGCATAATACCTATGGCGTCATATTCGGGCGAAACACCTATGATCTGGCGCTCGTAAATTCGACCGTTCGCGATTTCGACTACGGCGTCGATCTGTCGAAGGTTTCGTCGAGAGTGTTCGCGGCAAACAACCGGTATACGCTCGCCAATGTGAAAATATCAGGGTCGCTGCGCCGGAACATTCTCAATCAAGACGCCTCCGACCAGATCCTTGCGGCAGCGCCGGCGCGCACGGCGCCGAAACTTGATTTCGTCTGGGGAACCGGCCTCGCCAATCCGTCGGGCGGGGTCAACACGATCGTCAAGGCGACGAAGACCGATTCTTCCGGCAAGACGCCTTATCCCATTGCTGCGGATGAGTTCCGCATCACGTTCAGCAACATCCAGATTTTGATGCGGGAAATCGGCTGGTGGACGATGGCGAACCGCACGCGGGCAACATCGGTGCCTGAGTTCTTCTCCGACCGGATTTACGGAGACGTTCACCAGACGCGATTTGTTCTGCAGGTGCCGTCGAACTTCGGATTCCCCTCAAAGCGGGTCGATGGAACGCCAGGGGATCAAGGCGCGCTTGATCTGAGAGCTGGTCCGCCGTCGGCGGCAAATGACAGCGCAAGCCTCGTTGCGAACGGCGTCGTCAAGATTAATGCCTTCGCCAATGACCGCAGCAATGACGGTATCCTCGCGGGCGCGGGGCATACGCTTCCGCGAAACGGCAATGTGACGCAACTCGCGGGCGGCTCATTCGAATATCGCCCGTTTCCGGATTTCAGGGGCGCTGATCGTTTCGATTATTGGGTGAAGAACCGTCAGGGCGTGCCCGCCAAGGCGACAGTGACAATAAATGTGAATTAGGCCGCGCGTATCTTCGGCGTTTCCGCGCGCCGGCGCCGGATTTCGCAAGGTCGGCGCTTTCACATAAAGGCGTAGGGATCGATGTCGATTGTCCGCCGCACGGACGCGGGCAGCTTCACGCGCTGAAGCCAGGCTCCAAGAAAGGCTTGCACATTCACGTCGCGCCGCGCCTTGACGAGAAATCTCAGGCGCGCCTCGCCGCGGACGCGATAGACGGGAGCGGGAGCCGGACCCCAAACCGTTACGCCTACAGCGTCGAACAGCGCTTCCCGATGAGCCGCGCCCGCTGCTTTCAGAGCAGGTTCGTTTGAGGAGCGCAGCTGCAGAGCGGCAAGCCTTCCATAGGGCGGAAAACCAAGTTCTGCTCTGCCAGCCGCTTCCGCCTCGAGGAAACCGTCGCGGTCTCCGGCGGCAAGCGCAGCAAAAACCGGCGCATGCGGCTGATAAGTCTGAACGAGAGCTTCGCCAGGCCGCTCGGCGCGGCCGGCGCGGCCTGAGACCTGGCTTAGGAGTTGATAGGTGCGTTCCGCCGCGCGCAGATCGCCTCCGGCAAGCCCCATATCCGCATCGACGACGCCGACCAAAGTCAACAACGGGAAATGGTGGCCCTTTGCTATCATCTGCGTCGCGACAAGAATGTCGATTGAGCCGCTTTCCATGTCATCAAGGAGCGCGCGCATGTCGCGCGGCGACTGCACCAAATCTGACGAAAGAACGCGCCTCCGCGCGGACGGCCAGATAAGGGCAGCCTCTTCCGCAATCCGCTCAACGCCAGGCCCGCAAGCGGCGAGCGCGCCCACTGCTTTGCATTCCGGGCAGGCGGACGGTTTCGGCATGGAAAAACCGGTCAGGTGGCAGACCAGTCTGTTCTCGTGGCGATGCTCGACGAGAAAGGCGTCCGCAAGCGGCGATTTCATCCGGTGTCCGCACCGCCGGCAAATGGTCAACGGCGCGTAACCCCGCCGGTTGATAAAGAGGAGCGACTGCTCTCCGGCGGCGAGGCGTTCATTGACTGCGTTGACCAGCGGCGGCGACAGCCAGCGACCTGTTTCCGGCGGATCAGCGCGCAGATCGATGAGCAAGATCGTCGGCAGCGCGGCGCGCCCATAACGGGAGGACAGGCGCACCAGGCGGTACCGCCCCTGTTCCACGTTCTCGACGGTTTCGAGCGACGGCGTTGCCGAAGCGAGGATAACCGGAAATGCGCCGCGCGCACCACGCGCCACCGCCATGTCCCGGCCTTGATAAATGACGCCCTCTTCCTGTTTGTAGGCGCCGTCATGCTCTTCGTCGACGATGATGAGTGCGAGTTTTCTGAAGGGAAGGAACAACGCCGAGCGCGCACCGACGACAAGGCGCGCCGATCCATCGTTGACGCGCCGCCAGACACGCCTTCGCGCAGCGCCGGACAGGTCCGAGTGCCAAGCAGCCGGTTCAGCGCCGAAACGCTGCTCGACCCGCTTGAGAAAAGGTAGCGTCAGCGCAATTTCCGGAAGCAATATGAGGATCTGCGCAGCAGGATCACGCCTCAGAATTTCCGTCGCAGCCTCGAGATAGACCTCAGTCTTTCCAGCGCCGGTCACGCCGTCGAGAAGCGTAACTCCCACGCGCGAGGTCGCTGCAATGAGTTCATCGGCGGCCGAGCGTTGTTCCGGCGTCAGCGTCTTGCCGGCCCGCATGAGGTCGGGCGCGGGGAATGGCGG
Source organism: uncultured Caulobacterales bacterium (assembly GCA_964535605.1). Classification (GTDB taxonomy): domain Bacteria; phylum Pseudomonadota; class Alphaproteobacteria; order Caulobacterales; family Parvularculaceae; genus Amphiplicatus. Next base: position 27,817 of record CAZHUI010000027.1, read on the forward strand.
ATCGGGATCGATTTCAGTTCCACGAAGCGCACCCGCTTTCACGAGGCCCGTAACAACGCTTGCGCTCGCACCGGTCGCATCGATGATTTGCTTGAGCGGCATCGCGCCGCCATGGGCGGCGAGGCCGTCCAGCACGCTGCGCCGCGCCGGCGTCAACCGTTGCGGTTCAGCGCCGGTCAATGAATACGCCACAGCGCCCTTCGGCGGGTGAAGCTGGTCGCCCGATCGCATTACGAGACGCAAAACCGCACCGACAGGAAACATAGAATAGGCGGCGACCCAGTTGACGAAATCAAGGATCGCTGGAGAGAGCGCCGGGGCTGGAAGCACGCGAGCGACAGTCTTGATTTTGGCGTCATCGACGCCTTCGGCTTCACCCGGCCAGACGACGCCAAGCGCGGTCCGCCCGCCGAAGGGCGCTTCGACGAAGGTCCCGAGCGCAAGAGGCTCCGGGGCGCGATAGTCGTATGGTTTGAGAAGGGGGAGCGGAAACAGCACCTTGACGGTCACGCCGGCGGACGCGGCGTCCTCTTTCGCCTCGCTCGCCGACCGGTTTTCGTCCAATCTTGATCCTTCAGGCGGTTTCGGCTGAATTGCGCGCGGTCGAAAGGGCTTTCGGCCCTTCGGCGGTAATCGGCGGCATCCAACCTGCGGCGGCGAGAATGCGTTCCTCTGTTCTGTTCCTTCTTTCCGCGCTCGGCGCAAGCCTTCTGATGACGACCGGCGCCGACGCGAAATACAGCCTGTGCAACAAGACAAGCTATGCGCTTTCCGCCGCGATCGGCTATGTCGACGGCGACCGGCTCGCGACGCGCGGCTGGTGGCGCCTGCGCCCCGGCCAATGCAAGGTCGTGCTGACCGAACCGACGGACCCAGGCCGCTATTTCGTTTACGCCGAAGCGGTCGCCGGTCACAAAGGTCCGCTGCGCGCCTGGTCGGGCGAGACGCCTTTGTGCGTCGAGAATGAAGGCTTCTTCAATTTGCGCAATCAGGAGGTCTGCCGGGACAACCCGGTCGCCCAAAGAAACTTTTTTGACGTCGAGGTGACGCCGGCCGCGGGCGGCAACTGGCAGACCGATTTCGCCGAAGCTGCAAACTACACCGTTTACAGCGCCGAGGTCGCCGGCGTGCAACGGCTTTTGAACGATCTCGGTCTTTCGACGTCGCGGATTGACGGCTCGCTTGGCCGCGATACGCAGCGCCTGCTCGCCTCCTATCGCAAAGAAAAAAACCTCGGCGACGGTCCCGTTATCGATGACGCGACCATTGATGCGATGATCGAAGAAGCGAGCGAGCGCGAAGCCAAGCTCGGCCTCTTCTTTTGCAACAAGACCGAGAGCCAGGTTTGGGCGGCGCTCGCTGAGCCCATGGGCGAGGCGCGTTATGAATCGCGCGGCTGGTGGAAGCTTGCGGGCGGGGAGTGCGCCAAAGTCGTCAAAGGCGCGCTGACGGCCGATCACTATTACGTCTACGGCGTCATTGAGGACCAGCGCGGCGAGCGACGGCTGACCGGGGGCGAAAAAGTCTTCTGCACAAGCCCCGTGCGTTTCACCTCGCCCAATGACACGACCTGCGCCGACCAGGAACTCGACGAAGGCATGTTCCGAAAACTGAGCGTCGGCGGCGCGCCGTCCGCGACCTTCGATTTCGGGCCGGAAAGTTTCGTCGTTCCGGCGGACGAGCCCGCCCCGCCGGCGCAATAACGGCGCGCCGAAATCGAAAGAGCGCCGATGGCCGATCTACGACATGTCGAGAGCTGGGTTTTCGATCTCGACAACACGCTCTACCCGGCCGGATGCCACCTTTTCAGCCAGATCGATGCGCGGATGACGGAGTTCATCCGCAAGACGACCGGCGCGGCCCATGATGACGCGCGCAGGCTCCAGAAGCACTATTACGTCAAATACGGCACGACCCTTTCCGGCATGATGACAGAGCATCAAATTTCGCCGGACGACTTCCTTGCTTACGTCCATGACATTGATTTTTCGGTCGTGCCCGCGGATCCGGCGCTGCGTTCAGCGGTCGAGGCGTTGCCCGGCCGGCGCTACGTATTCACGAACGGTTCGGTCAACCATGCTGAACGCGTGCTTCACCGAATCGGCATTGACGGGCTGTTCGACGACATCTTCGACATTCGCGCCGCGGCGTGGACGCCCAAACCCCATCGCGTGACCTATGAACGCTTCATCGCCGCAACGCGCGTTCGGCCCAATGAGGCCGCGATGTTTGAGGACCTTCCGCACAATCTTGAAGCGGCGCATGCGCTTGGCATGACAACGGTTCTCGTCGCATCCGACGCCGAATGGTTCGCCGATGAACCGGCGGACAAGCGCCCTGCAAGACCCGATGACGCCAAGCCGAGCCACGTCCATCATCAGACGAGCAATCTTGCGGCTTTCCTGGACGGCGCCTTGAAGGCGGCCTGATCTATCGCTCGCCCGCTTCAGTCGAAGTCCTTGCCAGCGCCAGCGTCGGGCGGTTGGCCCCTGTGTCGCTCAAACCCAATTGGGCAAGGAGCGGCGGCCCGCTAAATTCCGCCCCCCTCTCTATTTTGGGCAGCTGCAACGTGCGCCAGCCGCTGTCATGAGAGCGGCGACCGCGATCAGGAAGATTCCGAAGGCGAAAAGGCGCCAGGCGGCGGTCACATCCGCGCCGAGCGAGAAGGCCGCCATCGGAAACATCTGCACTATCAGCGCCAGCGCGCAACAAACGAGACCTGCGGTCAACAAATGCCCGGTCGCCATCGCATCTTCCCTCCTCTAGAATTTGAGGCTGGCGTTGTCGGTCGCGAAGACGGCGCGAGTTGGGAAGGAATGCGGCGGTGAAAGGACGGGTCCTGATTATTGCGGGCTCCGATCCCTCGGGCGGGGCGGGCGCGCAGGCCGACATCAAGACGGTAACGGCGCTCGGGGGTTATGCGGCGGCGGCGATCACGGCGCTGACCGTGCAGAACACCAGAGGAGTCATTGCGGTCCACGGCGTCGATCCGGCGATCATCGCCGCGCAAATCGCCGCCGAAATGGAAGATATCGGCGCCGACGCCATCAAGATCGGCATGATTGGCGACCGCGCGGCGGGGATCGCTATCGCGGACGCCATCGCTTTTCACGCAACAGCGATTCCCATCGTCGTCGATCCGGTGCTCGCCGCCACTTCGGGCGATGCGCTCGCCGGCGAAGGCGTCGCGGCGCTCATCCTTGAACGCTTCGCGCCGCTCGCCGCCGTCATCACGCCGAACGCCGATGAAGCGCGCGCGCTGACGGGACTGACAGTCGAGACAGCGGCCGACCTTATCGCGGCCGGCGAGGCGCTGATGCGCCGGGGCGCGACGGCGGCGCTCGTCAAAGGCGGACATCTCAAGGGCGACATTGTCGAAGATGCGCTCGTCACCCATGGCGGCGCTGAAATATTTCGCGCGCCGCGCATCGGCGCGCGGGAGTTGCACGGAACGGGCTGCACGCTCGCTTCCGCCGTCGCGTCGGGTCTGGCGCAAGGCATGACGCTTAGCGCCGCGACGAAGCGCGCGATCGATTTCGTCCAGGGCGCCATCCGTCATGCGCAAGGCTTTGGTTCCGGCGCGAGCCCGCTCGATCATGCGTGGATGACGAGGGCGAAAGCGGACTGATCGGCGCTTTCGATTTTCTCGGTTGCTCGCGCTGCCGCGCACGCCTACGCCGCGCGAAACAACAATAAGGAGGCCGGCATGGCCCGTTACGACTACGAAGTTTTCGACGTCTTCACGGCCAAGCGCTTTCAGGGAAACCAGTTGGCGATCGTGACCGACGCGCGCGGCCTCGCGGCCGCCGACATGCAGACCATAACGCGCGAGTTCAATCTCTCGGAGACGACCTTTATATTGCCGCCCGAAAACCCGCAAAATACGGCGCGAGTGCGCATCTTCACGCTCGGTTACGAAATGCCCTTCGCCGGACACCCGACAGTCGGCACGGCGATCGCCATTGCGCGCGCGCGAAAGCTGTCGGGAGAATTGCGGCTTGAACTCAATGCGGGGCTCTTTCCGGTGCGCGTCGATCTCGATCGGCCGGCGGCGTTCGCCGAGTTTCAGAACCCGAACCTGCCGACCGAGCGCGGCGCCGCGCCAGGAGCCGATCTGATTGAGGCGGCGCTCTCCTTGCCAAACGGGGCAATCGATCGCGGCGCGCACCGGCCGCGCCTCGTCGGCGCCGGCGTCAATTTCCTCTACGCCAAAGCGAGTCTTGCCGATGTGCGCGCCGCAAGGATCAACAGCGGCGCCTTCGATCGTCTGAAGGCGGACGAAACGGTCGGCTTGCTTCTCTACGCGGATGGCGGCGAAGCAAGCGATGCGACTCACCATGTCCGCATGTTCGCGCCGCATGCAGGGATCCCCGAAGACCCGGCGACAGGAAGCGCCGCGGCTGCGCTGCCCGGTCAATTTGCGCTGGCGGGCGCCCTCAAAGACGGAACGGATCGCTGGGTGGTCGAGCAAGGCTATGAAATGGGCCGGCCGAGCCGCATTCATGTGACGGTCGAAGCGAAAGCCGGCGCCGTCGCGAGCGTGCGCGTCGGCGGCGAGGCCGTGCCGGTGATGCGCGGTCAGCTCGACTATTGAAGCGCGGCGGCGGCGATGACGGGCGGCGACGGTTTGGCGCGCCGCTGGCTGATCGCAACGCCCGCGAAAATGAGCGCCAGAGCAAGGAAGACATTGAGCCCCAGGCGCTCCCCGAACAGCACGGCGCCCGCCAGAACGGCGAACAGCGGCGTCACATAATTGGCGAGCGCCATAAAGGATGCGCCGACGCGGCGGATCAGCAAGATCAGCATCAAGCTGCCGATGGCTGTCGGCCCAAGGCCGAGGGCGAGAATGCTGACGACGCTCGCGGTCGACCACGCTTCTAACTCCAGCGGCGTGACCAACAGCGCCGGCGTCGCAAAGACCGCGCCGGCGAGGACGATGCCGGCGGAGAACACGAGACGTCGCGCTGGCGGCGCGCGCCGGGACATCACCGCCGAGGCTGCATAGAGAAGCGTCGCCAGCAATAAGCCCGCCTGCGCGGCGAGGCTCGATGCGGCGATGCCGTTGAGTGCGTCTGGTCCGAGCAGAACGAGAACGCCAAGAGCCGCCAGAACAAAACCGGCGATCCGGCCCGGCGTCAAAATTTCCCCCGCAAACAGAAACGCGAGTCCCAATGTCCAAATCGGCATGAACGCCATGTAGACGCCGGCGAGTCCGCTCGGCAGGAATTGCTGCGCCCATGGAAAAATGAAAAAGGGAATCGTGTAGCCGACGACGCCGGTGACCGTCATCCAAACCCATAGAAGGTGCGGGCGCAGGCCGTCTTTCGTCCGTACAAGGAGCGGCGGGAATCGCCGGCCTTTGGCGCGCATAACGGCATAAAGCGCGATCGCGGCGATCCACAGCCGGCCGATCGAGACGATCGCCGGCGGCGTCGTCTCGAGCGCAACATGAATGAAGACGAAGGCCGACCCGCCAAGCGCCGACAAGGCGGCGAGCATCGTCCAGTCGAGCGGTCCTGCGACCGCCGGATCTTTCCCCTTCGCCGGGGTCGCGCGCGCCATGAGTCACCTGAAAAGCCGGGAAGGGCGGAGCGGAAAATGCTCCGCGTAGCGATTTGTTGCAATGCAAAAATTCTGTTGACCGGCAAAGCGTTTCTGGATGAGAGTGGCGTTGGGCCACGCCTCCCCAACGGGGCGCGACTCATCTGCAAGGATGGGAGATATCCGATGACGTTGAGACCGGGCGTTCGCCCCGCACGACCCTATTTTTCTTCCGGCCCCTGCGCCAAGCGCCCCGGCTGGTCCCCTCAAAATCTCGGCACGGAAACGCTCGGGCGCTCGCATCGCGCCAAGGTCGGCAAGTCGCGCCTGAAAGAGGCGATCGACCGCACGCGCGCGGTGCTTGAGGTTCCGGCGGACTATCGCATCGGCATTGTGCCGGCCTCCGACACCGGCGCGGTTGAAATGGCGATGTGGTCGATGCTCGGCGCGCGGCCCGTCACCATGCTCGCCTGGGAGAGCTTCGGCGAGGGCTGGGTGACCGACGCCGTCAAGCAGCTGAAGCTCGACGCGAAGGTGATGACGGCGCCCTATGGCGCGCTGCCCGATCTCCGCCAAGTCGATCCGGATACGGACATTGTCTTCACCTGGAACGGCACGACCTCCGGCGTGCGCGTGCCGAACGCCGACTGGATCGCGCCGGACCGCAAGGGCCTGACGATCTGCGACGCCACCTCGGCGGCGTTCGCGCAACCGCTTGAC
>CAZHUI010000028.1:0-33921 GCA_964535605.1 uncultured Caulobacterales bacterium
GCGCAATATCGAGGAGGGCGGCTCGCTCACGATCATCGCGACCGCGCTCATCGACACCGGCTCGAAGATGGACGAGGTGATCTTCGAAGAGTTCAAGGGCACCGGCAATTCCGAACTCGTCCTCGACCGGAAAGTCGCCGACAAGCGCACCTTCCCGGCGATCGACATCGCCAAATCCGGCACAAGGAAGGAAGACCTCCTCGTTCCGAAGAACGAACTCCAGAAGGTCTATGTCCTGCGCCGCATTCTCTCGCCGATGGGCACATCCGACGCCATCGACTTCCTGCTCGACAAGCTCAGGCAGGTGAAGACCAATCAGGACTTCTTCGATTCGATGAACACCTGAGAGCCCGGCTAAAAAAGGGTACGAAGCCAGCAAGTCTTCATCCTGAGGAGCCGTAGCGAAGCGAAGGCGTCACGAAGGATCGGCCGCGAGCGCCCATGCGCGATACTCGCGGCCGATCCTTCGTGACGCGGCCCAAGAGGGGCCGCTCCTCAGGATGAAGGATGTGGATTCAGCTGGACGGGCAATGACGCCGTTAAGGCGCCGGAAGCAGCGCTTTCAGCGCGTAAGCGGCAATCGCGATCACGGCAACGCTCATCAGCGCGATCGCGATGAACCAGCCGAGGCGAGCCGAAAGACTCCGCGACCGATCGCCCTCATCCGGCGGCGGCGTCGGTTCGAGGAGGTCAGGCATGATAGCCCTCGCCCTCGCGCACCTTTCCCCAGAAGAGCCGGTAGACATAGATCGTATAGGCGAGGATTACCGGCAGCATGATCGCGGCGCCCGCGAACATCAGCGCCAGCGCATTGTCGCGCGCGGCGGTCTCCCAGACCGTCTTTGCGAAGGGGACGTTGTAGGGAAAGATCGACAAAGCGAGACCGAGATAGCCGGCGAGGAACAATCCCGCCGCGAGCACGATCGGGCGCCAGTCGGGCGCAGCTGATTTCGCCTGCACGTCGCGCCACAGCCAGACGAACAAGGCGAGCGCGGCGAGCGGCACGGGCGCCAGCGGCAGCGCTTTAGCAAAATCGACATGCGCCATCGAGACGCCCCAGCGCGCGGTGACGCGCGGATCGATCGACAGGGTTGCAAGGCTGACCGCCGCCATCGCGAGGCCGACGGCGATCAGCGACCGGCGCGCCCATTTTCTTGCGCCGAGGCGCGTCGGGTCTTCGGTTTTGAGGATCAGCCAGCAGGCGCCGAGCAACACGTAACCGGCGACGACCGACAACGCAGTCAAAAGCGAAAACGGCGTCAGCCAGTCGAAAGCGCCGCCGGCGAAGGCGCGCCCTTCGACCTCGACGCCTTGCACGAAGGCGCCGAGAATGAAGCCCTGCGCCAGCGCCGCCGTCAGCGAGCCCCAGGCGAAGGCGCCGTTCCAGAAGCGTTTCGTCAGGGGACGGACGGCCTTGTGACGGAATTCGAAGGCGACGCCGCGGAAAATGAGCGCGGCGAGCATCAACAGCACCGGCAAGTAAAAGGCCGGCATCAGGATCGCATAGGCGAGGGGGAAGGCGGCGAAGAGACCGCCGCCGCCGAGAACGAGCCAGGTCTCATTGCCGTCCCAGACAGGCTCGATCGTCGCGGTGAGGCGCGAGCGCTCCGCCTCGTCATCGGCGAAGGCGGTCAGGATGCCGACGCCGAGATCGAACCCGTCGAGCAGCACATAGAGCATCACCGCGACCGCGATGAGACCGGCCCAGATCAGGGGATAGTCCATCATCGCCTCCTTCATTCCGCCGGCAGGGCGGCGGGAATCTCGGCCGGTTCATCGACGGCGCCCAAGGGCGAGCCCGGCGCGCGTTTTGACCGTTCCGGCGGCTCGGCCGGCGCGTCGTCAAAGCCGCGCAGCGCGATGCGCGCCATGTAAACGACGCCCGCCGTGAAGATGATCGCGTAGACGATCATGAAGACGAGCAGCGAGGTCGCGACCTGCGCGGCGGAAACGGGCGCGACGCTTTCCGCCGTGCGCATCAGGCCGTAGACCGTATAGGGCTGGCGCCCGACTTCGGCGACGATCCAGCCTGAGACGACGGCGAGAAAGCCGAAGGCGCCGCCCGGCACGGCAAGCCAGTGAAAGAGCCCCGGGCGGTCGAGCCGGCCAAGGCGCCAGAGCGCCAGACCCCAGATCCCGAGCGCCAGCATGCCGAGGCCCGCGCCGACCATCAGCCGAAAGCCCCAGAAGGTCAGGAACACCGGCGGGCGATCTTCCTTCGCGAAAGCGTCGAGCCCTTTCAGCGGCCGTTCTCCGCCGACAACGAGATCGCCGAGACCCGGAATGCCGATCTCCGCAATGTTGCGTTCGTTTTCCTGATCGGGGATCGCGAAGAGAATGGTCGGCTGGCCTTCGCGCGTCGTCCACCAGCCCTCCATCGCGGCGAGTTTGGCCGGCTGATATTCATGCGCGATCTCGCCCGACCAGTGGCCGGCCCAGATCTGCAGCGGCATCAGCACGGCGAGCGTTCCCGCCGCCATCCGCATCTGCATGCGCGAGGGTTCGGAAGTCCGCCCACGGAGTGTTTGCGCGGCGCCCGCCGCGAGAACGACCGCCGCCGTCGTCAGGTACGCGCCGAGCATCATGTGAACGAAGCGCGCCGGAAAGCTCGGGTTGAAAATCACTTCCATCCAGTCGGTCGCATAGAAGCGCCCGTCGGCGTCGATCGCGTAGCCTGCGGGCGTCTGCATCCAGCTGTTGGCCGATAGGATCCAGAACGCCGAGACGGTGGTGCCGATCGCGACCGCGCAGGTGGCGATGAAATGGAGCCGTCGCCCGACGCGCTTCCAGCCGAACAGCATGACGCCGAGAAACGTCGCTTCGAGGAAGAAGGCCGTCAGCACCTCATAGCCGAGGAGGGGGCCGAGGACGCTGCCTGTCCGGTCGGCGAAGACCGACCAGTTGGTGCCGAACTGGTAACTCATGACGACGCCGGAGACGACGCCCATCGCGAAGGCGAGCGCGAAGATCTTCACCCAGTGAAGATAGAGGCGAAGGAAAACCTCGCGCTTTGTCTTCAGCCACAATCCCTCGCAGACGGCGAGAAACGCCGCGAGGCCGATCGTGAACGCCGGAAAGAGAATGTGAAACGCGATGACGAACGCGAACTGAATGCGCGACAGCAAAAGGGCGTCGAAGTCCATTCGCTGGAACTCCCTCGTTGCGCTGGAAATCTAGGCCCCCGCGTCGATCGCGACGAGGCGCACGCGCGCCTCAGCGGCGATCCGCCGCGCCCCTTGCCTAAGGCGCGGTCCTAAGCATGCGAATGAGAATGCGTCGCCGTTTCAAGGGCGGCGTCTGTCATCCGCTGTCATTCCGGCAGGAAAGGCGCAGACGAAACGGGCTCTCCAGACGGTCGGCCGGCGCCAGCCGGATTTCGCGAAGACGCACGAGGCCGCCTTCGACGATCCGGGACTGCGCGCTCGTCTTGTCCTGCCAGACATGCGCGGGACCCGTCAGCGGGGCTGTCCGCGCGTAAAGCCGCATCCGGCCTGACAGCGCGCGTTCGGGCGATAGCGCCGACGCTCCCGCCGGCACGCGCTGGAACGCCGGCGCCGCGCCGCGCAGAGCGACCGGATCATGCGCCTCAAGATAAACGGCGACAGGCGCGCCGCAGACGTTGACGATTTCGACGCTGCGTCCGAGAAGGAACAGCTCTGCGATCTTGTCGCCGAAAACGTCGGCTTCAGCTTCGAGCGACGGCCTGTCTTCCCTGTAGCGGGCGCTGGCGCAGTAACTCTCGCCAAAGCGCGCCTTCGCGTCGCGGTGCTGCAGATGATGCGTCATCTCATGGGCGAGCGTTGCGCGTAAGGTCAGCGCCTGATCATCGGCGGCGTACTTCGTGTCGAGCAATATGACGGCGTCGTCGCAAGTCGCGGCCGCTACCGGTCCGCCCGCCTGCTGCAAGTCGCAAAACCCGATCCTTGCGCTTTGAAACTCGGTCCCGGTGAAGGCGCCGATGTCGATCAGCGCGCGGGCCGCCGCTGCGATCGGCGCTTCGTAGCGCGCCGGCGGGGCCGCGCGCGCGTCGCAGTCGGCGAGGAGGCGAGGGGGGAGACGATCGGCGGGCAGCGGTTCGGCCGCCGCCAGGCGTCCATTCAGGCAAACAAGAGCGGCACCGGTCAGAATGATGGCGGCCTTACCGATCATTGGCGGGCCTTGTCGATAAAGCGATCGAGGTCTGTGTTGCGCTCGATCATGAGCCCAAGAATTTCCACCTTCTGATCGAGATCGGAGACATGGCGCGTGAGATCCGCCGCAAGGCCCGGGGCCTCGAACGCCGCTGCGACAGTCTGCGCCGTTTCTTCCGCCGAAAGATCAATCTCGCACCGTTCCGGCAGGCCGGCGACGGATGCGCCCATCGCATCGGCGGCGATAACTTCGCCGCATCCGGCGCGGACGGCGCGCTGCGCCGCAAGCGGCATCAGCGAACGCACGCGCTCGCGCAATGGCGGCACATTGAGCACGACAACGGCAAACGTCTGGTCATTGACATAATAGTTGGCGAGGCGCTGGCGCAACTCGACGCTGCCGAACGAGTTGAGAAGCCCGGCAGCGAGAAGCTCGTCATACGCGTCACGCCGAGTGAGGCGCGGCGCGATCTGCGTCGTCTGATAAAGATCGATGATGAATCGGCCGCCTGTTCCTTCCGGCGCCCCGGCGAGTGCGGCAAGCGCGGCTTCACCGTGCCGGCGCGTCTGACGATAGTACTCCATCGCCCGTTCGATATCCCGGCGGTTGTCGCGAATGTCTTCCTGAATTCGTAAAAGATAGGCCTCCGACGCCTGATCCGCGAGGCGCGCCGCGTTCCAGTTCGACACCTGGATGCCGACGAAGACGCCGATGACCACGATGACGAAGTCAATCGCGATTGCGGCCCATTCCTGCTTCCTGAAATGCGCGATAACGCGGCGGAGGATCATGGCTGACGGTCCACATAGGCGCGAAGGCCTTCCCTTATGTCCTTGTTGACCGGGGCGAGCATGTCGCCGCGCCGGGTTTCGATGTCGGCGATCCGGAGGCGCAGGAGTTGCGGAAACAGCGGATCGGCTTCAAGCGCGGCCGCCGCTTCCCGCAGGGCCGCCGCCGAGAGGCCGGTCGTACACGGATAGTCAAGCTGGTCGACGATTGATGTGTAATCGCCGACGACGACAGTGCGATCGCCGCATGAGGCGCTGACCGAGCGCTGCACCGCGATCGGAACCGCCATGCGGAACGCCTGGCGATAGCGCGAACCGACGCCTTCCTGCCGGATGTTGTCGAACATCGGCGTCGTGTAGACCTTGATCGCGAGATCGCGCAGCGTCCGGTCGCGGATGAGGCCGATTTCGCCCGTCGAGATCAGTTCGTCATAGGTCGACCGCCGGCGCCGCGGCTCGCGATACTGGGTCGCGCGATAGGCGGCGACGAGAAGCGCCTCGTCATTTTGGGCTGCGCGCCCTTCGAGCGCCGCCAGCGCGCGTTCGGCGCTTTTCAGGACGTCGTCGCTATATTCGAGAAGATACTGGAAGCCCCAGGCTTCGTCGCGGAGATCTTCGATGAGCTGCGCCGTGACCGCGCGCGACGCCTGATCTGTCGCGCGCGCCGCGTTCCAGTTCGACACCTGAATGCCGACGAAAACGCCGACGACGACGATCACGAAGTCGATCGCGATCGCGAACCAGTTCTGCGCTTTGAGGTGCTCGGTGATGCGGCGGAGGATCATCGGCGGTCCGCTCCTGTGTCGGAGGATGTGGAGACTCCCAGTTCGGCGGCGAGCGAGGCTTCGAGATCCGTCAGCACCGCGATCAGTTTTTCGTACCGTTCAAGAAAGGAATTCAGGCGCGACACGTTGTCGACATATTCCGCCAGAAAGGCGTTGTCGCCGCGCATTTTTTCGAGATCGCAGCCGTTCGCCCACCTGAATCCCTCGCCGGCGCGACGCGCCCATTGCGTCTTCGCGCGCCGCGCGCCCAAAATCGGGTGGTCGCCGCCGTCGCCCGCCACGCGCACATACCAGACCGCGTCCGGATGCCGGGACGTCAGCCGATACAATTCATTGGTCGCCTCGAAGTGCTGGCGCCGGGCGCGATCCCGGATCAGCGAAAAGCTGCGCAGATTGGCCTTGATGGTCTGATTGGAAACCAATTCGATTCGACCCGTCGAAATCGCTTCTTCCAGTATGGGCAGTTCATCGGTCGGCGCCGGCTGCCAGTGGGATATCGCAATGATCCGGCATTCGACGTCGGTCAGCGCGCGGCCGGGCGCCGGATCGAAAAGCAACGGGTGAATGCCGGTCAGCGCATTGATGCGCGGCGCCTGGTCGGCGAATTCAGACTTCTGGATTTCCAATAGCGCGCGGGTCTCTTCGTGCAACCGTCCGAGCAGCGCCCGTTCATCGGCGCCCTCCGCCCGCGCGGCGTTCCAGTTCGACACCTGGATGCCGATGAAGACGCCCGCAACGACGATCAGGAAGTCGAGCGCAATTGCGGTCCACTCCTGTTTCCTGAAATGCGCGATGACGCGGCGGAGGATCATTTTGTCCGCTCCTCGGCGATCAGCGCTTCGATGTTTTCTGCAAGCTCGAGCTGACTTTGAACCAGCGCAAGCTGATTGATCTGGGTTGAGAGCAAGACGCCCAGCGCCGCCATCACGTCCGGGTTTTCGAGATATTCGGGCCTGTCGAAACCGGCGACCAAGAGGTCGCGTACGCCGGCGCCGGTGAGATCAGACAGGTCGTCAGGCGCATCCGCATCGACGAGAGAGCCGATCAAATTCGCAGCGTCGCGATGCTCGTCCCGGAGCGTGCGCCAGGCGTCCCGGGTGACGCCGGAAAACTCGTCATAGGCGAACAGCGCATGGCGCAATTCGTCTCTCGTCAGCGTTTCAAGGGCGCCGCTCGCCACCATTTCCTTGAAGGCCGCCGGCGACCCGGCCGGGACGCGCCCGGTGCTTACGTCACTCGCGGCGGCGGCGAGAATGTCGTCACTTGGCAGCGCGCCTTCCGGATTTTCATCGTAGCGCCGGCGGATGTCGAGCAACATGTCGATATTGCGAACGGACTTCTCAAACGCCTTTGCGCCGCCCTTCAGTCTTTCGCGAATGACGTCCATCTCCGCGTCAAGGCGCTCAAGATATCGAGCCTCACGCAGACTTTGCTGGCGCGCCTCGTTCCAGTTGTTCACCTGCAAGCCGATGAACACGCCGGTGACGACGATGACGAAATCGAGCGCGACCGCAAACCAGTTTTGCGCTTTGACGTGTTCGGTCAGCCTACGGAGGATCACGGGGCGGCCGCCTTCAATCGCGCGTCGAGCGCCGCAGCGCGATCCCTGAGGTCGGCGACGAGCTTCAAATGGCGGTTGGTGTAAAGCCAGTAATTCCGGGCGGCGGCGCGAAGGGGCGCGTCTTCGCCGAAGCGCGCGGCGAGGTCGGCGACCGGGGTCGCATCGGCGGGAGAAATCCCCGCCAGCCTTTGCGCTTCGACGAGCGTGACGCGGCTCTCCTTGAGGCTGATCTCGAAGTCGCGGACGATATCGGCCGCGGCGTAATAGCCCTGAATCTCGCGCAGCAGCGCCGCGTCGCGCATCAGGGCGAAGTCGCCTGAACCGATCAGCGCGTCATAGGCGGACCTGTTTCCTTCAAGCGTCGTCAGAATGAAGAGGGCGATGCCGGCCGACCCGTGATCTTCTTCGGAAAAGGGCGGCGCCGGCCGGATGTCGATCGGCCCGCGCGCCGAGGCGTAGCCGCTCGCGGGCGGCGCGTCGGGCGCCGTCCAGGCGAGCCCGCCGAGCGCGGCCATTCGCACGGCGGCGACCCGGTCGATCTCGTCAATTTCGGCGATGTCGGCGCGCAAATCCTCGGCGAGGCGGGCGAGATAGCTCGCCTCCCGCGCGCGATCTCCGCGGTCAGCGTTCCAGTTGTTGACCTGCAGGCCGAGAAAGACGCCGAGAACGACAATCATCGTCTCGACGAAAACGGTAAACCAGTCCTGCCGGCGATAGGCTTCGGCGATGCGGCGGAGAATCATGGCGCCGGCTCCGCGCCGAGGGCTGCGAGAATGTCATCGATCCGCTGGAGCTGGATCCGGCGCTGCTGGAGCGAGTTCAGTGCGTTTCGGCGCACGATCTCGACGGCGATGGCGAAGTCCCGGTCGCTCCGCATCCCCTCGATGTCATAGCCGTCGACTTCTTCTCGGATTCCGGACAAGGCGCTTTCGTCCGTGACGGTGCGCACGTCGAAATGGCGGAACAGGATCGGCAATTGCTGATAATTGCTGTCGGTCACATTGCGTGAAATTTCCAGCACGACGCCGAGGAGCCGGTCATAATCGGCGAGGCGGTCGCGCAGGACCGGGTCGCGAAGCCCGCTCAACCGGCCTTCGGACACCATTTCGCTGTAGGTTGCGGGCGCCGGCGGGGGAATGCGGTTTGAAACGAGCGCGTCGAACGCCTTTTCCATCCGCCCCTTATCGATCGGGGTTTCGCGCAGTTGCGCCTCGCTCGCCACGATGATCGACAGAACATAATCGCCGCCCTCGACCGCCGCCTCGAAGACTCTGAGATGCTCGCCGATGCGCTCGCGTATCCCCAGCAGATCGACTTCCAGCCTTTCGGCGTCGACACGCTGACGGGACGCCTCCTGCCGCTGCTCGTTCCAGATCGAAACCTGCAGGCCGACGAAGACGCCGACGACGACGATCAGGAAATCAATGGCGATCGCGGTCCATTCCTGCTTGCGGAAATGCGCGATGACACGGCGGAGGATCATGGCGTTATCCTTCCCGAACGTCCTGCGCCGATTGCGGAAGCGGGCGCGCCGTCGCTGGAGTCATTCTTCATCGATCAGCTCGAATTTCAGCAGCAGCGTGCGCTGGCGCGCCGAGAAATTGTCGTCGGAAACGAGATAGAGGAAGAGGCGACCGTTCTCTTCGCGAACCGCGAGCCCCTCGAAATTGTCGACGCTGAGCGGCGGCGTGAGGACCGCAATCGTTTCAGCGGCGCCGTCAGGCGCGATTGAAACGATCGCCGCGGCCGAGCCGTCCAGCGGATTGTAGCTGCGGAAAAGGAGATAGAGAGCGCCGTCCGCCCCCGCATCGGCGTCGGTCGGCTTGCCGCCCATGCGGTCGAGCGGCGCGGGCGCTTCCGCGTTGATCGCGGTCGCGGCGCCGTCTTCGAGCGTGAAACAGTTCGGCGCGCCCTCAGACGCGCGTTCGGCGCAGAGAAAAAGACGGTCCGCTGGTCCGGCCATCGCCTCGACGCCGTTATTGTCAGCGAGCGCGCCGAAAACCGCTTCAGGGTCTATTCCCGTTTCACGCGCCGCCGCGCCCGGCGTCTCATAGCGCCAGACGCGATGCCGCCGTTCAAAGCTGACGAGCCAGTCGCCATTCGCATCGAGCGTCAGCGATTCAGCGTCGGCTTCCGCCTTGCCGCCAAGGCTCTCGCCCTCAAGGCCGAGGAACGCGCCGGACTGCGCAGCGCGGACACCAATGAGGCGCCCGTCGATCTCATCAGGCTCGATCGACACAAAATGTCCGTTATCGCCGATCGCAATCAGGCGCCCATCCCGCCAGCGCAGACCCGACAGCCCGCCGAAGCGCGGATCGCCGCTCGAAAGATGCAGCCCGCCGAGATAGCGCAGACGGCCGATCTCCGCCTGCGCTGGATCAGCAGGATTGAGCGCCACGGCGCTGAAGTCGAGCGCGCCGCTATCGCCATCGACGGCGCACGCTGGCGCCGCCAGCAGGAAAAGGAGGCTGATGACGCGCCGCATGCTCATCGCGCACGCTCCGCCGCCAAAGAAGAGGGCCCCCGCAACGCGGCGAGCGCGCGCGTCAGGACGATGACGTCGCCGTCGATATTGGCGTGCGCGGAGAAGACATCCGAATACTGGTAGCGCAGCTCCGCGGCCAGCAGCGGATCGGCCCGGAGCGCCGCCGCCGTCGCCCCGATCAATTCCGGCGCGACGTCGAGCGCGCAGTCCGCCATGAAGCCGACGATCACCTGCGCCTCGTCGCGGACGTCGCTGCATCCGGCGCGCAGCGCCTTCTGAAGCTCAAGGGGAATGATCGTGCGCACGCGGCGCCGGTAGGCCGAGGCGATGACGACGTCATAGGTGAGGCGCGCGGTGTCGCCGGCGAAGTAGTCGGCGATGCCGCTGTCGATCGCCGCTCGCGGCAACAGGCCGGTGTCGCCGGACGAGACGATCTCGTCCCAGGCGGCGCGCGACTGCGGGGTGAAGTTGACCTCGCTCGCCCGGTAGGCGTTGACGATCAGCGCCTCAGGATCGGAAGCCGGATCGGCGAGAAGCGCATTGGTGCGCTCGACGCTGTCGAGGACGGCGGCGTAATAGGCGGCGAGGCCCTTTCGCGACTGGAGGTCGGCTTCAAGGGAGGCGGTCAGCCGCTCGGCATAGGCGCGCCCGAGCCGCTTGTCCGCTTGCGCACCATTCCAGTTCGCGACCTGAATGCCGATGAAAACCCCCGCGACGACGATGACGAAGTCGAGCGCGACCGCGAACCAGTTCTGAGCCTTCACGTGCTCGGTCAGTCTGCGGAGGATCACCGGGCGGCCTCTTCGATTTCTTCAAGAATGCTCCGGATTTCTTGAAGCTCGCGCTCGGCGTACAGCGCAAGATCGTA
Source organism: uncultured Caulobacterales bacterium (assembly GCA_964535605.1). Classification (GTDB taxonomy): domain Bacteria; phylum Pseudomonadota; class Alphaproteobacteria; order Caulobacterales; family Parvularculaceae; genus Amphiplicatus. The sequence goes on from CAZHUI010000028.1 coordinate 10,619, forward strand.
CTGGAAGGAAATCCAGCCCTGCATTTCCGCGCGCGACGCCCGCAGCGCTTCCCAGTCATAGGCGACGATTGAATCGCCGCTCGTCCATGTGTCAGGATTCATGTTCCATGAGACGGCGCGGTAGTAATTCGAGTCCGGAGAGAAGATGGCGCCGGCCGCGGTCGGATAGAGCCGCTCGACGCGCTCATGCGCATCGCCATAGCGGATCAGCGCGCTCCGCAGATCGGCGTTCCGGATTTCGGATAGAAGGCCGGTCGACACGAGCTCTCTATACGCAGTGGCGGTCTGAGGAACATTTTGCACCCAGTTGGCCCGCCCGAGCGCAAACCGGAACGCAGCCTCATCCGCAGGAGGCGTTTCCTGTCGCAGGGTTTCGATAACAGCGGCGGTGCTTTCGTAAGATGTTTTGGCGAACGCCGCGAGCTCCGCGACCGCTGGTTCAAGCGTAAGGAATTCGACCTCCAGCCGGTCGAGCAACTTTTGCTGAAGCGCGAACTCCTTCCGCGCCTCGTTCCAGTTGCTGACTTGCAGACCAACGAAAACGCCCGCGACCACGATGAGGAAGTCGATCCCGACCGCGAACCAGTTCTGCGCTTTGACATGTTCGGTTAGGCGGCGAAGGATCATGAGCCGACCTCGTTCGCCTTCGCGCCCAATTTGACCCCCCATCGCGCGGCGATCTCCGCCTCGATCACCGGCGGCAACTTTCGATAGAGAGCCGCGAGCGCCTGATAGGCGTAGAAACGGTCCGTCGTTTGCAGCCTGATCGCGGAAACGGCCGAGGCGATCTTCCGGTTCTTGCACAATTCGCCGATGTCATATTCGACAGAGGCCGACGACCCGAAATCACCGAAGGGTTTTATGTTCGTGAACAGAACATTTTCCTCCACCGTAAAACGATGATGTTCGGTCAGGCGATAAATACTTTCGACCGTGTGATTTAAATGCCCGACCCTTCTGACGATGTCTGAAAGGCCGGTTCTGATTTTGTCGCTTTCAATGACGTCGAAGGAGCCGCTTGACGTGAGCTCGTCATAGGTCCTGCTCGAAAATATCGGCGCGTTTATGTACCCCAGGGTGGATATCGCATAGTCAATGTCGCCGCCTGCGCCAGACGGAACCGCACATCGCGCAAGCGCCCCCAGAAAAACCGTTTGCCCCGCGGATTGCCGCTCCAGCATCCCCACCGTGCGATCAATTGTGGCGATGCTTCGCGTCAAGTCCTCGTGAAGGCGCACGAGATAGCCAAACTCCTTGGCGCGTTCGCCGCGCGCCTCATTCCAGGTGTTGACCTGCAAGCCGACGAAAACGCCGGCGACGACGATGACGAAATCGATCGCGATCGCGGTCCATTCCTGTTTCCTGAAATGCGCGATGACGCGGCGGAGGATCATCGGCCGCCGCCGATCTCGGCCTGGCGCGCATTGATGAGGGCGAGCACCTTCTCATATTGCCGGAGGCAGGATTCGGTCTTTGCGATCCGCCCCCGCGAGATTTCCGCCTGATAGAGCAAGAGGTTCTTGAAGCGAACGGATTTCAGTTGCTCCGGCGTCAGGCTTTGCCCCTCGCGCCCTTTGATCCATTTCACGCCCTCCCCGTCGCCGACAAGAAATGCGATCATCAGGTGTTCCGTATCGGCCTCTTCGATGAGGTACCGGTCTGAATATTGATAGGTGAAGTCGTTGCTCTCCGTCTCCCACCGCCGCGCCTCCTCAATAGCGGTTTCGAGCGCCTGGAGCTCGGAGGCGAGCGCGGGATCGCCGATCAGGGAAAGCTGTCCGGAGCTCGTCAGCGCGTCAAAGGCGACCTGCCGGATATTGAGGCGCTGGACGTTGAACAAGGCGCCCTGCAACAGGCCGTTGATTTCTGCGGCCGGGCGCTTGGCGTCAGGCTCGATATTGTATTGGTAGAGCGCCTTGCGGGCTTCCTGCGCCTGCTTCATCCGTTCAATCGTGCCCTGAAGACTCTCGATCGAGAATTCCGCGTCGTTTTCCAGCGCCGTCAGATAATCCGCTTCGGCCGCCTTTTGCCCCAGCGCCTCGTTCCAGTTGTTGACCTGCAGGCCGACAAAAACGCCGACGACGACGATCAGGAAATCGATCGCGATCGCGGTCCATTCCTGCTTCCTGAAATGCGCGATGACGCGGCGGAGGATCATCGGGCGCCCCCTTCGGCGCTTTGCGGCGACGGCAGGCGCTGCAAAAGGCTGTCGATTTTCTCAACTGTCGTCGCGCTGCGGATCAGCCAATCCCTGTTCAGGTCGACCATCTCCCAGACCGCGCCGCGAAGCTCCAGGTTCTCGCAATGGTCGAGGGGATCAAATTCGGCGCGGACCCATGAATCGAATTCTCCGTCGTCCCGATCAACGCTCTCGACGGAATCGCTCGCAAAGGAAAAGGCGATGGACTTCCACATAATCCGGCCGGCCGCCAACTGGTCCTGACGCCCGCCCAATGCGCCAAGATCATCGCCTTCGATGAGCGCGTAGAGGCGCGCGACATCATCCTTCAGCTCTTTGTCCGACAAGCGCGAAAACACGCCGAGCGACGTCATTTCGTCATAGGCGGTTCTTTGAAGGTTCACCTGACTGGTGCGTTGATAGCGGGCGAGGGCATATTGAATGAGCGCCGGGTCCGCCTTGATCGGCCGGCAGGCCTCGAGCGCCCGGAATATGGCGACCCAGCCGTCATGCGTTTTTTGGGCGATGGTGTCTGAGAAGACAAATGAGTCGCGCATGCTGCGCAGATCGTCGGCGAGCTGGGCGATGAGAACGCCCTCCTGCCGGCGGCTGGACTGCGCCTCGTTCCAGTTGTTGACCTGCAGACCGAGAAAGACGCCGAGAACGACGATCATCGTCTCTACAAGGACCGTGAACCAGTCCTGCCGGCGGAAGGCGTCAACGATGCGGCGGAGGATCATTGCAGGGCCTCGCGATAGGCGACGAGCTGCGCCTGCAATTGCGCCGCGCGCGCGTCCGCCGCGGCAAGCTCGCCGTGATGGTAGATCGCGAAAACCGCCATGGTCCGGATTGATGCGGCGAGCTGGCGCTCCTTCGCGACGAGGGCGGAATAGTCCTCCGCCGGCAGATCCCCGAACGGGGCAAGCCCGTAAACCGCGCCGATGCGCAACAAATCCTCGCGAAGCGACAGCATCTTCCGGTTCTGATCCTCAACGGTAGTCGTGTGATTCCGATAAAGCTGAAGCTGGCGCACGATGTTCCGGTCACGGATGATCCTGATGTCGCCGGCGCCGATCAGCGCGTCATAGGTTGAGGTGCTTGGCGTCGGATGAAAGCCGAGCGCGAGGTCGGTCCACAGCCGGTCAGGGCGCGTTGCGGGCAGGTTGGCGCCATTCGCGACATCGAACGAATAGTCGACGATCGCCGCGCCCTGCGTCTGGGCTTCGGCCTCGAAAAGGATCGGCGCGAGCCCCGCCCCGACGAGCGCGGCGTTCGCCGCGCTGACGCGGCGCTTCGCAAACACCATGCCCTCGGCGAGCAGCGGCCGGTCGATTTCGAGATCGGCAAGCAGGTCGGCGACGATCTGGGTTTCGCGCCGGCGATCCTCCTGCCGCTTGCTCCAATCCTGCGCCTGCAGGCCGACGAAGACGCCTACGACGACAATGACGAAATCGATCGCGACCGCGAACCAGTTCTGCGCTTTGACGTGTTCGGTGATGCGGCGGAGGATCATCGCGTTCCCATTTTTTCGGCGCGGGCGTGCCGGGCTATTTCACCTTGACCCAGTCAGCGATCTTGTCGTGCGCCTGCATCGTCTTGACGGGGCCGTCGCCGATGATCTGCACGACGGCGTCTTGATCTCCAGCCGCGCCGTCCCAGTGGACGCCGCCGGCGGGATGAAACATGTAGGCCCCCGCGGGCAGGATGGCGGCGGCGGCGGGATCGAAGTCGGGCCCCGTTCCCGCAAGCCAAACGCCTTCCAGCACCGTCACATGCCGGTCCCGGTCGTGCGCATGCGGATAATCCATCACGCCGGCCGGAAAACGCACCCTGATGACGTAGGTTCCGGACTTCGCCGGATCGCCGCGGACGACCGCATAGGCTGCGCCAAGTCCGCCGGGGATCGGGACCCAGGCAAGGTCGTCCGGCGCGACAATCTCAAATTCCATCGGCGAAGGCTCCGCCGAAAGCGGACCGGCGCAAGCGAGGGCAAGGCCCCCGAACAGAATGGCGGCGACTTTGTTTCTCACGGCGTATCCCTCCAGCGGTTGCGGCTTCAAAATCTTCGAAAGACATCGCGGCATGGGGGATCGCCGCGCCGTCGGCCTGCGTCCTCAAATGCGCGATGACGCGGCGCAGGATCATCTCTTGTGATCCACGCGGTCGATGAGAGATTGGGCGCGGCCAAGGTCAAGGCCGGCCAGTTCTGCGGCCATCCTTTGGACATCGGCCCAGTAACGCAGCGCCTCCAACATATCCCGGTCCGCCGCGAACTGACCGATGATTTCGGCAATGCCAGTGGCGCCTTCGGGCGGCGGACAGTCGACGAAAATGTTTGCGCCGGGCGACTGTCGATAGCAGGCTTGCCAGTAGTACCGCAGGATGTCCGAGCGCATGCGGCCTCGCACCATTTCGCGATACTCGGACAACAGCTGGTATGGGCCGAGACCGCCGCGGCGCGCCGCAACGAGGACATAATAGTCCGCCAGCGCGCTTCGGAGATCGGCATCGGGAATAAGCCGAAGCTCGCCGGCGCTGCGCAGTTCGGAATAGGTCGTGTCAGCAAAGGAGAGCTGGTGGGACTGGCTGGCGTGAAGGAAAGACCGCAGGATTTCCCAGTCGGTTGCGCCACCGCGCGCGCCCGTCTCGGCGTAGCTGATCGCGGCGTAGCCTTCGGTTGCACCCTTCCGCCAGAGGCCCCTGTGCCGTTCCAGCTCGGTCATGTCGGCGACCAACTCGGTGCGGATGCGCGACAGGTAATTCCGCGAACGCTCTTTTTCGGCGCGGGCCTCGTTCCAGTTGTTGACCTGCAGGCCGACAAAAACGCCGACGACGACGATCAGGAAATCAATCGCGATCGCGGTCCATTCCTGCTTCCTGAAATGCGCGATGACGCGGCGCAGAATCATGGGGTCACTCGCACGCGAAATCGTCTATGCCGACCGCTTTGCACTGCGGCGGGAAGCCGTGCTTGCGCCAGTATTCGGGAAGGCGCAGCCGGCGGATATAGGCTTTGCGGATCGGCGAGGCCGTCCATTCCGCATCGTGCCTTGCCCAGTGCGGGTCCTGACCGCTGAGCGGATTGGGGTCCTTCAAAATGCCGGCATAGTCTTTCAGATAGAGGCGCGCGCCCTGCGCGTCGCCGAACGAGTGCTGCGCGGCCGCCGGGATAAGGCTTAGCGCCTCGGCGCGCGCGTTTTGCGAGATCGGCTCTCCTGTCAGGGCTGCATGGATCGTGCTGATAAGCCGCGGCGTTTCGAGCAGCGACAAGGCGACGACCGCGCGCGCCGCGGCGCGGTCGCCGCGCTTGGCGTAGGCGGCCGCGAAGGGAAGATTCGAGTTTGAAAACCCCTCGGCGAGGCCCGCCTCGAACAGCGCCAGCGCCTCGTCCTCGCGGCCCTGATGCAGGCGCGCGATAGCGATGAACCGGCGGCAGTTCTGATAGGCGGGATCGAGGCGGAAGCACTCGGTCATCTCGGCGACGGCGCGGTCGAAATAGCCAAGGTCCGTATAATGAAGACCGCGCCAGAACCGGATCGTCGGGCTCGCCGGATCGCGCCGCGCCGCTTCATCGAGATCGGCGAGCGTTGTCTCCCACGTCAGCGACGGGTCGGTCAGCATCAGCGATTTGCCGACGAAGCCGCGCGTCGCATAGGGCTGCGCCAGCGCCGGATTGAGGCGCAAGGCCTCTACGGCTTCGCCCAGCGCTAGCGCCGGGTAATCACGATCGCTGATCCCCCAGTTCAGGCTGACGGCGTAGACGGCGGAAAGGCTCTCATGCGCGCGCGCGAACGCCGGGTCGAGCTCGATCGCCTGCTCAAGCGCCTCTGCCGCCATGACGAGATTGTCGCGTCCGCGGGCGATGAAAAGCTGGTTGCCTTTCAGATATAATTCGTACGCGTCCAGATCGGCGGTATCGGCGGCGCGCGCGGGCGGGGCGGCGATGATGGGCGCTCCCGCCATCCGGCCAGACAGCTGACCGACGATCGCCTGCGCGATTTCATCCTGGATGGTGAAGACATTGTCGGTCGTCAGCGGGCGGTCGAACGTCTGCGACCACAAATGCTTGTCGGAACTTGAATCGATCAGCTGCGCGGTGATGCGGATTGTCTCGCCGGCTTTTCTGACCGATCCTTCGAGCACATGGCGGACGCCGAGCTGTTCGGCGATCTCAGGGATGCCGATGTCGCGGCCCTTGAACTGGAAGGACGAGGTGCGCGAGGCGACGGTGAGGCCGTCAATCTTCGCGAGCACGTTGAGGATTTCCTCCGCCATGCCGTCGGAGAAATATTCCTGGTCTTTCCCGGGCGACAAATCCGCGAACGGCAGCACCGCGATTGACGCGGCGGGCGGCGGCTTCTTCGTGACGTCTTCGGCTGACGTCGACGGCGCCTCAGGACGCGAGGACTCTCCCGCTTCATCCTGCGGAGCGCCCGCAGGACGCGCCTCGAAGGACGGGGGCTCCGGCGTCACCCGATCGTAGATGAACAACGCGGCGACGAGTGCGACGCCGGCAAGCACGGCGATGTCGAGCCGGTTCGGCTTTGCGGGCGCAGGCGCCGCGCCCTCGGGCAGGGCAGCGGTCAGCTTCACGCCTTCGGGCGTCAGTTCAAAGGCCCAGGCGAGGACGAGCGCGACCGGAAAGCCGAGGAGCAGCGCGGCGACAATGACGCCGTCGAACCAGCCGGGCAGGCCGAGCGAGGATTCAAGAAGGGCGGCGGCCTGCGCGACGAGCCAGCCGATAACGGCGTAAACCCCCGCGACGCGCACGACATTGCGTCGCCTCAGTTCAGCGAAGAATCCGGCCAATGGTCTCTGAGCCCCTTTTTAGGGGGCTTAGCATGCGTCGCGCCGCGCCGCCTATCGGCAGGCGCTGCGCGGCAAAGTTGCGGCGCCGCAAAAGCGACGGGATAGTCATGGCGATCCGGCGGAGGATCATGGCCCCGCGCTCAGCCTTCGGCCAGCGCGAGCGGGGGAAGGCCGAGGCTCGCGCGTTCCGCGTCAATGAGCCGCCGCATGCGCGCCAGGGCCGCGTCCATCCGCGGGTCGTCGGGCAGGATCGTCCCGAAGAAACGTTCCTGGAAGAATCCGTTGCGCCCGCCTTCATCCATCGCCGTCGTGTAATAGGCGCTCGCTGCGCCGGCGTCGCCTTCAAGCGCGGCGATGGCGCCCATCTGGGCGTTCCACCCTGGCGACTTTTCATGCGTTTCGCGTTTTTTCTCCTCGTGCGCCTTCATCGCCGCGAGAAACGCCGGATAATCCTTGTGCTGAACGTCGCGCAGCGCGACGGCGAGGCGCAGCGGCGAGCAGCCGCAGGCCTCGTGCGCCTCAAGGGCGGCGGCCGGCGATCGCAATTCCGCGTCGTAATAGGCGCTGGCGCCCGCGGCGTCGCCGGCGTAGGACCGCACGGGAACCAGGAAGGCGAGCGCGCCGACCGTGCTGCCGCGCGCGGCGGGGTCGGCGTCGAGGAGCGCGACCGCGCGGTCAAAATCGCCGTTCATCGCCGCGCCGAGCGCCTTTTGGCGGGGCTGAGGCGCGTTGGCGAGGATCCAGTCGCCGTCGCCGAGGACCTGCCGGATGTTGAGGCGCGTCTGCGTCAGCAACGGGTCCGACGACTGCACCGGTTCGAGAAGACGCCATGCATCGGCGAGGCGGCCGCGCGCTGCGAGGACGCGCGCGCGCAGGACGTCTATTTGCGTCACATCGCGGCCGATGCGCGACCAGCGCGCGAGCGCCGCCTCGGCCTCGTCAAACCGGCCGAGCCCAACGAGCCGGATGGTGTAAATGATGTTGGCGTCCCGCAGGCCGGGGTCGTTTTGCAGAACCTCTTCGAGGATCCGCAGCATTTCCGTGTCCTCGCCCTTCTGGTCGAGGAAATAGGCAAGATCGTTCTGCGCCTGCGGGAAGTTCGGCCGGATCGCCACCGCGCGCCGCAGGGTTTCGATCGTCTTCTCGAGATGCTGCGGCCCTTCGAGCGTGACGAGCTGTCCATGATAGGCCCCGAGCGCGAACAGGGCGTCAGCGGAGTCCGCATCGGCCGCGAGCGCGCGATCGACGTAGGCCTTGATGATTGGCAACCCTTCGGCGACGGGTTTGGTCCCAACCGTGCCGGGCGCGTTCGACAACATGACCTCGCCATAGGCCCGCCAGGCGAGCGCCGGCGCGTAATCGGGATCTTCCGCCAGCGCCTCCTCCAGAAGCGCGACGGCGCTTTCATAGGCTTCTTTCGACCCGTCCTGCGTCATCTTCTCGCGCGCGAGGAGGAAGCGCTCATAGGCGCCGAGTTCGGCGCGCGCCGACGGTTTCAGCGCCGGCGATGCGGCGGCGAGCGCCGGAAGCGCCGCGCTCATCTCCGCGACGATGGCGCGCGCGATTTCGTCCTGCACCGCGAAAATGTCATTGAGGTCGCGGTCATAGGTGTTCGACCATTGGCGATAGCCGTCCTTCGTCTGGACGAGCTGCGCGGTGACGCGGATCTTGTCGCCCTGCTTCCGGAACGAGCCTTCGACGATGTGGCCGACGTCGAGGATGTCGCCGATCTCCTTGAGGTCCTTGTTTTGCCCCTTGAACGCGAAGGACGACGTGCGCCCCGCGACGCGCAGGTCCTTCACCTCAGCGAGGACGTTCAAGAGCTCCTCCGAAATCCCGTCCGAAAAATACTCCTGGTCCCGCTCCGCCGACATGTCGGCGAAGGGAAGGACGGCGATCGAATTGTCGGCGAGGACGGCGCCGTTCCCGCTCACGGTGATGACGCTTGCGTCCTTGCGGGCGATGAAGCGGTCGCCGGCGATGACGGCGATGAGAACGGCGATGCCGGCGAGGATGGCCTTGTCGAGCTTGGCGCCGGTCGAGCCGGAAATGCTCGCGCCGGCGGGAACGTCCTTGGTCGGCTTCAATCCCTCGGGCGTCATCTCATAGGCCCAGGAGAAGATGACCGCGATCGGAAAGCCGAGCGCCAGAAGGCTGATGACGAGCGCGTCGAACCAGGCCGGCAGCGACAGGGCGTTTTCAAGCAGCGCCGCCGCCTGCGCCAAGGCCCAGCCGACGACGATGTAAAGCCCTGCCGCCCGGAACACGTTCCGGCGCTTTAGTTCGTTGAAAAGGTTCATTTCCGCCCCGCTCTCAAGCCGGGGAGACTAGCACGGTTCAGGCGGCCTCAAAACCGGCCGGGGATATGCTGCACGGCGCCGTTGCTCCGCGGCGGCGGGAGACCGAATGTCCGCCGGAATTACGGTCGGCGGCGAGGAGAAGCGGCATGGAGACCATCGACGTCTGGACACAGCTGCCGACCGAACGGTTTCAGCGCGAGCCTTGGCTCGCTTCGCTGCGCCGATGGACGGGGCAGGAAGGGGCGCCGCCGGCGGTTCCCGCCGAAGCGCTGATCGCGTCGATGGACGAGGCCGGTGTTTCAGTCTCGCTGATCTCAGGCTGGTCCTCGCCGAAGGGCGATCTCATCTCGAATGACGAGGTCGAAGCCGCGATCGACGCGCACCCGTCGCGATTGAAAGGCTTCATCGGCGCCGATCTGAACGATCCGATGGCGGCGGTCCGCGATATCCGCAACCGCGCGAAGACGGGGAAATTCGTTGGCGTACGGATTGTGCCGTGGCTGTGGGGCCTGCCGCCGAACGACCGGCGTTATTACCCGATCTACGCCGCCTGCATTGACGCCGGCCTGCCTTTCTGCACGCAGATCGGACATACGGGGCCGCTCAAAAGCTCCGAGACCGGAAGACCGATCCCATATCTTGAAGACGTGATGCTCGATTTCCCCGAGCTCGTCATCGTCGGCGGCCATGTCGGTTTCCCGTGGCTCGATGAGGTCGCGACGATGATCCGGAAGTTCCGCAACTTCCACCTCGACACCAGCGCCTACGCCCTCCACCGCCTGCCCGAGGATTTCGTGACGTTGATGAAAGGCGAAGGGCGCGAGCGCGTGATGTTCGGAACAAATTTCCCGATGCTGACGGCGAAGCGCTGCCTTGAAAAGCTTGATGCGCTGGGGCTCGATGAGGCGGGGAAAGCGGCGTTTCTAGGCGGGAATGCGAAAAAGGTGTTTCGTTTCTGATATCTTGCTTCGCCACTCGGCAGCGCCCGAAAAGAGGAGAATTCTGATGAGCCAGACCAACCTTGCCTGGGCCGCGCTGCTTCTCGCCGGCGCGTTCGAAGTCGGGTTCACGACGGCGATGGGCCTTGAAAATCAGGGCAAGCGCTGGGCGACGGCGATGTTCTACGTGTGCATCATCGCGAGTTTCGGATTGCTGCAATTCGCGGCGAAGACCATTCCGCTCGGCATCGCCTACGCTGTGTGGACCGGAATCGGCGCCGCTGGAACGCTCGCCGTCTCGACCCTCGTCTTCCGGCAGCCGCTCAGCGCGACGCAAATCGCGCTCGTGCTCGTTCTCATCAGCGTCGTCGGCGGGCTGAAGCTCACCTCTCCGCACTGAGGGCGGCGCCGATGCCTTCCGCCGCCCGCCGAAGATTTCCGTCGAGTTCATAAAAGGCGAGGGGCGGGTCTGGGCGTGACTGCGCGAAGGGTGTTCAAGCGCGAGGCGCCGGGCTTAGTTCGACACCAAATACCCGGCATGCCAGTGTCGCGGGCGGGAACGGGAGGGGTTGATGATTGATCGCCGATATTTGCTCGCCGGCGCGCTGCCGGGCCTCGGCGCGGCGGGCCTAGCCGCCTGCGCGCCGGGGCAAGCGACACCGCCGCCCGCGGCGGGGGCCAAGGCGACGCTTCTCGTGAAGGGCGCGACGATCCACACCGGCGACAAAGCGATGGCGCGCGCGCAGGCGCTCGCGCTGTCGAACGACCGCATTCTGGCGGTCGGCACCGACGCCGAACTGGAGGGGTTAGTTGGCCCCGCGACACGCGTGATTGACGGGCGCGGGCTGTTCGTCTTTCCGGGATTCATCGACGCGCACTCGCATCCGGCCGCGATCCAGGAGGTTTATGGCGCGATCGTCAGCTTCCCGACGATTGCCGAGATCAAGGCGGCGATGCGCGAGAAGGCGCAAGCGACGCCGCCGGACTTCTGGGTCGAAGGTTACATGTATGACGACAAGAAGCTCGAAGACGGGCGGGGGATAACGCGCGCCGACCTTGACGAAGCTGTTCCCGATCATCCGGCGATCGTGCGCCATCGCGGCGGCCATACGGGCGTCGTCAATTCAAGGGCGCTGTCGCTTGCAGGGATCGACGAGAGGTCGCCGGACCCCGCCGGCGGCAAATTCTATCGCGAAGACGGCAGGCTGACGGGCCGCGTCGCCGAGAAGGCGCTTTATGTCTTCGACAAGGTGGGCGAGCGGACGCCGATCACGCGCGCCATGCAGCAGGAAGGCGTCAAGCGCGTCTCGCGCCGCATGGCCGCCGCCGGCGTCACGTCGGTCACCAACGCCTGGGGCGATCTCGAAGAAATCGTTTCCTATCAGGACGCGCGCGCGGCCGGTGAGCTTGCGGTGCGGATGTGCTTCATGCCGGGCGGCGCCTCGCCGGTTTATCCGGCGCTGAAAGCCGCGGGCCTGCGCACCGGTTTTGGCGATGAATGGATCAGGATCGGCGCCGTCAAATACGCCGTCGACGGCTCGGCGTCGGAACGCACGATGCGCATGTCGACGGCCTATGAGGGAAGGCCGGACGATTTCGGCATCCTTGTCATGGACGCAAAGCAGGTCCTCGATAGTGTCCACGACGCGCGCGACGCCGGCTTCCAGATCGGGCTTCACGCCAATGGCGACGTCGCGATTGCGATGGTGCTTGACGCCTATGAAACGGTTTTGCGGGAAAAGCCGCTCGCCGACCCGCGCTGGCGCATCGAGCATTGCACGCTCGTCACGGACGCGCTTCTGAAACGCATCAAGGCGGTCGGCGCCGTGCCTGCGCCCTTTTACACCTACGCCCATTGGCACGGCGACAAATGGGGCGAGTATGGCGATGAAAAGCTGAGCCGGATGTTCGCGCACCGGTCGTTCCTCGATTATGGCATCCTCGTCGCCCCGGCGTCGGATTATCCGCCGGGGCCTTTCGAACCCTTGATGGCGATCCAGTCGATGGCGACGCGCAAGGACCTCAGCGGCAAGGTGTGGGGCGAGAACCAGAAGATTTCCGTCGCCGAGGCGATCGGCATTTGCACCGCCAACGGCGCCTATGCCTCGTTCGAGGAAAATCTCAAAGGATCGCTGGCGCCCGGCAAGCTCGCTGATTTCGTCATGCTGGCGCGGGACCCGATCGCCGAACCGCCGGAGACGATCAAGACGATTCCGGTCGTCCGTACAGTGGTTGGCGGCAATGCGGCGTTTGAGGCGTGAGCGGTAAGGCGCGTTTCCAACGGTGAGCGAACGCGCTCAATCGCTGTTGCAATCAATCTCGTTGCAAATCGCCTCGGCAGCCGAAATCGCAGCGGAGAGGGCGCCGTCGTCGTTGGCGGCGCAAGCGGCGTAAAGAGCCTCCGTCATGCGCGTGAAACGGTCGAGCCGCGTACCTTCTTTCGGCGACCATGTTTGTCCGGCAAGCGTCTGGCGGTCGAAGCCTCCAGAAAAATGGTAGGAAACGCCGTCAACCCCGACGATGCCGGTCGGCGGGTATCGCACCGCATACAACATCGCTCGCCAAAGATCGGTCAGCAGCGTCTGGTTTTCGGCGCTGAGCGGCATTTCGCAGCGCTTCAGGTTGACGTCTTCGATCCTAGGCGGAAGCGACGCGCGAAGTTCGCGCATGTCCGCTTTCCTTTTCTTTTCAAATCTGCCGCTTTTGGGCCGTGTCTCAGAATCGTATTCCCGCAGGATCGAATAATACCAAAGCTTGGCGTCGCTCCTTAGTCCGACGAGTTTCGGATCGTCCTTGTCGCGGGTGACGCCGACGCCATACTCGGTTTCAAAGGACGGCATAATGATCGCTCGTGCGTCAAAGCCGCCCGTAAACAGCTCTTCAAACTTCCGGACGACGTCGAGGTCATAGCCTATCAGGATTTCATCCTGATAGGCGCGGCCCCCGTAGACAGAATGTTCCGGCTCAAGATGATCTTGCGCGGCCGCCACGCCGCCAAGGGAAAGCGCCAGAACAGTCAGTAGACGGAGCATACCCCTTCCCTCCCGACCCTGGACCACGGCGTTACCGCGCCACGCGGTCGTCATACTTGCCGCGCGCGCCGGCGTAAGCCGCCTTGATGAGCGCGATGTCGGCTTCGTAATCCCCGCTGGGACTCACCGATCCGGCGATCGAAATCCTTTTCGCGCCCCAGTCGAGAACGCTCATCACGATCGGGACGCCGGCCGCGTGCGCGATGTAGTAAAAGCCCGTCTTCCAGCCCTTCGACTTCGCGCGCGTTCCTTCCGGCGCGACGGCGAGGACGATGCTGGCGGCGGCGCGGATTTGCGCGGCGGTTTCCGCGACGAGGTCGCCCTTGCCGGACCGGTCGACGGGGATGCAGCCCATCCAGCGGACGAGGCCGCCGAAGGGCCCTTGCGTCAGTTCCTTCTTGCCCATCCATTTCAGCGGCACGCGATAGTAGCCGGCGGCCGCCAACATCGTGACGCCGTCCCAGTTCGACGTGTGCGGCGCGGCGACGAGCACCATTTTCGGCAAATGCGCGGGCCAGTCGCCCGCCATGCGCCAGCCGCCGGCTTTCAGATACGCCGTGCATAGCCAGCGCCAGACCTCGGCGCCCATGCCGCGATAGGGCGCGGGCAAAGCTGTCAGCGTCATAATGTTTTCAGTCCCAGATGTTTTTCCATTGCATCGAAATCGCGGTCGGCGTGGAGGAGGGCGTGCCCGTTCTCGATGCAAAAGGTGGCGATGAGAACGTCGATTGTTCCTCGCGGCGTGAAGCCTCTTGTCCTTAGAAGGCGGTAATTCTCAACGGCGGTTGAAGCGATCTCGCGACCCACCATGTCAAAGCAAGGCAGGGGGTCAAAAAGCGCGCATGCGCGGCGGTAGTCGGCGGCCGATCGAAATCCCTGCAGCACTTCGAGCAGGATGATATCTCCAAGCGCGACTTGGCCGTCATTGAGAAATTCTTCAAGCTGATCGGCGGCGCGCGTCCTGGCGCCGTTGAAGAATGCGATCCAGACCGATGAGTCGGCGACGATCACTCGTCGCGCCGCATCGCATCGAGATCGCCTTCCCATTTCAGTTTGCCGCGATATTTGATGATGTCTCGCTGCGCCTCAACCTGGAGGAACTGTCGCATCGTTTGCTCAACGGCTTCTCGCTTGGTCTTGAAACGACCCTTCTTCATCACCTTCGCCATCAATTTGTCGTCGATCTCTATATTGGTGCGCATCGCGCCCTCATGTGTATGGATTTTAAATTTATACACATCGTCCGGAAGTTCAATAGCCCGCGACAGTGCCGTCTTTCCGCATTTCCGTCGCGCCGACATAAACGCCGTTGGCGTCATCGCGCAGGATCGCCTGATAGCCGCCGAAGACGATGCCGTTATCGACGATCTCGACCTTGTGGCCCATGGCTTCGAGTTTTTCCCGCGTCGCTTTCGGCACGCCGGGTTCAAGCTCGAGAACGCCGAGCGCGTCGCCGTCAATGCCGGTCGGCTGGCGGCCGCCGTCATGGTGGAAGCGCGCCGCGTCGCCCGCTTCCTGCAGGTTCATGCCGTAATCGACGAGGTTGACGATCACCTGCACATGGCCCTGCGGCTGCATGCCCCCGCCCATCAGGCCGAAGGAGAGCCAGGGCTTGCCGTCCTTTAGCGCGAAGGCGGGGATGATCGTCTGGAACGGGCGCTTGCCGGGCGCATAGGCGTTCGGATGCTCCGCATCGAGATTAAATAATTCGCCGCGGTCGTGCAGCATGAAGCCGAGCCCGTCGGGCACGAGCCCGGACCCCATGCCGCGATAATTCGACTGGATGAGGCTGACCATCATGCCGGCCTCGTCGGCGACGGTGAAATAGGTGGTGTCGCCTTCGCCTTCGAGCTTCGGCTCGCCGGGGGCCGGCGCAGTCATCGCCTTTTTCGGATCGATGAGGGCGAAACGTTCCTGCCCATACGCGTCCGACAGCAGCCAGTCCGCCGGAATGCCGGCGAAGGCGGGGTCGGCGTAATAGCGCGCGACGTCTTCAAAGGCGAGGCGTTTGGCCTCGACCATATAGTGGAAAACCTCCGCCGAGCCGCGCGGGTATTGTTTCAGATCGACATTCTTGAGGATGTTCAGCATCTGCAGCGCCGCAAAGCCCTGGCTGTTCGGCGGCAATTCGCATACGGAGTAACCGCGATAATCGACGCAGCCGGGATCGACCCAGTCGGCCGTGTTCGCCGCGAAATCCTCATAGCGAAGATCGCCGCCGATGCGTTTCATATAGGCGTCGACGGTGCGGGCGATCTTGCCCTTGTAAAAGGCGTCGGCGCCGCCCTTGGCGATCGCTTCATAGGTCGCGGCGAGGTCGGGATTCCTGAAGTTCGTCCCCGCCTTCGGCGCGCCGTTCGCGAAATAGGTCGCCCGCGCATTGTCGAACTCGCCGATCATGGCGAGGCGCCGCTCGAACCCGGCGAGGTTTCTCTCGAGATACATCGCGATGACGGGCGAGACCGGGAAGCCGTCCTTGGCGTAGCCGATCGCCGGAGCCAAAATCGTCCGCATCGGGAGCTTTCCGAAACGCGCGTGCAAGGCGCCCCAGCCGCCGACGGTCCCCGGCACGGTGACGGGCAAATGCCCGAGCGGGGGAATGCCCTTGCCCTCGCCGACGACCGCGGCGGACTTCGCGCGCGTCTCGTCAAGCGTCCGCCCCATCGGCGCGCGCCCCGAAGCGTTGAGGCCGTAGAGCTTTTGCGTCTTCGGGTCCCAGACGATGGCGAAGAGATCGCCGCCGATGCCGCAGCCCGTCGGCTCCATTAGGCCAAGCGCCGCGTTGACGGCGATCGCCGCGTCAACGGCGGTGCCGCCTTTTTTCAGGATGTCGATGGCGACCTGCGAGGCGAGCGGCTGCGCGGTGGCGGCGATGCCGTGCTGGGCGTTCCGGGGGCTGCGCGACCTGTGGGCGCCGATGGGCCGGGCGCCAGGACCCAAATCAAGGGGCCCGGGGTCCTGCGCATAAACGGGCGAGGCGGCGATCATCGCCGCCGCAATCAGTCTCTTCATCGCTGTCCCCTGAACGGCCGGTGGTTTATTTCGGGCAGTATTGCGCGGCCAGCACCGGCCCGCCATCCCCGTCCTCGACAAGGACCGCGCAGCCTTCGCCGGCGGCGGGCGTGCGCGCCGCGACGACGAAGGGCCGGTCGCCGGTGACGCCGAGGACGTCCTGGCGCCGGACGACATGGGCTTCGGCGAGGGTCTCGCCGGCGTTTTCCCCGGCGCCGACGCGCGTGACGACGGCCTTGGCGAAGCGGACGAGGCGCACGGTCGCGCCCGGCGGCGCCGACGCCGTGACAGTGAGGCCGTCTGGCCCCGGCGCGACGGCGAGGGAGGCCCTTTCCTCCGTACCCTGACGGCCTTTGATCAGCCGCTCGATCTCCGTCCGGCGCGAGCCGACGGTCTCGGCTTCGCCGTCGATGACAAGCTGGGGCGTATAGGCGCTCGCCTTGCCGAGCAGCGCCCGGTTATAGGCGCGCTGGCGGCGCGTGTGGTCGGGCGAGGAAAAGGGGTCCTTCCATTTGCCGGTCGCCCCTGCGTGAAGATCGTCCCAATAGTCGACATGCCATTCGAGCGCGACGAGATCGGTTCGCGCCGCGAGGTCGCGCATCAGCGCCTCGGCGGGCGGACAGGAAGAACACCCTTGAGAGGTGAAAAGCTCGACGACGACGGGCCGCGTTCCGGCCGCCGCCGGCGCGGCGAGAAAGGCGAGGAGAGGAAGAAGCAGAAGGCGCATGACCGGGCTCCCGTGACGGCCCCATTGTCTCCGCGCCGCGCCGCCAGCGCCATGGCGCGGAGCTTCACAAGGCGGCGAGGCGGGGAGAGCGTGAACGAAGCGCCACTCGACCCCCGCTCATCCCGGCGCAAGCCGGGATCCAGCGGTGGTCGTGACGGGAACCAACGGTTTTCACCTGAACAGTTCTGGATCCCGGCTTGCGCCGGGATGAGCGGATCTAGGAGACAACCCGCACACGAATTCGCGATAAGGCATTCGCCTTATTGATTGTTTGACTCGGTAAGGCGTTTGGTTCCATAGTCCCGTCCTCGCGCCGCGGCTTCGCCCGGCGCGATTGTCGTTAAAGACCGGTATTCGCATTCCCGCGAACTATCGGCATTGAAAAGTCTGGTGGTCGCGCGGACCGGTGGCTCCTGGCCTCTGGCCGTGCGGGAACGAAACGAGCTTGCAGCGCGCGAGGCCGACGACGCGCGCCTTTGCTCCGCCCGCGAAGCGGGGGAGCTGGCGAGCGCAGCGAGCCTGAGGGGGCGCGCTGCCGCGACGGGCGCCGATGGTTGCGGAAAGAGAGTCCCCCTCAGACGCCCTTCTTCCTGAGCCTGACGAAGGACGGCGACAGCTCCCCCGCTTCGCGGGTGGAGCGGGGCGCGCCTATAAAAAATACGCAGAATTTTTCGGGCCAAACTGCGTATTTTCGGGCTGCGGCCCGCAGAGAGGCTGGAGAAACGGCGAGGGTGTCCTGGAAAAAAGGCGCCGAATTTCGCCGTCAGGATGCCGGCTGCTCGTTGAACTCGGCCTCGATCTCGAACGTTACCGCGTCGCCGACGCCGAGCGGTTGTTCAGGCGTCGGCACGCCGAAGCTGACGCCGAAGGCCGAGCGGCTGAGCGATCCTTTTGCGGAAAAGCCGATGCGCGCATTGGGGTCATAGGGCGGAAAGCCCGCATAGCCGCCGTTGAAGACGACATCCATCGCGACCGGCGCGGTGACGCCGCGGAAAGAGAGTTCGCCGTCGACGCGCGCCGCATTGGGCGCTGTCAGCGTCACCCCGGTCGAGCGGTAGGTCATTTGCGGATGACCGACGGCGTCGAGCCAGACGGCGCCTTTCAGCTCGTTAAGGAACCCGGCGGGCGGCGCGGGGATGTCGAGCGATGCAACATCGATCATCGCCGTCACCGCCATCGCCTGCGGGTTCAGGGGGTCAAAGGTCAGCGCTGCGTCAAACGCCCGGAACTGGCCTGTGTAATTTGAAAAGCCGATGTGATCGACCTTGAAGAGGAGCGAGGCGTGCGTCTTGTCGAGCCGGTAGGCGCCGGCGGGCGAGGGCGTTTCGATCGGGATGATTGGACCGGAAGCCGGTTTCTGCGCTTCGGCGGCGCCGCTCGCCGGCGACGCGGGCGTCTCGGTTCGCGGCGTGCAGGCGGCGAGCAGCACGAAAGAAGAGAGCAGAAGAACTTGGCGCTTCATCGAGGTTGGTCCTTGTTCACAAGAGGCATATTGAAGATCGAAGGCGTTTTGCTTTGTGATCGGCCGCCGGCCTCACGACCGCTCGACCCCGCAAACGCCCGGTTTTGCGCCGCGCCCGTCGGCGTCGAGCGCCAACTGGGCCGCGAGAGGCCTGTCGGTCGCGATGATATCGGCGCCCATGGCGGCGATCCGCGCATAAAGGCTGTCATCGCCGGAGGCCTCGATCTGGTCGTCGATCGCGTCGCGCCCGCCCAGCGTGCCGAAAATGACTTCGATGTCCTGGCCGTTGAGGATCGAGAAAAGGCGCGGCTTCGGTTCTTCGATGCCCGTGAACCCAAGAATCCGGTCGGCGGGAACGCCGGCCGCGACGGCGCGGTTGAGGTCCGTCTGCGTCGAGACGCTTAAGGAGATCATCATCGACGGCGCGAGCTGGTGGAGGCGCGCCGCCTGCGCCATCGTATAGGCGATGAGGATGACGCGATCCTCCGCGCCCTGACGAATAATCTCGGCGATCACGTCCTCGTACCGGGTCGATTTCTTGAAATCGACCTGCAGGATCGTCCGGTCCTTGAGGAAGGCGAGGGCGTCGGCGAAAGTCGGCGGTGAAAAGCCGGTCGGCGCGCCGTCGGCGTCGCGCAGCTTCAGCGGCCTGATCCCCGCCCACGGCGTTTCGCTCGCAAGGCCCGACCCCGTCGTCGTGCGATCGAGCGTATCGTCATGGAGCAGGAAAAGAACGCCGTCCGACGAGGTCGCGACATCAGCCTCGATAAGGGCGGGCGCGTTGGCGAGCGTCGCCGCGAAAGTCTCGACGGCGTTTTCAGGCAGGCCGGCGCGCGGGCCGCCGCGATGGGCCGAAACGAGCGCGGCGCCCTCCGCCTCAAGGCATTCGAAAAAGCCGTTGAGATCGCCTTCGGTCTGAAGGCGCCAGCCTTCCGCGCCGCCGCGCCCTGCAGATGAGAGGGGCGCCGCGCTGCGGTCGGCGGAGCAGGCGGAAAGTGAAAGGAGCAGGAGTGGAAGAAAAGATCGCATGAGCGCTCACGGTTTCAAAATAATCGCGCCGACTGTCTTGCCGGCTTCAAGGAGACGGTGCGCGTCAGCGCCTTGTTCGAGCGGGTACGTCGCGGCGATCGTCGGTTTGACGGCGCCGTCGCCGACAAGAGCGAACAGCGCCGCCGCCATGCCGGGCAGGCGCTCGGGCGTCGCGTAGTGAAAGAGCGAAGGGCGGGCAAGGCTCAAGGAGCCGCGCCGGGTGAGATCGAGCGGCGCGATCGGCGGCACGGGGCCCGACGCGTTGCCATAGGTCACCATCATGCCGCGCAAGGCGAGGCTGTCGAGCGAGGCCTCGAACGTCGCCTTGCCGACCGAGTCATAGGCGACGTCGGCGCCCCGGCCATTCGTCAGGGTACGGACGGCGCCGGCGATGTCGGGCGTCGCCGACCGGTCGATGACGTCGGCGACGCCCGCCGCCCCCGACGGCGGCGACCTTGTCGGCCGAGCCGACGACGGCGATGACGCGCGCCTGAAGGCGGACGGCCCATTGACAAAGAAGGAGGCCGACCCCGCCCGCCGCCGCGGTGACGAGCGCCGTCTGTCCCGCTTTTAAGGGATAAACCTGGCGCAGCAGCATCTCCGCGGTCAGGCCTTTCAGGAAGGCGGCCGCGGCGTTGTCCTCGGATACGTGGTCGGGAAGCCGGGCGGCGCGGCCGGCATCGACAATCGTTTCGTCGGCATAGGCGCCGCCGCCGGAGAGATAGGCGACACGCTCGCCGGCGCGAAACGGCGCCCCTTCGCCCGCTTCGAGGACGACCCCGGCGCCTTCCTGGCCGAGGATCGCCGGAAGCGGCACGGGGTAGAGCCCGGTGCGCTGGTAGATATCGATGAAATTGACGCCGGCGGCGGCGTTCCTGACGCGAAGTTCGTTAGGGCCCGGCGCACGAGGAGTGCTCTCGCGCAGGGCGAAATTCTCCGGCCCCCCGAGCGCCGTCAGAATGAGTTCCTTCATCGGCGTCGTCCCCCCGGTGATCGGTCCTTGAATTGCGTCGGCGCGCGCGGGCGCTTTATATGACCGCAAAACGGAGTTGCCGCCATGCGCCTCACCATCAATGTCGATCTCACCCCGCAGGAGGCGCGCGCCTTCTTCGGTATGCCCGATGTCGAACCGCTGAACGAAATGGTCGTCAGCGAAATGATGGTCCGCGCCAAGGACCAGATGGACACGCTCGCCGACCCCGAGCGCCTCGTCGCCCGCTGGATGGAGATGAGCGGCAAAGGAATGGACGCCTTTCAAGGTCTCGTCGGCGCGGCGATGAACGCAGCGGCGAGCCCGGCGAAAAAGAAGTGACATCAGCGTTCGCGCCGGCCGCCGGCGCGCGGTCGACGATCTTCGCGCGCGCGTCGGGCGCCGGTAGGGCCGGCGTCGCTGTCTATCGACTGTCCGGCCCGGGGAGCTTCGAGATCGCGGCCGCGCTGACCGGCGGGCTTACGCCGCCGCGCATCGCGTCGCTGCGAACCGTGCGCGACGGCGCCGGGGACGCAATCGACGAAGGACTGGTCATCCTCTTTCCGGGACCGGCGAGCTTCACCGGCGAGGACGTCGCCGAATTTCATTTGCATGGCTCGCTCGCCGTCGAGCGCGCCTTGTTCGATGCGCTGATCGCGCTCGGGGCAAGACCCGCTGAGGCCGGCGAGTTCACCCGCCGGGCGCTCATCAACGGCAAGCTAGACCTCGCCGAGGTTGAGGGACTCGCCGACCTTCTCGATGCCGAAACGGCCTTACAACGAAAAGCCGCTTTGGGGCAGCTCGGCGGACGGCTTTCGGCGCTTGCGGAAGGCTGGCGATCGCGGCTGGTCGCGATCATGGCCCCCCTTGAGGCCGAGATCGACTTTCCCGACGAAGAGGGCGTGCCGGCCGAAATTGCCGCGCGCGCCGCGCCGGAGATCGAAGCGATGCTCGCCGAGCTTGAGACCGTCAGGGCCGGCGCCAGGCGCGCCCGCGCCGCGCGCGACGGGGTGAAGATCGCCGTCGTCGGCGCGCCGAACGCCGGCAAGTCATCCCTCCTGAACGCGCTCGCCGGATCGGATCGCGCCATCGTCTCGGACCTCCCGGGCACGACCCGCGACATTGTCGAGGCGCGGCTCGACCTCGGCGGGACGCTGGCGACCCTTTTTGACACGGCCGGCCTTCGGGACCTACCGGCCGACGCGGTCGAGGCGGAAGGAATACGGCGTACACGGATCAAAATGGAACAGGCGGACCTCCGGATCCTCGTCGTCGATGTTTCACGTGAAACGTCATACCTTGAGGCCGGCGCCCGGTATGACTTAGGGTATGACCTCAGCGATGAAAAAGACCTTGTCGTCTTCAATAAAGTTGACGCCAATCCTTTGTTCGTCGCGCCGAATGTTTCACGTGAAACATTTTCCCTGTCGGCGCTCACCGGGGCGGGCGTTCCGGTCTTATTGAAACGGTTAACGGAGATTGCTGGAGAGTTAAGCGCCCTAAGCGTTGACGCCGGCCTGACGCGCGTGCGTCATGAAGAAGCGGTTAACGAGGCCATCGGTCATCTGGAGGCTGCGCGCGCGAAAATTGCCGCCGCGCCCGAGCTTGCCGCCGAAGACATCCGCCTCGCCGCCAGGGCGCTTGGAACCATCACTGGCGCGGTTGGGGTCGAGGACATCCTTGCGGCCATCTTTTCAAGTTTCTGCATCGGCAAGTGACGCTTCCTATTTTCGCCTTCGGGCGTATAGGAACGCGCATGAATTCCTTCGACGTCATTGTCATCGGCGGCGGGCACGCCGGCTGCGAGGCGGCTGCGGCGGCGGCACGCATGGGCGCGCGCACGCTGCTTGCGACGCACAAAGCGTCGACGATCGGCGAAATGTCCTGCAACCCTGCGATCGGCGGGCTCGGCAAGGGGCATCTGGTCCGCGAGATTGACGCGCTCGACGGCCTGATGGGCCGCGCGATCGACGAAGCGGGCATCCAGTTCCGCATGCTGAACCGCTCGAAGGGCCCAGCCGTCCGGGGCCCGCGTTCGCAAGCCGACCGCAAGCTCTATCGGCAAGCGATGCAGCGGCTGATCGCCGAGACCTCCGGCCTCTCAGTTCTGGAAATGGCGGTTGAGGACCTCCTTGTTTCACGTGAAACATCGGTTCTCGGCATTCGCGCCGCCGACGGGTCGGAGTATCGCGCGCCTGCGGTTGTCCTCACGACCGGCACCTTTCTCAAGGGCGTCATCCATATCGGCGAGAAGCGTATCCCGGCTGGCCGGGCCGGAGAGATGCCGGCGGTGGGGCTTTCCGACCGTCTCTATGGTCTCGGTTTCCGGCTGGGGCGGTTGAAGACCGGCACCCCGGCGCGCCTCGACGGGCGGACGATCGACTGGGCTGGCCTTGAAATGCAGGCCGCCGACGCCGACCCGGTTCCATTTTCATTCATGACGGACCGCATACGAGTTCCCCAGATCGCCTGCGGCATCACCCATACGACGAGGGCGACGCACGCCGTCATCGAGCGAAACCTCGGGAAATCGGCCGTCTATTCGGGATCGATCGCCGGTAGGGGGCCACGCTATTGCCCGTCGATCGAGGATAAAGTCGTCCGCTTCGCTGAGAAAGAGAGCCATCAGATCTTCCTCGAACCCGAAGGGCTCGACGATCCGACGGTCTATCCGAACGGCATTTCGACCTCGCTCCCCGAAGACGTGCAGGACGAGTTCCTGCACACCATACCCGGCCTCGAAAGAGCGGCGGTCCTTCGGCATGCCTATGCGATCGAATATGACTATGTCGATCCGCGCGAGCTCTATCCGACGCTGGAAACCAAACGCCTCAAGGGCCTGTTC
>CAZHUI010000029.1:0-33799 GCA_964535605.1 uncultured Caulobacterales bacterium
GTTTCGCGTCCTGGTCGCCGAAGGAAACGCCGCCGATGAGGAGCGCCATCGTCAGCTTGTGGTATTTGCCATACTTCTCGAAATTCTCGGAGACCTGCGCCGCGAGCTCGCGCGTCGGGCAGAGAACAAGCGTCCTCGGCATGCGGGCGCGGGCGCGGCCCTTGGCGAGGCGCTGGATCATCGGCAGCACGAAGGCGGCTGTCTTGCCGGTGCCTGTCTGCGCGATGCCGAGCACGTCGCGGCCTTTCAAGGCCTCGGGGATGGCGGCGATCTGGATGGGGGTCGGCGTCGTATAGCCGGCTTCAAGCACGGCTTTCAGAATGTTCGGCTCTAGGCCGAGGTCGTCAAACGTCATGGAAGTCCTTCTTGCTCGTTTCATGGCCCCGGCGGATCATTCCGGCCGGGGGACAAGGCAGCGGTTCTCTGGGGTCACGCCCCGCCCTTCCGCTGGAAACGAGCGATGCGTCGATGATGAACGCGTCGGCGGCGGATCAGGGCTGCGTCGTCTTACGAAACGGGGCGATTAAGCCCTCGTAGCGCGCGCATCTCGCCGCGTCGGCGTTCGGGCCGGGAGGTAGGGGCCTTCTCCGGACGAGTCAATGACAGCACGGTTAAGTCTTGATGAAATTGGAAAGGTGAGACTGATTTTCAGCACAAGGAAGGCCGATGCGCGGCGAGCCGCGCGTCGAGCCCCGCTTTCACCGCCGGCCATTCCGCCGCGAGCACGCTGAAATAGGCCGTGTCGCGCAGGCGCCCGTCAGGCATCGCCATGTGATGACGGAATGTTCCCTCATATTTCGCGCCCAGCCGCTCGACCGCTTTCCATGACCGTTCATTGGTCGCGTCGAGTTTCAATTCGAGGCGATTGAGGCCGAGCGTCTCGAAGCCGTGCCCCATCAACAGGCGTTTGCAGGAGGGGTTCACCGAGCCCGCCCAGAATCGCTTGGCGTACCAGGTCCAGCCGATTTCGAGCCGCTTGTGCGCGAGGACGACGGCGAGATAACTCGACGAGCCGGCGATATCGCCTGACGCCTTATCGACGACGACGAAGGTCAAATCCGGCCCGCGAAAGGTCGCCTCAAGGCGGTCGTCCATCCACGCGTCGAAATCGGCTCCATGCTGATTGATGACGGCGAAGCGCCAGAGATCGGGATCGTCGCCCGCCGCGCGCAAGGGCTCCCGATGGCGCTCGGCGAGCGGCTCAAGGCGGACGAAAGCGTTTTCGAGCGTGACAGGTTCGATGCGCATGGGGCGCACCATGCGGCGGGTCAAAGCAGGTTGAAATAGGCGGCGCGCTTTTACAGGCCCATTCCCGCCATCAATTCTCGTGACTCATCCTTCGTGACGCCTTCGCTGCGCTTCGGCTCCTCAGGATGAAGACCTCTCCTTCATCCTGAGGAGCGGCCCCCTTGGGCCGCGTCACGAAGGATGAATCGCGGGAACCAAAATCCGTTCAAACGTCGCAAGACCTGGATGTCGCCAAAGCGGAGGGCGCGTTACACTCGACGCATGACCGCTGCCTGTCATCTCTTCGAAACCGCCATAGGCCGCTGCGCCGTCGTCTGGCGCGGCGCGATGATCGTCCGGGTGCTGCTCCCCGCCGCGAGCGAGGAGACGCTGCGCGCGACGATCGCGCGCCTCTATCCCGGCGCGACCGATGCGCAGCCGCCCGCACCCATAGCCAGCGTCATAGGCAAGATCGTCGCGCTTTGTCGCGGCGAGGCGCAGGCTTTCGACGACGCGCCGCTCAACCGTGCGCTGATCGAACCCTTCGCCGCGCGCGTTTACGCAGCGCTCGACAAGGTCGGCTTCGGCGAAACGACGACCTATGGCGCCATCGCCGAAGCGCTCGGCGACAAGGCGCTGTCGCGCGCGGTCGGCGCGGCGCTCGGCGCCAATCCGTTCCCGATCGTCATTCCCTGTCACCGCGTCACCGCGGCAGGCGGCGCCATGGGCGGCTTTTCCGCGCCGGGCGGTGCAGCGACGAAGCGGATATTGCTGGAAATCGAAGGCGCCTTCGCGGCGTCGACGCTGCCTCTGTTCTCGGCGTGACGCGTTAAGCCCCTCCTAAGGCAGCATCGCTAGACCTTCGCCATGGCCGCCGTATCCCGCCCCAAGGTGTTCTGCATCGGTTTCCAGAAGACCGGCACCACCTCGCTTTATGCCGCGCTCGAAACGCTCGGCTACAAGACCGCCGCCGTCGCCGGGCGCGACTGGACGGCGGAGCGGCTCGCGGCCGAGGGCGCGGGCCTCTGCATTGAAACAGCGCGCGATTTCGACGCCGCGCAGGACATGCCCTGGCCGATTTTCTTCCGCGAACTGGACGCAGCCTATCCGGGGTCGAAATTCATTCTCACCGTGCGAGACCCGGAAAAGTGGTTTGCCTCTATTGAAGGCCATTTCGGCGCCAATGAAGGCGAGATGCAGGCCTTCATTTATGGCCGCGACGCGGCGGCGCCCGCCGGCAACAAGGCGCGCTATCTCGAAACGCTTAGCGCCCATGAAGCGGCGGTGCGCGCGCATTTTCTCGACCGCCCCGGCGACTTGTTGGTCATGGACCTTGAAGCGGGCGACGGGTGGCGCGAGTTGTGCGCGTTCCTCGGCGCGCCCGTTCCGGCCGAGCCATTCCCAACACGCAATAAGGCGAGCGATCGGAAGACCCTTTCGTTCCGGGTGCGGCGCAAGGTCGGACAATTGTTCGGCCGCTATCTCGCGCCGGAAAAGATCTGACGCCGGCAGTTGACGCGCGCCTGCGGGCGCGCTCCGCTCAGGCGCATGAAACAAACCGTCTGGCTTGAAGCCGCGATCAACGGCGCTGCGGGGCTCGCGCTGCAACCGCGCATTCCGGTGACGCCTGAAGAGATCGTCGCCGACGCCGTTGCCTGCGCCGAAGCGGGGGCGGCGATCATTCACCTGCACGCCTATGATGCGACCGGCGCGGGCGTTGAGGACGCCGACCTTTACGCGCGCATCATCGAAGGCGTGCGCAAGGCCTGCGACGCGATCGTCTATCCGACGCTGGCGCTGAAGGGCGACCGCGAGGCGCGCCTGGCGCCGATCCGCGCGCTCGCCCGGCGGGAATTGCTGGAATGGGGCGTCGTCGATCCGGGTAGCGTCAACATCACGCACCGGATGCAGGCCGCCCACGGTATGGACGGCGTCCATTATCCGAACCCGGACGATCACATCCGGGCCGCCCTGAGCCTCGCCGCGGCGGACGGCTGGCGCCCGGCTTATGCGATCTATGAGCCGGGCTTCGCGCGTCTTGGCGCGGCGATGGCGGCCGCGACGCCCGGCCTCAAGACGCCAGTCTATCGCGTGATGTTTTCCGACAACCTCCTCTTCGGCATGGCGCCGTCGCAGCGCGGCCTCGACTTTTACGCCGCCCATCTCGACGACGTCGCGTCCGGCGCGCCGCGCATGGTGTCTGGCCTCGACGCCGATATCGATGCGCTGATCGAGCCGGCGCTTCGCCACGGCTTTCACATTCGCGCCGGTCTTGAAGACGCGCCGTTCGGCACGGACAAATCGAACGCCGAGATCATCGGCGCGGCGGCGCGCCGGATCGAAGCCGCGGGCTGTCGCCTCGCCTCGCCCGCGGAGGTTCGCGCCGCGCCCTAGAGAAACCGGGCGGCCGCGCCGGCGAGCGTCATCGCCATGAAAGCGCTGACCACCGATGCGCCGGCGTCGCGGCCGCCGACGGCGAGCGCCATCACGCCCTTTGAAAGAATATTTGCGGCGAGCGCGATCAGCACGGCGGACGCCGCGGCGGCAAGCGCTATTGCGCCCGACCCTGTCCCGCGCGCGGCGCTCAGCGTCATCGCGTCGACGTCGGCGAGGCCCGACACGAATGCGACCGCGTAAAGCCCCACGTCGCCCATTCGGTCGGCGGCGAAAGCCGAGGCGAGCGACACCGCCGCCAGTAGGCCCGCAAAGATTAGCGCCGGCTTCAGTTCAAACGGATTGCCGACCGCGACTGCGCCGCCCGACGCTGTTTCCTTTGACGAAAGCCGCCACAGCGTCAGAGCGATGACGGCGCCAGTCGCCGCTCCGGCGCCAAGCGGAAGCGCGAGCGGCGCAAGCAGCGATGGCGCCGCTGCGGCGAGCACCAGCGCGATCCGGATCAGCATGACGACATTCGCCATGACTATACCGGCGGCCGCAGCGTGCGGCGCGGCGGCGCCGTCGCGCGTCATGCGCGCCAGCGACAGGGTCGTCGCCGTCGATGACGCAAGGCCCCCGACGAGCCCCGCCGCGATGACGCCATGCGCGGCGCCGAGCGCTTTCACCAGCCAATAGCCGACAAAGGAAAGCCCGCTGATGAGGACAACCATGAACCAGAGATCGCGCGGGTTGAACGCGCCATAAGGGCCGAAATCGCGATCCGGCGTCACCGGCAGGACAAGGACGGCGATCGCGAGAAACCGGATCGTCGCGTGCACTTCTTTCTCGTCAAGCGCGCGCGCGAGCCGGCGGATTTCATCCTTGAGGCTGAGCGCGACCGTGATGGCGACGGCGCCCGCCGCCGTCAGCAGCAAGTCCCCGCGCCCCGCCGCCGCGCCAAGAAGAAACGCCGCGAGGAGAGCGATTTCCGTGGTGCCGCCGCGCCCTTCGCCGGCGCGCGCGCTCAACGCGTAGGCATAAAGCGTCAACGCCCCGACGCAGAGCAGTCCGGCGGCGACCAGCATCGGCCCGCCGATCATCCAGCACAGGGCGCCGGCGAAACAGGTGAGCGTGAAGGTGCGCGCGCCCGCGAACGCGTGACGGCGTCCTTCGAGCGCCTGTGTCCATTCGCGCTCGAAACCGATGAGAAAGCCGGCGGCGAGCGCGACCGCGGCGGCGATCAACGTCGATTGCAGTTCGCCGGCCGGCGGCGCCGTCATCGTTCCAGCTCATTCTGGCGCACAGGGCGCACCGCTCATCTGAGCCGGGCCGCATCCGGCGTCAACGTCCCGAACCCTTGCAATTTCAAGGGCTGGCAATCGCATCTTGCAATGCCTATCTGTCGGCGCGACTCGGCAGGGAGGGATAGGCATGTCCGAACCGAAACGCGCGACCGCGCTTCAGTATCTCGATAAGGCGATGGGAGAACTGAGGGCGCTTGGTTTCGCCCAGGAAGGCGGCCAGCCGGCGCCGATCGTCGCGCTTCTTAACCAGATCGCCGATCTCGACCAGGACCGCGTCGCGGCCATCGCCCGGACGCTCGACCAGGCCTCGCATTTCAACGAGGTGGTGCGCGAACAGGTCGCCAACATGACGATCGGCGAGCGCTACAAGGAGATCACCGGCGCCTTCGATTCCATTCGCGACGACGCCAAGTCGCTCGTCGATCAGTACGCCGACGGCAAGATCTCGACGATGGAGCGGATCGGCAATGTCTGGATGAAGATGACGCGCGGCGACATCGCCGCCCGCTTCGACAAGATCCGCAAGGTCTATCTCGATGTCGCCGGCGAGACCCGCAATCAGGTCGAGCGCGAGACGCGCATTCTCGAGGCCTATCGCGATTTCCGCGGCGCGATGAAACAGTCCGAAGTCCTCGCGCTCGACGTCCTGAAGACGGCGGAAGGAAAACTCAGCGCCGCCAGGCAATTGCTGAAAGGCGCGGTCGACAAGGTTGCGGCGTTCGCAGGCGATGACGCCGCCGCGCGCGCGACGCTGGAGCTTGACCGCGACGAGGCGCTGCGCGCGCTGCAGAAAGAGGAAAAGCGCTATCAGGTCGCGAAGGACCTCTCCGACAACATCACCATCGGCTACAACACGTCGGAAGTGATCATGACGCGCCTCGTCCAGACGACAAATGCGAAGGAGCGCATCTACGCGCAAGCGGTTTCGTTCTTCGGCACGAACGAAACCGTGCTGACGGCCCTGACCGCCACCTTCACCGGCATGCACGGCCTTCATGAATCGACGCAGACCGTCGAGGCGATGAAAAAGGGCATCGACGAGAGTCTCGAAACGCTCTCCGAAATCGGCGGCAAGGTGCAGGAAGCCGCCGTGCGCGCCGGCTACGGCCCGACCGTATCGGCCGCCGCCGTCAAGAAGCTCGTCGAATCGGTCGTCACGTTCCAGGAACGCAGCCAGACGATCATCGCCGAAATGCGCAAAGCCTCGACCGAGAATTCGAAGGAAATCCGCGAGGCTGTCGAGGACGGCAAGAAGCGCCTCGCCCATCTTATCGAGACGGGCGCGAGCGCCGCGCTCGACAAGCCGTAGGGTCCACGCAATGCAATCGACTTGCGCCCGCTTCTCCCCTCTCCCGCCCTATGCGGGAGAGGAGCCGGGGGTGAGGGCCCGTAACCGCGAATTGACGCGCAATGTGACTTCTCCTCACCCTGCCCTCTCCCGCAAGCGGGAGAGGGTCGCTCGCGTTCCGACGAATGAGTAATTCAACCGCTCTTGCCGATCCGAAGGCGCAATCGCTCGACGACGTCATGCTCGCCATGGACGTCGTCGACACGCTGCGCCACCGCGAGCTTGTGCTGGCGAAGGAACTCGGCGGCGAGGAGCGCAAGGCGGCGCTGATCGCGCGCCTGAAAGAGATTTATTCGGCGCAAGGGATCGACGTGCCGGAAGCGATCCTTGAAGACGGGGTCAAGGCGCTCGAGGAAAAGCGCTTCGTCTATGATCCGCCCAAGGACAGTTTTGCGATCAAGCTCGCGCGGGCCTATGTCAATCGCGGCCGCTGGCTGACGCCGGCCGCCTTCATCGGCGGCACGGCGCTGTTCCTGACCGCCGCCTATGAATTCGGCTTCGAGCGGCCGCGCGCGGCGTCGGCCGAGCAAACGCGCGTCGAACTCGGCGTGACGCTGCCGCAGGAGATGGCGCGCGCGCGCGACGCGGCGCTGTCGCTCGCCGCTGACGAATTTGCGAAGGCCCGCATTGAGGCCGCCTATCAGGACGGCGTCGCCGCCGCCAAAGCGGGCGAGGCCGGCGCGGCGCGGCAGGCGGTCGAGGATCTTTCGCTTTTGCGCGGCGATCTTGCCGCCGACCTCACCATCCGCGTCGTCTCCGGCCCGAATTCGACCTCCGGCGTCGCGCGCGATAACGAGCAGCGCCCGGGAGTTGAGAATTTTTACCTGATCGTCGAGGCGGTCGATGCGAGCGGGCGCCCGCACGCGCTCGAAATCGAAAGCCAGGAGGAGCGCCGCACGGCCCGCGTTTCAAGCTGGGGCGTGCAGGTGCCGGAGGGCGAATTCTTCAAGGTCGCCGCCGACAAGCAGGACGACCTCATCGTTCAGGACGACACAGTCGGAAAAAAGCCGAAGGGAACGCTGACGCCGCAATATGATGTGCCGACGGCGGGCGGCGCGATTCTCGAATGGTGAGACAATGACCGCCGGGCGCGACGCGCTGCATCAGATCGACGCTTCAATCGCCGAGGCGCGCCGCAATCTTGCGCGGGCAAGCGATGCGGCGGCGAGCGATGCGCGCCTAATCGCCGAACTCGACCAGCGCCAGATCGCCGTCTACCAGCGCCTTGCGGAACTGCGCATCGCCGAGTTGAAAAATGGCGCGCCGGCGTCAGCGGCGCTTGCCGATATTGACCGGCGCGCGGATGCCTTGATCGACCGGCACGACGCCGCGCTCGGCGAGATGGCGGCCGCGCGCGACGCCGCCGCGCGCGCGCTTGACCAGTTGGAAAGCGAGCGCGCCGTCACTGAGGGCGCGGTTGAAGCGGCGATCGCCAGCCATGATGCGGCGGCCGCCGCGACACGCGCGCGCCTTGAAGGAGACCCCGCCTGGCGCGCACAGGCCGATGCGCTGGAAGCCTTTAACGCCATGGCTGCGCGCGCCAGCCAGAAACTTGAGGTCGCCCATGCCGACCGTCAGGAGAAGGGCGCCGCCTATGAAGCCGATCCGCTCTTTCAATATCTCCGGCGGCGGAAATTCGGCACGCGCGACTATCGCGCTTTTCCATTGTTCGCGCTCCTCGACGGCTGGGTCGCGCGCCTCATCAATTATCGCGACCACCGCCTCAATTACGAACGCCTTCTCGAAATTCCCGAGCGCTTCTCGGAGCATGCCGCGCGGCTCAAACAGAAGGGCGCGGAAACGACCGAAGCGCTGGCCGCGATGGAGCGAAAGGCGCTCGAGGAAGACGGCGTCGGCCAGTTGCGCGACGCGGTTGCGGCGGCGCGCGCGCGCGTTGAGGCGCTCGACGCGGATATCGCCGCGGCAGAAGAAAAGCACAGGAAGCTCGCCGATGAAGCCGCGGCGACCGCAGCCGGCAAGGCGGGCCCGCTCGCCGAAGCGCGCGATCTGATCGCGGCGGCATTGGCGCGCGTCGCCCTTCCGGATCTCCGCCTCCTCGCCGCCGAAAGCGCGACGCCGGAGGACGACCGCCTTGTCGATTCGCTGATCGGCCTGCGCCGGCAGCGCATGGAAATCGAGGAAGCGCGCCTTGCCGCCAGCGCCTCGCTCGACCGGCAGGGGCGCGCGCTCTCCGATCTTGAAGGCTTGCGCCGCCGCTTCAAGACGGCGCGCTTCGATAGTCCGTATTCGGAGTTTTCGGGGCGCGACGTCGTCGCCGTTCTGCTGTCGGAATTCCTGCGCGGCGCCCTTTCGCGCGACGATCTCTGGCGGCGCATCGAGCGCGGGCATCGGACGCGCCGGCGCGATTTCGACAATGACCTTGGCGGCGATGAATGGCGGGGACGGTTCGGCCTTCCCGACAATTGGGGCGGCGACATGGGCGGAAGCTGGGGCGGCGGCCCGGTGATCCGGCGCCCGTCCGGCGCGCGCATTCCCCGACCGCCGCGCATCCCGCGCATGCCCTCGCCGCCGGCGAGCCGCGGCGGCTTCAGAACGACCCGGAAGTTCTAGCGCGCCACCGCCTGAAGCGGCGTCTGGCGTCACGCGGGGTCAGCGCGCCTGTCTTCGGGCGATGGCTTCTTCGGCGCCATGACAAGCGTCAATCCGATCGCAGCGATGATGACGCCGAGCCGCAGCGCATTGCCGGTCCAGCCGCCGATCGCGTTCTCGCCAAGGTCAAAGAAACTCCAGAGAGCGTTCAAGCCTACATGGGCAAAGATCGCGGGCCACAGATTGAAGCCCCAGCGCACGAAGATCCAGCCCAGCAGGAACCCTCCGATGCCGGTGATAGCGACGACGCCGGCGATTTCTGCAAAGTCGTCGCCCTGCGCCGCGTGGACGGCGCCGAAGACAGCGGCAGGCGCAAGCGCGGCGAGGACGAACGGCCAGCCCGCAATCCGCATCAGCGCGCCGATGGCGAGGCCGCGAAAGCCGATCTCCTCCATCACCGGAAAAATCACCGACAGGAACGCCTGATCGTAAAGACTGACATCGGCGGCAGGCTTTGCGACGACGAGCGCGATCGCTGTTGCGGGGATGAAGATGGCGGCGGCGAAGAGAAGCGGCCACCCGATCGGCGCTGACAGTCCGGCGAGCCGTGCGAGGGGCCGCGCCTCCCGTCCGCCGAACAGGAGAATGACAGTGGCGAGCAGAACAAGGCCGAGCGTATTGATGACGGTCGTTACACCGTAGGGGATCGAGGCGAGCGCCGTTTCCTTCAGCGCCGGGCGCAGAAGATCAAGTTGATCGGCGCCGATCAACGCAGCCAATACGCCGGCCGACAACAGGATGCGACTTGCGGCAGTCATGGGCGTCTCCTGCCTTCGCCCCTACCCTATCCCGGCGCAGGGGAATTGAATATTTCGGCCCTGACCTGCGGACGGCGACCAGGCATGAGTACGACCGGCGACATATTGCGGCTCGTCCCCCCGCCCGCGGCGCTGGCGGGCCATGTGTTTGGCTTCGTCCACCGGCGCGACGCGCGCGGCGGCGATGTGGTGCTTATCCTGCCGGAGGCGCGCACCTCCGTTCAGGTCCGGCGCGGCGATCCCTATTTCATCCGCGAGATCGACGCGGCCGCTGAGTGGCGCGAGGTTCCCGAGCTGTCGCTTTGGGGGCCGCGGCTGAAGCGCGGCTATGGCTATGCCGCCCGGAACATCGAAGTCTTTGGAGTCGGCCTGACGCCCGCCGGTTTTCGGGCGCTCGCGGGCGCAGCGCCGGGCTCATTCCTGAACGACGCGCCGCCGCTCCCATCGACAGCGCCGGTGATCGGGGCGTCAATCGCTGCGCTGGACCTGAATGATTTTGACCGCTGGCGCGAGGGGGCGGCCGAAATTCTAGCCGCGGCATTCGCTGCCGCCCCGCCTCCGCCGCCGATTTCACAGGCGATCGCCGCGCTGGGCGAGAACGGAGACATCGCCGGCGCTGCGTGTTGTTTTGGCCTTTCCGAGCGGCATTTCCGGCGCCTGTTCGCGGCGGAGTTCGGCGCGAGCCCCAAGATCTACGCGCGCATCCTGCGCTTCGACCGGACGCTCCGGCGCCTGCACCCGCGGCCGTGGGAGATCACCGATCGTCCCGATACGGATGAGTACGCCGATCAGGCGCATCTCATCCGCGAATTCTGCGCCTTCGCCGAGATCACGCCGGGCGCCTATGTGAGGAGCAAGGAGCGCCACGGCGACCGCATCCTCAGAAGCATCGTCGTCGAGGGCGTCAGACCGCCGGAACTTTGAACATAAAAACGCCCGCGCAAGGGGCCGCGCGGGCGTTTTCTTCAGACGGACTTCCCGGTCAGGGGAGATGGAAAGCCCGCAATGCGTTTTGGCTGTCTCGAAACTCTTACGACTGGATCGTCGCTTCGGTCACTTCGCCCTTCTTGATGAGGCATTCGGCCGTCAGCGAGTCGCCGTCGGCGGTCGGGATCAGCTTGATGGTGACGGTTTGCGCGGCACCGCCTTTGGCTTTGACGAATTTCGCGCGGTAATCGCCGGCCTTGGCGAGGCCCTGCGCGTCAATCGCTGAGGCGCAGAGATTGACCTGATCTTCGCGCTCGCCGGCGAAGGCCGGGGCGGCGGACAGGACGAGGGCGGAAGCGGCGAAGGCGGTGAAAAGGGCTTTCATTGGGTCTCTCCGTTTTGGCGTTGGGTCGGCTTATGGTTCTGGTACGCAGCGAAACTTGTTTGGTTCATATCGCTCTATCGTGATAATCTATTTACTATTGTTTTTTAAAGTGTCAAGGCTATTTTTGTGGTGTGACGGAAAATTTGGTATCCTCTCCACACGATCCGGAGAGGCCGGCCCCGAGGGCGAGATCCCAAGGGGCTGGCGAAAAACAAGGATCGGCCGGGAAGCGACGAAAAGGGCTTAAATGTCAAGGACTTACAATCAGGATTGCATTCTGGCCTACGCATTCGACCTGCTGGGCGAGCGCTGGACCTTCCTCATCATTCGCGAGCTTTTCCTCGGCCAGCGGCGATTTGGCGACCTTCATGCCGCGCTCCCGGGAATCGGCACGAACCTCCTCAGCAAGCGCCTGAAAGAGCTGGAGGAAGCCGGCCTCATCGCCTCGACCGGCGACGGGCGCGCCCAGTACCGCCTTACCGACGCCGGCGAGGAGCTGCGCCCGACCGCCCGCCAGCTGATGTTCTGGTCGATCAAATATTTCATGGAGCGCCCGGAAGATTCGGCGCCGAAGGCGTGCATTTTCTCCAATGACCTGACGCCGGACTCCGTCGCGCTCGCCATCGAGATGTTCGCCAACGAATGCGCGCTCCCGCACGCCAATTACGTGCTGCAGCTCAAGATCGACGATCATTCCTATACGTACTATTTCATGAACGGCGAGATGACGGCGCGCCGCGGCGGCGACACGCCGGCGGTGGCGCGGATGGAAACGGACGTCGCGACGCTGATGCAGGCGATGCGCGGCGAGATCTATCTCGATGAGACGAAGAAGCGGTCGAAAATGAGCGGCGAGGCCTCCGTTATCGATCACTTCATCGCCAGCGTGACGCCGGGCGCCGATGTCGCGTTCGAAGTCGCCGAGGCGATCAAGCAGCGCAAACTTGAGAAAAAACCGGCGGCGCCGGTCAGGCGAGCGGCGGTAACGGCGTAGCGCGCGCCGCGTCGAGATAGCGCGCCGATTTCGGCGTCAGCGATCCCGTCGCGAATTCGAACAGCAGCGGATTGCCGGTCGGAATTTCTACGTCGACGATCCTGTCGTCGGAAACCTTCAGCAGCCGTTTCACGAGCGCGCGCAGCGAATTGCCATGCGCGGCGATCATGAGAGACTCGCCGCGCTTCAGCCGCGGCGCGATCTCCTGATCCCAGAGCGGCGTCACGCGTTCGAGCGTCGTCTTCAGCGATTCCGTCAGGGGGATCTTGTCGCCGAGATGGGCGTAGCGCGGATCGCGCGCGGGATTGTAGGGACTCTCAGGGTCGATCGGCGGCGGCGGGATGTCATAGCTGCGTCGCCAGATTTTCACCTGCGCCTCGCCGTGCATTTCGGCGGTCTCTTTCTTGTCGAGGCCCGTAAGCCCGCCATAATGGCGTTCATTGAGGCGCCAGTCTTTCGTCACCGGCAGCCACAACCGGTCCATCCCGTCGAGCGCGATGTTGAGCGTCCAGATCGCGCGTTTCTGCACGGACGTGTAAGCGCCGGCGAACGCGATCCCAGTCTCCTTTAGAAGCGCGCCCGATTTCGCTGCCTCCGCCCTGCCCTGGTCCGTGAGATCGACATCGACCCAGCCGGTGAAACGGTTCTGGAGATTCCATTCGCTCTGGCCGTGGCGAATGAGCGCGAGAAACGTCATGAACGGCCCCTCCCGAAAAATTGCGATGGGCTGCGTTCATAATCGAGCCGGACCGCAGTTGGCTATGCCTTGCGATAGGGTAAGAAGGCGTCAACGCTCAAAGGGACCACCAGCCCATGACGAAACCGCTCAAGATTGCGCTCGCGATCCATGGAGGCGCCGGGGCGAAGCGCGGCCGGGATTATTCAAAAGCCGAGGCCCATCTGCTGACGGTCTGCGCGCGCGGCGAGGAGATGCTGAAATCGGGGCGGGCGGCGATCGACGTCGTCGAAGACCTCGCTGCAGAGATGGAAGCGTCCGGCCTCTATGTCGCGGGGCGCGGCTCGGCGCCGAACAAGGCGGGTTATGTCGAGCTTGACGCCTCGATCATGGAAGGGGGTCTTCCGGGCGAAGAGGCGGTTGCGCGGCGCCGCGCTGGCGCCGTTGCGGCGGTTCCCAATCTCATGAGCCCCATCCGCGCCGCGCGCGCCGTTATGGAAACGACGCCGCATGTGCTGATCGCCGGCCGGGGCGCGGAAAATTTCTGCCGCGCAAGCAAGATGGAGTTCGTCGCCGATCCCGCCAGCTATTATTTGACGCCCGTCGGCGTCACCGCCGATGAAATGACGCAGGATGAACTGACGCACGGCACGGTCGGCGCGGTCGCGCTCGATCTGAACGGACGCATTGCGGCGGCGACTTCGACGGGCGGCGTTTTCGGCAAGGTCGAGGGGCGCGTCGGCGACACGCCGCTGATCGGGTCGGGAACATGGGCGGACGAATATGTCGGCGCCTCCTGCACGGGGCTTGGCGAATATTTCATCCTCGCCGGCGGCGCGCAGGATGTCGCGAGCCGCGTGCGCTATCAGGGCGCGGATCTTCAGCAGGCGGCGCAAGGCCTCATCAAGGACGTCGCGCGCCAGGGCGGCCATGGCGGCGTGATTGCGGTGAGCCGCGAGGGCGAGATCGCTTTCGCCTGGAATTCCGACGGCATGAAGCGCGCGGGCGCCGGGCCAGACCGGCCGTTGTTTTCAGCGACGTTCTAGGCGATAAGCAACGCATGTTGATCACACGGCGACAGCGACAGTGACGTTCAACGCGGTGTTCGGCGCCGCGACGCTTCGCCTTTTGTTCAATTTCAAGCTCCGTTGCTCCCATGACCCCCCTTCGCGCAGGCGACCGCGTCACCGACGCCATGGTCGCGCGTATTCATAACGGCGTCCGCGGCCGCACTTTGCCGAAACCGGAATGGACCCATCCCGCCCATCTCGTGTTCGCGACCGCCATTCTCGCTCACAAGGGCCTTCAGGAGGCCGAACGGGACGCGCCCGCGCTCATTCGCGCCTATAATGAATCCGTCGGCGGCGTGAATGACGACACGCAAGGATACCATCACACCATCACGCTCTTTTTCCTGCGCGCGATCGACGCGTTCTACGCGCAAAGCGCCGATGAGGGGCCCGGCGCGCGCGCCACGCGCCTCCTCGCCTCGCCGCTCGCCGCGACGGATTTCCCGCTCCGCTATTACTCGCGGGAAAAACTGTTCTGCGTCGAGGCGCGGCGGAACTGGGTTGCGCCTGACCTGTCGGCGCCTGATTTCGCGCCGATGGATTTTCGCTCCCCCGTCTGAAAACGGGGGAGCTAGGCGCGCCGCCTAAACGGCGTTGGCGCGGGCGACCTGAAGTTCAAGGCGCTTCACTTCGCGAATGACGCGGTTCGCCTGCATCTGCTGCCAGTGCATAAGCTTGATGACGCTCATCGCCATGAACCACACGGCGGCGGCGATGCCCCACCGCACGACCAGAACGGGATCGTCAAGCGTCAGGAATTTCGCCGCCGCATAAAGCCCCGCCGCGAACAGCGCGACCTGCACCAGTATGGTCAGCGCCACCCACCAGCCCATCTTGCCGGAAAAGAGCCCGGCGACTTCGCCGAAAAGGCCCTGTTCCCCGAAGCGGGACAGCACCGCGCGGTCTTCCGCGCCAAGCGCGTCTTCAATCATCCGGTCAAGCTTGCTCATCGATCGTCTCCTTCTCTACGCCAAAAGCTGTTTTCAGTTTCTCCCGCGCCGCCATCAGCCTTGTCTTGATCGTGCCGGCGGGGACATCGAGCGCGCTCGCGATTTCCGCAACGCTCAGATCCTCAAGATAAAAAAGCGCGATCGCCGCGCGCTGATCGGCGGGCAGGTCGGCGAGCGCCTTTTGCAGCGCGCGCGCTGACGCCGAGGCGTCATTCAGTTCAACGGGCGCCGAGGGTTCAGCCGCGACCGCAGCGTGGAGCGCGCGCTGGCGCCGCCGCGCGCGAACATGGTCCGCGGCGCGGCGCGTGACGACGCGGAACGCGAAGGCGGGAAAAGCCGCGCTGTCGTCGAGGCGTTTCAATCCCGCCGCAATCGATCCCCACGCGTCCTGCGCGATGTCGCGTGCGGCCTCCGCGTCGCCGGTGAGGCGCCAGGCGTGGCGCACAAGTTTTTTCTCCCAGCGGCGGGCGAGTTCATTGAACGCCGGCCGGTCGCCGGCGCGCGCCGCGGCTGCGAGGTAATCGTCATAGATCCGGTCGTCATCGCGCGCGGTCATGGTCGCGACGCTCCTCTTGCGGCGGCGATCGCCGCTGCGCCAATCGTCAGTCCAAGCACGATCCGCACCGGGAAGTAGACCAGCGCGGGCGCTGCGAGAACCCACGCAACGACGCCGGGATCGAAACGCGCCGCCGTTTCCAGAATCGGCGGCAGGACCGGATCGCGCAGCAGCGCCCCGACGCTCATCCAGGCGCCAGCGCGCCCGGCCGCGACAAGAACGCCCAGAAGCGCAGCCATCGCGCCGTCGAGCGCGGCGCCGAGGAACGACAGCCCGCCAAGCAGGAGGAAAAGCGTCCGCACCGTTAGACAATCCTTGCGTCATCAAGTGTAAGGTCGCCGGGCGGGCTCATCCGGTTCATCGGCTGACGGAAATAATTTCAAGGGACCATGGCGGCGTTCTCGGCGGCGGAACTGCTAAAACTGAAGAAAGCGGCGGCGCTGCTTCTTGACGCGGAGGACCGCTTGCCGGTCCTGCGGACGCTCGCCTGGGACCGCGCCGTCGGCGACGCATTCCTGAAGGCTGGCGGCGAGCATTTGCCGTCCCCGGATTATCCAACGATCGACCCCGCCCCGCCGCGTGCGGCGATCGCCGCGGCGCGCGCGCTGATTGAGGGGTCGAGCCCCGTCCATGACTGGCTGCGGCGCTTCGCGGATACGACCGAGGTGACCGCGGCCTTATTGTCAGCGGTCGGAACAAAAACGTTTCATGCCCATTCGACGGCGCTTTACGGCGCGCCTGGTTCGCCGATCGCCGACGGCAAGCGGTCTGCGCTCGATCTTGCGCGCCGGCTCGAAAGTCTGCTCGCCGATCTCGAAGGCGGCATGCGGCTGGAGCCGCCGGAGGTTCTGAGCGCCGCCGACATCAAACAGCGCCTCGACGCCGCGCTTCCCGTCCATTTCGGCGCCGATGCGCCCCGGGTCGATGTCACCCGAAACGTTTCCGGCAAGGCGGCGGCTGGGCGAGACTATATCAAGCTGCGCGAGGACGCGATGTTCTCCGATCTCGACGTGACGCAGCTTCTCCAGCACGAGGCGTTCGTCCACATCGCCACGGGAAAGAACGGACAGGCGCAGGCGAATTTTCCGCTCCTCGCCGAGAGCCA
The DNA here is from genome assembly GCA_964535605.1 of uncultured Caulobacterales bacterium. Classification (GTDB taxonomy): domain Bacteria; phylum Pseudomonadota; class Alphaproteobacteria; order Caulobacterales; family Parvularculaceae; genus Amphiplicatus. Next base: position 16,287 of record CAZHUI010000029.1, read on the forward strand.
TCCCGGCAATGCGAAAACGCAGGAAGGCCTCGCGGTCTTCGCCGAGTTCATTTCCGGCGCGCTCGATCCGCGCCGCTTCCGGCGTCTCGCCGACCGCGTCATCGCCATCGACATGGCCGAGCGCGGCGCCGATTTCGTCGAAATCTATCGTTTCTTCCGCGACCGCGGACCCGCCGAACCCCCGTTCGAAGCGTTTGAAAATGCGCGGCGCGTGTTTCGCGGCGGGGTGATCGCCGGCGGGGCGCCGTTCACCAAGGATTCGATTTATCTCGGCGGCCTTCTTGAAGTGCACAATTTCCTGCGCGCGGCCGTGAAATCCGGCGACGCCGAGTACATTCGCCTCCTGTTCGTCGGCAAGATCGATCTTTCCGATCTCGCGGCGATGAAACTTTTGCGCGAAGAAGGGCTTATCCACGCGCCGCGCTTCATGCCGCCCTGGGCGACGGACCTGCGTTATCTATTGTCTTATCTCGCCTATTCGACGTTCCTCAACGAGATCAATCTCGGCGCAGTGGTCGCAAAGTACGAGTCGCTGTTCACCTGAACGGCCGGGCCTGACGCCGGAACGCCTCGCCGGGCCTGTCTTGAAGGCCGCCGCCTCAATGCCCATGTGGCGCCGAAATCCATTAGAGAGATCCCTGATCGACATGACTATTGAGCCTTGCAAGACGCGTGAACTTCAAAACCACCATATGGATTCAACCATCTGGAACGATTTCCGGTTCCGGCCGGACGACGTCATCATTTCGACCTATGCGAAGTCAGGCACCACCTGGACGCAGCAGATTGTCAGCCAGCTGATTTTCAAGGGCGCCGAGGATGTCAACGTTCCCGAGATTTCGCCCTGGGTCGATATGCGCATTCCGGCGCGCGAGGAAAAGCTCGCCGCGCTTGAGGCGCAGGCCCATCGCCGTTTCCTGAAAACGCATCTGCCGCTCGACGCTTTCGTCTTCCGTCCGGAGATCAAACACATCTATGTCGCGCGCGACGGCCGCGATGTCCTGTGGAGCTTTCACAATCATCATCTGAACGCCAATGCGCTCTTTTACGAACTTATCAACGACACGCCGGGCCGCGTCGGCCCGCCCTTGCCGTTCTGCGATCCGGATGTCCGCCGCTATTTCCTGAACTGGGTCGAAAACGACGGCGCGCCGTTCTGGTCGATGTGGGACAATGTCCGGACCTGGTGGACCGTACGGCGTCATCCGGGCGTCCTGATGCTTCACTACGCAGACCTTAAACGGGATCTGCCCGCCGCGGTCCGGAAGATCGCGCAATTTCTGGACATCGCGCTTGACGAGGCGACCCTGGCGCGCGCCGTCGAGCACAGCTCCTTCGACTATATGAAGCGAAACGCCGAAAAGTCCGCCCCGCTTGGCGGCGTCGTCTGGGAAGGCGGCGCCGGCGCCTTCATCAACAAGGGATCGAACGGGCGCTGGAAAGACGTGCTGACGCCGGCGGACATTGCATTCTATGAAGCGCGCGCGCTGGCGGAACTCGGACCGGCGTGCGCGCGCTGGCTCGCCGAAGGCGGCGAGATCGGCGCCTGACTGCCGTCAGGCGCCCGCCTCCGGCTCGAAGCGGAAGACATCGGTGAAGGGCGCCTCAAGCACAAGCGCGATGCGAAAGGCAAGTTCGAGCGAAGGGGAGTATTTTCCGGCTTCGACCGCGATGATCGTCTGGCGCGTGGCGCCGGCCGCATCGGCGAGCCCCTGCTGCGTCATCCCTCGCGCCGTCCGGAGCGGTCGGATGTCGTTGACGACACGTCCCTTCGTTCTTGGTCCCACCCGTCAGCCGTGCGCCGACTGCAGGCGATAGAGCGACACCGTCGAAATTCGCTTCACGATTTCGCCGCCGAACAGGATGGCGAACAGCCAGAAGAAAATCGCCGGCGTCGATGCAAGGTCGAGCCATGGCGGCCCAAAATCGGGAAATACGCCTTCCCAAAGTAGCTGCCAGACGAGCACGTTGACGGCGGCGACGATGAACAGGCGTTCATTCTGATTGGCGCGGGCGTCAATGGCGAAGTCGCGTTCGTCCTTCGCAATGCGGCGCTTGCCGGCAAGGCCTGCGCCCGCCGCCGCGATCAGGGTCTCGGTCAATGTCGAGAGAACGAGGACAGTGACATAGATGCTGAGGAGCGCAGACGGCCCATGATCGACGATCGTCCAGCCTTCCATCATGCGCGTCTGGAACCAGACAAAGATCGCTCCAAGGGACACCAACGAGGCCCATGCCTGCGCTTCCGTCCGGTTCATTCCACTCATAACCCCTCCCGTAATGTTCAACATGTTTTACATTACCGGCGCGTCGCGGGAATGTCAAAGATATTTTACTTATTCGCCTAAATCGTGGAAAATCAACGGGTTTTTACCCGCCGCGACGTTCCGGCCCTTGCTTTTTGGGCGGTTTCAGGCCATGTATTGTCTCACATGCCAAGCCCTTTGGGCGCGGCGCGCCTCCGCTGTATAGTGGCGTCGATAACCGGGCATTAACCATGCTGGGCCGGTCAGGCTCAGCGCACCTCTCGCGGGATCGCGACGGAGTAGACCATGGCGACGAAGTCTGCGGCGGCGAAAAAGCCGGCCGCCAAAACCAAGACCGCCGCAAAGCCGGCGGCGAAACCTGTTTTGAAGAAACCGGCGCCCGCCAAGGCTGCCGCGGCTAAAGTCGCTGCGCCCAAGGCGGCGGCGAAGGCCGCGCCGAAGGCTGCCGTCATCAAGAAGGCCGCGACCCCCGCCAAGGCGCCGGCGAAAGCCGCAGCCGTCAAGCCGGCGGCGAAGGCGGCGCCTGCGCCCGCCAAATCGGCCCCGGTGAAGCCGGCGCCGTCAGTCGCCCCTGCAAAGGCCGCCGCCAAACCTGCCGCAGCGAAGCCTGCGCCCGCCAAGACCGCGCCGCTCGCGGTCAAGTCGGTCGAGGTCAAAAAAATCGCCGGTCTAAAGGCCGCCGGCCAGTCCAAGGGAATTTCCTTCGACCCGGACAAGCGGCGCGAACTGATCGCCGCCGCCGCCGCCCGCCACAACAAGGCCGCGCCCGCGAAATTCGCTGGGCCGCGCATCGACCCGATCGTCGTGCGCGAACCGGCGCCGGTCGAACGCCACCGCTTTTCGGTCGGCGATCCGGTGAAGGTCGTGTCGACGTCGGGCATGTGGTTCAAGCATGGCGTCGCTTACAAGGTGACGGCCGCGCTGCCGCCCGCCGCTGGCGGTAAATTGCAATACCGCATCAAGAACGACCAGGAGCCGTTTGAGCGCGTCGTCAGCGAGTCGCAACTCGCCTCGCTCTAAGGTCCAGCTTCGAGACATAAAAACGGCCGCAGCGATGCGGCCGTTTTCTTTTGCGCCGTTCAGCGCGCCTCAGCGACTCTGTCGCCGCCCGCCGTCGCGTCGGCGATGACGGTCTTTGCTTTCGCGACGGCCTCGTCGGTCGAGATTTTTCCCGCCTCGATATCGTCGGCGAGCCCCATCAAGGCGGGGCCGGTGACGGAGCCGTTTTCGGCTTCTTCCGCGACGCGCACCGCGCCATTCCCGCGCGCGACGGCCGCGTCCCATTCGGCGCGCACCGCCGCCCAATACTCCTTCGTCGCCGCCCAATAGTCGTCGGCGCGTTTGGCGTTGAAATTATCATCCTTCGTATACGTATTAAGGACGGATTCCTGCACATAAGGCGTCAGTTCGCCGGCCTCCTCGCCCATTTTCGTGTTGTCCTGCCAATGGATCCAGCCGGTCGGCGTCAGCGAGTGGCGGTTGATCGCGTAATACCGGTCATAGTCCGGATTTCTGACGGCGTCGCGGCGCGCAAGCGGGCGCCAGGTCCATCCCGACCGCCAGCGCGCGACGCCGGCCTGCGTCTCCCATTCGCCGAGCGCGCCATAGCGGGGCGAATCGTCCGTCTGCCAGACCGTCTGCGACCAGCGGCCCTTGCGCAGTTTTTCCGGCGTCTGCTCGAGCTTCCATTCGTCGAGATCGGCATAGGCGATGTAAGACGCCGGCTCGTAAACCCAGTCCTGCCGCCAGTGCTTGATCGGGAACTCTTTCCCGTCCTCGTCCTTCACGACGAGAATATGCTGAAGGACGATGCGCTTGCCCGTATCCTCGATCACGCGGACGGCCTCATAGCCGCCCGACACTTTCGGTTCGATCGGCGTGTAGTCCGGACGCCACGCCGTCTGCTCGCGAAAATCGAACGTCACCTTGTAGTTGCCCGCCATGCCGAGAATGTTGGCGCGGTCGGCGTCGAACTTCGCTTTTTCTTCAACGGCCGGCTTGGCCTTGATCGGGCCATGCGCGAGCGCCGGCGCCGTCAGCGACAGGACGGCGGCGAACACAATGCGGGAAAGCGTCGTCATTGGAGACTCCTCTGATCAGAAGCGGGCGGAAAGGGAGACGCTAAGATTGCGTCCGGGTTGGGTGAAAGCGTCGGCGATGAGCGAATTGGACGCCAGGCCCCGCACGTCGGCATATTCGATGTAGGTCTTGTCGAAAATGTTGAAGAGCCCGGCGCGCAGGACAAACCGGTCGAAGACGCGCCAGTCCGCGGTCGCGTCGAGAATGGCGTAAGCTTCCGGGCGGAAGCAGGACGGCGCGCAGAGGCCGGCGACCCGGTCATTCGCCTTCTGCACCGCATGCGTCAGCACGATCTGGCCGCCAAAATCGTTCGACGGCGCGCGATAAGCGAGCCCGGCGACAATCTTCAGGGGATCAATGGTGATCAGCGGCGTTTCGGCGCCCGCCGCGTCGGTCACGTCGCCCTTGGCGTAAGCGAAGGCCGCCGACGTTGAGAAACCGGCGCCGAGGCGCCAATCAAGGCGCCCCTCAACGCCTTTGATCTCGACGCGGTCGAGATTGATATATTGAAAGAGGATCGGATCGGCCGGCGTGCCGACGCCGCCGACGATCTCCTGACTGATGAAGTTGCGATAGGTTCCGGTGAAAGCGGTGACGCTCGCCGTCAGCGGCTTCGTCACATAGCGCAGCCCCGCTTCGACCGTCTCGCTGGTTTCCGGCTCGAGGTCCGGATTGCGCAGCGTCTGATAGGAGAAGGGGAACGCGCTCGGGTTGTCAAAGAACTGATTGATTTCGAGCGGCGACGGCGCCTGAAAGCCGCGCGCATAATTGGCGAAGGCGCTGAAATTTTCAGGCAGGCGAACCACCGCGCCGACCTTTGGGGACAATCTATCGCCGGACTGGCCGGTCCCCACAAAGAACGGCGGCAGCAAGGGGTCTTCGCGCGGATCGATCTCGTAATAGTCCCAGCGCAGCGCCGGAAAGAGGCGGAAGGCGCCGTCGGCGAACACGATTTCATCCGCGACATAGGCGCCGGAGAGGATGAAATCGGTGACCGGAAAGGCGCGCGTTGGAAAGACGTCAGGCGGCGTCGGCACCGTGCCGTCGCGCAAGCCCTGCTGGCGCGTTATCGAAAAGTCGCCGCCATAGATGAAATTATGCTCGACGGCGCCGGTCTCGAACGCGCTGCGGAACTCCGCTGCGGCGCCGATGACGCGATTCTCAAAAGTGTTGATCCGCGTGCGGTCGGCGGCGGTGTTGCGATCCTCGTCTGAAAACTGACGGTTGCGTCCGTCCTGCCAGAAGGCCGACAGCTGCATGTAATCGATAAAGCCCCAGTCTTCGCGGCGCCAGTCGAGGCTGACGCGGTCGCGCTTCGTCGTATCGCGCGCATCGAGATCGAGAACCGCGGTCGCCGCGACGACAGGGGGCGGGGTGCGCGCCGAGAACACTTCCGTTTCAACGGCGGAATCAAGATGCTCAAAAGTCAGCCTCAGCCGATTGGAATCGTCAGGCGCCCAAAGGAGCTTGCCGAGAAAAGCGTTCGAGCCCGTATCCTGCGGATTGGGCGCGGTTCGCGTCGCGTCCAGCGCTTCGTTCGTACCCTGATTTTCAAGCTCCGAGCCGTCGCGGCGCGTATAGGCTGCGAGCGCTGAAAATTCCCCGGCGCCGGCCGCGATTGTCGCCGTTTCGGAAAACTCGTTGTCCGCCGTGTCATAGCCGGCGCGAAGGAAGCTGGCGAAATTGTCCCCGTCGCCGAGAAAATCTTCGGGATCGCTGGTGATGAAGCTGACCGCGCCGGCAAGGCCGTCGCTGCCATAGAGCGCCGAGGCGGGGCCCCTCAGGATCTCGACGGATTTGACGAGGCCGACATCGACGAAATCGCCGCGGCCGGCCGCCTGCGCGCCGAAGGAAAATCCGTCCGGCACCCGGATGCCGTCGACCTGGATGAGCACGCGGTCGCCTTCAATGCCGCGAATGTTGAAGCCTTCATTGCCGCCCCTGCCGGTCGAGCCGAGCGCGGCGCCGAACCGCGAGGGGGCCCGGCGGACGCTGACGCCCGGCTCGAACCGGACGAGGTCGCGAACATCGGAAGCAAGCTCGCCCGCGATCTTGTCCGCGTCGAAGACGCTGACGGTCGCGGGCACCTCGGCGACCGGCCGCGGCTGCCGGGTCGCGGTGACGGTGATTGTGTCGGCGCCCGTGTCGCCTCCCGGCGCCTCGTCCGCAGCGATCGCCGCGACCGGCGAGCCCAAAAGCGCACTTACTGCACAGACGGCGCTTAGCCGCGATTTCAACCCGCTCATCCCGTTGCCCAATCTATTTGCGAATGACTCTCAGAGTCATTTGCACCTGTGAGACCGACGGAGTCAACAGGCATTCGCGGATCGACAAGGGGCTGGAAACTTCAGCCGCCGACGGGCGCCCCATCGACGGCTTGGAGCCATGGCGCGATGAAACCGGCCGGCATTGGCGGATGCCCCGGTCGTGTTGCGACGCGGTCACGCACGGCGGCTCCGGGAAAGGCCGTATACGGAGCAGCGGCGGGAAGCGCGTCCTGGCCTGTCGCCTGCAACAAACGGGAAGACGGAAAATGTGATTCCAAAGCGCCGAAGCGCGGCCGCGTCAGTTCAGAGCGTCCTGCGCGAGCCGGCGGTCGTGGTCGGAGCCGATTGAGGCCGCCGCCTCGGCGAGCGCCGCTTTTATTTCGGCGTTGCGCGGCGCGAGGTCGGCAAGCGTCTCGACCGCGAGGCGGCGTTCATGATCGCCGTCGATCCCTTCGGCGAGACCAATGAGGGCGAGCCAGTGCGGCGAATCGGTGTCGAGGCTCTCCGCGATAGTGTCGATCGCGAGGCGGCGCTCATGCGCGCCTTCGATGGCGTCTGCAGCGGCGATCGTCGCAGCGGCCATATCGGCGTCCTTCAACCGCTCCGCCGCCGCTTCAATGACGAGGCGTTTTTCATAGTCGCCGTCGATCGCGGCGGCAGCCGCGGCGACGGCGCGCGCAGCGTCGGCGCCGGCGAGCGCCTTGCTTTCAACGAGCGCCTCGACCGCGAGGCGAATTTCATGGTCGCTTTCGATATCGGCGAGCAGCGCCGTGGCGGCGGCGGCATTGGTGCCCGACATCGCGCTTTCCGACAGCGCCTCGATGATCAGGCGCACTTCATGGTCGCTCTCGATTGTCTTGGCGGCCGCAAGCACCGCCTGAAGCCCCGATTCGCCGAGTTTCTGGTGCTCAAGCAGGGACGCAAGCGCCTGTCGCTTGGCGAAATCGCTTTTGAGGTCGGCGATCCTCTCAGCAAGACCGTCAACGTCCTTGTCGTCGAGCGAGGCGATTTCAGCGAGCGCGCCGATATAGGCGCCGGCCGCATGTCCGCCGGTCAAGGCGCCGATCTCCGCGATCGCCGCCGCCTTGCCGCCCTCGGCGATAATCGCCTTGAGGCGCTGGCCGGCATTGACGCCGGAGGAGCGCGCGAACGTCTGCAGGAGCGCGGCGGCTTCGGCGTCGGCATCGGCGCCGGCGAGCGCAGCGTCATTCTTGAAAGCGCTGACAACGATCTTGCCGTCCTTGTTCTCGAAGACCGCTTTGCGGACGGCGCCGCCTTCCTCCACTTCAACCTCGAGCGACTTTGCGAGCGAAGTGAGCGAACGCGCGTCGCCCGCGAACTCGAAGTCGCCCTTCCATTTCGCGGCGACGGCGAGCTTGCCGTCTTTCAACTGGAATGAGCCGCTGTCGCCGTCTTCGAGATTGACGACGCTGACGCCGTCGCGCTCGTCGTCGATGTCGATGAAGCGCGGACCGGCGATCGCGAGAACGCCGCCTGCGAGCAAAACGAGACCGGCCCCAAGGCCGAATGCGGTCATGTGGCTGCGCATGCCCTACCCTCTAAGCCCCGGTCCGAGCATAGCAAGCACCAAAGGTCCCGCAAAACCCGCGATTGCGACAAAACGGGCGCATGCCGCGCCGAATCGCGGGCGCCGTCAGCCGACAAAGCCGACAATCTTGCGCACCTCGGCGATGACCGGCGCTGCAATCGCGGCGGCGCGCGCCGCGCCGTCGGCGAGCACCCCGCTCAAATAGCCGGGATCGGCTTCCAGCCGGCGAAGCTCGGCGCCAATCGGCGCGATTTTCTCAACCACAAGATCGGCGAGCGCCGGCTTGAAGACGCCGAAACCTTTCCCGCCGAAATCGGCGAGCACCTCGGCGTCGCTCTTGGCGGTGAGCGCGCCGTAAATGCCGACAAGATTTGCGGCCTCGGGGCGCGCCTCAAGGTCCTTCGCGGTCAAAGGCAGCGGTTCAGGATCGGTCTTGGCGCGTTTGATCTTCTTCGCAATCGCATCGGCGTCGTCGGAAAGGTAGATGGTCGCCTGATCCGACGGGTCCGATTTCGACATTTTCGCCGTGCCGTCGCGCAGCGACATGACGCGCGCGCCTGGGCCTTTGATCAGCGGTTCGGGAAGCGGGAAGAAGTCGCCGGCGTCGAATTCACGATTGAATTTCGCGGCGATGTCGCGGGAGAGTTCGAGATGCTGCTTCTGATCTTCGCCGACGGGGACATGCGTCGCCTTGTGAACGAGGATGTCGGCGGCCTGCAGCACCGGATAGGTGTAGAGCCCGATTGAAGCGCGCTCCTTGTCCTTGCCGGCCTTGTCCTTGAACTGCGTCATGCGATCGAGCCAGCCGAGGCGCGCGACGCAGTTGAAGATCCACGCAAGCTCGGCATGGGCTGGAACAGCCGACTGGTTGAAGACGATCGCGCGTTTCGGATCGACGCCGGCCGCCAGCATCGCCGCCGCGATGTGAAACGTCTGTGCGCGGAGTTTCTTCGGATCCTGCCACACCGTGATGGCGTGCAGATCGACGACGCAGTAGATGCAGTCATGCGTCGCCTGCAAATCGACGAATTTCCGGATCGCGCCGAGATAATTGCCGAGATGCATGTTCCCGGACGGCTGGATGCCCGAAAACACCCTTTCGGGTCCCTTGTAGCCGGTCATGCGTCGATCCCTGATGAAGCCCCTAAAGCACGTCGCGTTGACGCGCGTAGGCCTTGTAATCGGAGAGCTTCACGCCGCCAAGGCCGAGGACGAGGGCGGCGTAGATGACGACGCCGAGACCGGCGATGAGGAAAATGACGATCCACTCCCGGCCGAACAGAAAGCCGGCGAGGAACGACGTGTGCTGGAGCGCGAAGAGCACTGTTCCGGCGAGCGCAAGCGTCGCCGCCGCGATGCGCGGGAGACGCTCCTTCAGGCGCGGATCGGGCTTGAACTGGCCGCGGCGCCAGAGGCCCCAGGCGAGTTGGAACAGCTGCAGCCACGCCGCGAAGACGGTCGCGAAAGCGACGGCGAGAAATCCGAAAATCGGAAACAGCGCCAGCGACAGGCCGGTGTTCACTGCAATCGCGATCAGCGCAAAATTCATCGGCGCGCGCGTGTCTTCGCGCGCAAAAAAAGCCGGCGAGAAAATCCGCTGCCAGACGAAGGCCGGCAATCCCCATCCGTAAATTGCGAGCGCCCAGCCCGTCCATTTGACGTCATCAACCGTGAAGGCCGAGCTGCGCCCGCCGAACAGCGACAGGGCGTCGGTCGCAAAGCCGCGGAAAAGCGCGTCGATGATCTGCGCCGACATGACGATGAACGCCGCCGCCGCCGGCAGCACGAGGAGAGAGGACAGCTCGATCGACCGGTTGATCGCATGCATGGCGCCCGTCTCGTCGCCCTCCTTCACCCGGCGCGACAGCATCGGCAGCAGGACGACGCCGAGCGCGGTGCCAATGACCGCGAGCGGAAGCTGGTACAGCTGATCGGCGTTCATGAGCCAGGAAACGGCGCCGGGCTGCTGCGAGGCGATGTTGGTGCCGATGACGACGTTGATTTGCGTCGCGCCCGCGGAAAGGAATCCGGGACCGCCGAGAATAAGGAGGCGTTTGACGCCGGGCGTCAGCCGCGGAATCTTCAATCGCAGCATGTACCCCTGACGCTTGGCGCCCCAGATGAGGACCCCGAGCTGCAGGAAGCCGCTGATCGCCGTGCCCCAGGCGAGCGCCTCGCCCGAGGCTTCGATAGTGCCGTTCGCCGTCAGCAGGATTGCGCCGATCTGGCAGACATTGAGGATCATCGGCGCGGCCGCATAGGCCATGAATTTTTCAAGCGAGTTGAGAATGCCGGACAGCAATCCCACCATCGACATGCAGGCGAGATAGGGAAACATGATGCGCAGATAGAGCGTCGTGAGATCGAACTTCTCTGGGTCCTTCGCAAAACCGGACGCGACGAGATGCACCGCGAGCGGCGCAAAAATTTCTACGATCACTGTCAGGCCGAGGAGGATGCAGAGGAGAAAGGCCATCACCTCCTCCGCGAATTGCTTGGCCGCCGCCTTGTCCTCGCCGATGAGGCGACCCTGGAAGAGCGGCACGAAGGCGGCGTGAAAGGCGCCCTCGGCGAACAGGCGCCGGAACAGGTTCGGCAAGCGGAACGCCGCCCAGAAGGCGTCAGCGACCGGGTTGCCGCCCGCGCCGATAACGCCGGCGACGAGGACCTGCCGGGCAAAGCCCATGACGCGGCTCACCATGGTGAGCCCGGACACGGTCGCCAGGGATTTGAAAAGATTGCCGCTCATGAAGCTGAAGCCGCCGCGTCGATCTCGGGCCGAAGGTCGGCGGACAATCCGCCGATTTGATGACCCGATGTTTAAGATCGCGGCGCTAGCAGCGTTCGCGGACGCTTTAAACCAAGGCCTTGCCGCGCACGGCCGGCGGTTCCGACAGGACAGCCAAGAGCTTCTTTCTGATGGCGAGGTGAACCCGCATGTCGTCGATCTTTCGTCCTTCCTTGTCCTGCAGGTAGAAGGCGTCGATCGCGCGCTCGCCATAAGTGGCGATATGCGCCGAGCGAATGGTCAGCCCAAGCTCGGAGATCGCGGCGGTGAGGCTGTAGAGAAGGCCGGGACGGTCGCGGCCCTCGGCTTCGACAACAAGCGCCTCGTCCGACGCCTGGCTGTCGAGACGCACATCGGCGCGGACGGAAAAAATGGCGCGGCGGTCGCCGATGCGGCGCGAGATCGACGGCGCAGCCGCGGGCCGAGTTCGCGCCGCGGCGAGAAGGCCGGCATGGAGCGCGCGCACGAAATCGGCGGTCGCATCGGGCGCTGCGCCCTCCGGCGGCAGAATTGTGAAGATGTCGATGACGCGGCCGTCATCGAGCGTGATCGCATGCACGCTTCGGACGTTACCGCCCGCGCCGGCGACGGCGCCCGCAAGATCGGCGAGAAGGCCGGGACGGTCCCTGGCGTAGACGATCGCTTCGATGGCGCCGTCGCGGATCGAGGCCGCAACGCCGGCCTTGTCGGCGCTGCGCGCCAGTTCGGCGGCGCGGGCGAAAACATGGGGTTCGATCATGGCGAGCGAGGCGTCGGATATCCGGCCGAGGAACGCGGCGCGTTCCTCGCGCGGCCAGTCCGAAAGCGCCAGTTCGGCCTCTTTGCGGCTCGCGGCGGCGCGATCGAGCATTGCGCGCGCAAGTCCGTCATCGCCGCCGTCGAGCCACGCGCGCGCGCCAAAATAGAGGGCGGCGATCTGCCGGCGCGTCCACTCGTCCCATGAGCTGTCGGAAACGGCGCGCAAATGGCAGACCGTCAGCACAAGGAGGAGATCGAGGCGGGCGTGCGAGCCGACCTCGGCCGCGAAGGTCGAGATGGCCCTGACTTCAGCGAGATTTCGCCGTTCGGCGATCCGGACCATGAAGAGCGGGCGCGCCGCGCACCAGGCGATGTGCGCGGCGTCCTCGTCCGGGACGCCGAGGCGCCGCGCGACGCGCGCGACAAGCGCTTCGGCGTTATCGGGGCTGCGGTTCTTCAGCGACCACCCCGCCTCGTGCAGCAGGACCGCGACGTAAAAGGGTTCGACCGCCTTGCGGCCTGCGAGGACGGCTGTCGCGATCGGATGCTCGTTTTCGAAGGCGCCCGTGCGGATTTTCGTCAGATAGCCGATCGACTGGAAAACATGCTCGTCGAGCGAGAACCGCCGGTAGAGGCCGTACTGAATGCGGCCTGTAATCTGACCGAAGGACGGAATGTAGCGCCCGAGGAGCCCTGTCTCCGACATCACGCGAAGGAGCTTCACAGGCTCTTTCGCCGTCGCGACCGAAGCGAGGAAAATTTTCGCGACAGCAGGGTCGCGCCTCACCTCGCTCGTCACATTGACGGCGTTGCGGGCGATGAGGGCGAGCGCGTCCGGATGAAAGTCGATGTCGGGCCGCTTCGCGAACGCCCGGAAATACCGGAACAGATCAAGCGGCGTGCGCGCGGCGGCGGCGGCGCTGCCGAAATCGAGGCGTCCCGTCCGTATACGGAGATTGACATTGCCGCCGGCTTCGTCCGCGCCGAGCGCCTTCGGCAGCGCCGCCGGCGCGCGGTCGAGCAGCTTTGCGTTCTCCTCCTCGACGCGGGCCCAGAAAATGCGCGTCAGGCGCCCGATTTCGACCGCCGTCACGAAATAGTGCTTCATCATGCGCTCAGCCGCGGTGATGTCGGCGCGCGCGGCGTAGCCGAGCCGCTCGGCGAGCGCAGGCTGGATGTCAAAGGTCAGGCGTTCGTCGGCGCGCCCGCGAATGTCGTGAAGGTGGGCGCGCAGCGACAGGAGAAAGCGTTCGGCGCGTTTCAACGAATCAATATCCTCGGGCCGGAAGACGCCGCCGCGCTTGGGCGCTTCGCTGAGCGGCTTGCCGTAGAGCGCCCGGTGAAGCCAGCCGATGACGTGAATGTCGCGAAGGCCCCCTTTTCCTTCCTTGAGATCGGGCTCGGCGAGATAGCGCGACTGCGCTGAGCGATCGTGCCGGGCCTCCAGCTCATCGCGCTTGGCTTTCAGAAATTTCGATTTCACCCGCCAGCGCAGCATGTCGAAGCGCGAGGCGAAGTCCTTGTAGAGTTTCGGATCCCCGGCGATGAGGCGCGCGTCGAGGAAGGCGGTCAACGCCGTCATATCGGTTTCTGCAAACCGGATCGCGGTGGCTGGCGTGTGCGCGGCATGCCCGACGGTGAGGCCGGCGTCCCAGAGCGGATAGAGTAGCGCGTTGAGGACATTCTTCAGCGCGTCGTCGGCGACGCCGGCATAGAGGATCAGGAGATCAATGTCGGACAGGGGCGCCAATTGCCCGCGCCCGTAACCGCCTGTCGCGACAATCGCGAGCTTTCCCTTGGGCGCAAGCTGCACGAGCGCGCCCGCGCCAAGCGCGACGATCGCCTCATCCATGATTTCCGAAAGCTTGGCGGTGAGCGCGTCGCCGCGCGCATATTGGGCGAGCGCGGCCTTGCGCGCTTCGGCCCAGGATTTCTTGAGCGCCGCGCCCGCCGCGCCGAAGCTTTTCCCCGACCGGTCGCGGTCTAGCGCGTCAGTGATGCGGCCGGCCATCTCGCCGGCCTTCAAAATGCCGCCAGACTCGCTCACGCGCTGCGCCCCTTTGGCCGACCCTATGCCGCTTGACGCCGCGGTCGCGGCGTCCTGAATCAATCAGCTTTGAGAAGCGATTTCAATTGATAGAGCGCCGACAGCGCGTCTTTCGGGGTCATCTGGTCGGGATCGATTGCGGCGAGCGCATCGCGGAGACAGTCGCGCGTCTCAGCGACAGCGGCCGGCGCCGAGAACAACGGCAGGTCCTCAACGCTGACGGTACGGCGGCCGTCCTTTTCAAGAAGGCGCAGGATTTCGTTGGCGCGCGCGACGACGGAGGCCGGCAGTCCGGCGAGCCGCGCTACGGCGACGCCGTAAGAGCGATCCGCAGGACCCGGCGCCACTTCATGGAGAAAGACGACCGCGCCCTTGAATTCTTTCACGCGCATCGAGGCGTTGCGAAGCCGCGGCAGGCGGGCGGCGAGCGCCGTCAGTTCGTGGTAATGGGTCGCAAAAAGACCGCGGCAGCGCGACCGGTCGTGCAGATGCTCGACCGCCGCCCAGGCGATCGACAACCCGTCAAAGGTCGATGTGCCGCGGCCGATTTCGTCCAGCACGACAAGCGACCGCTCGCTCGCCTGATTGAGGATCGCCGCTGTCTCCACCATTTCGACCATGAAAGTAGACCGGCCGCGCGCGAGATCGTCCGACGCGCCTACGCGCGAAAAGACGCGGTCCGCGACGCCGATATGCGCCGCGCGCGCCGGCACGAAGCCGCCGGCCTGGGCAAGGATCGCGATAAGCGCATTCTGCCGGAGAAAAGTCGACTTGCCCGCCATGTTCGGCCCGGTGACGAGCCAGAGGCGCGTCTCGGCGTTCTCGCTCAGCGCGCAGTCATTGGCGACGAACCGGCCGGCCCCGTTCCGCCTTAGCGCCGCATCGACCACCGGATGGCGGCCCGCCTTGATATCGAAAGCGAGCGAGTGGTCGACGAGCGGGCAGATATAATCTTCCTCGGCGGTCAGCGCCGCAAAGGAGGCCGCGACGTCGAGTTCAGCGACGGCGCGCGCCGCCGCGGCGATGTCGGCGCTGCGCTCCAGCACGGCGCTGGAGAGGCGCCGGAAGATGTCCAACTCGCGCGCCAGCGCCTCGTCGCGCGCGCGGGCGATACGGCTGTCGAGATCGGCGAGCTCCGTCGTCGTGAAGCGCACCGCGCTGGCGATCGTCTGACGATGAATGAACCGCGCCTTCATCGCCGGCGCCATCAGCGCGTCGCCGGCCGATGGCGGCGTTTCGATGAAATATCCAAGGATGTTGTTATGCTTGATGCGCAGCGTCCTGACGCCGGTATCCTGGCGGTATCCGGCCTCCAGCCCGGCGATGACGCGGCGCGATTCGTCCCGCAGCTCGGTCGCCGCGTCGAGCCCCGGGTCAAACCCTTTGGCGATGAAGCCACCGTCGCGCGCCAGGAGCGCCGGGGTTTCAACGAGCGCTTCCGAAAGGAGGCGGATGAGTCCTGAGAATCCTTCGCCGGAGCGCGCTTCGAGCATCGCGGCGGCGGCATTCAATTCCTGCGGGAGCGCCTCGCGCGCAATCTGATCGGCAAGCGCACGCGCCCGCTTCAGCCCCTCGCCGATCGCCGCAAGGTCGCGCGGTCCGCCGCGTTCGAGGGAAAGGCGCGACAAAGCCCGCGCCATGTCGGGCATCCCTCGGAGATCGTTCCTGATCGCCTCGCGCAACCGGTCGTTCGCGGCGAAAAAACTGACGGCGTCGAGACGCGCATTGATGGCGCCGGGCGCGGTCAGGGGCGCCGACAGGCGCTGCGACAACAGCCGCGCGCCGGCGCCCGTCACCGTGCGATCGACCGCCGCGAGCAGTGAGCCTTCGCGCGATCCGGACTGCGCCTTCAACAGTTCGAGCGAGGCGCGCGTCGCCTGATCGATCATCATGACCGCGCCGCGCGGCGCGCGCCTTGGCGCCTGAAGCGGGGGAAGCCGGCCCCGCTGCGTCAGTTCGACATAAGCGAGAAGGCCGCCGAGCGCGGCGAAATCGGCGCGCGTGTAGTCGCCGAACCCGTCGGTCGCGGCGACGCCGAGCGCCTCTTTCAGCCGGCGCTCTCCCGCCCTTGATTCAAAAGCGGACGCGGCGTGGCGCGAAATCCGGGCAGCCCCGCCAATTGACGCAAGTGCCGCGCGCCAGTCTTCGCGCGCATCGGCGCCGTCGGCGATTACAAGCTCGGCGCAGGCCGAGGTTGCAAAGTCGTTGGCGAAACTTGCAGCGGTCGTTGGCGCGACGCTGATGTCGCCCGTCGAAATGTCGATGACGGCGAACGCCGCCTCATCGCCCGCGCCGAGCGCGGCGAGCGCGCCCAGAAAATTATTCTCGCCCGCGGCCAGCAGCGCGTCTTCCGTCAGCGTTCCCGCCGTGACGACCCGCACAATGTCGCGTTGAACGACGGCCTTTGACCCGCGCTTTTTCGCGTCCGCCGGATTTTCCGTCTGCTCGCAGATCGCGACGGAAAATCCCGCGCGAATGAGGCGGGCGAGATAGGTTTCATAGGCGTGAAACGGAACCCCGCACATCGGGATGTCGGCGCCGCCATGGCGCCCGCGTTTTGTCAGCGTGATATCGAGCGCGGCGGACGCCTTGACGGCGTCGTCAAAGAAGAGCTCGTAAAAATCGCCCATCCGGTAGAAGAGCAGCGCGTCGCCGGCGCGCGCGCGGATGTCGAGATACTGCGCCATCATCGGCGTGGCCTCGCTTTCGCGATCGTCACGCAGGGAAGTTGAAACGGCGGCGTCCATGAGCGAAGGCCCGGCTTTCGACACGAGCGTCCTCTAGCTGTTTCCGCGGCCTGAGTCGAAGACGCGGCCCATGCCGAATAGGGCTTGCGGCGCAGCGCAAAATCATGACGATGCCGCTCTCATGACAAAACGGCCTTCGTCGCCCCCTCTCGAAACAACGATCGACCTTGGCGATCGCTCGGCGCCCCTTACCGCGCGCGTCAATCGCCGCGCCCGCCGCCTGATCGTGAAGGTCGATTCTGTCCGGGGGCGCGTCATCGTCACAGCGCCGTCGAAACGCGCGCTCAGCGAAGCGATCGATTTTGCGCGAACCCGCGCGCGCTGGATAACGGGCGAGCTTGACGCCGGCGGGGCGAAGCCGTTTGCGCCGGGGCATTCCTTTCCCCTGCGCGGCGCGCCGACGCTCATCGAAGCCGCCGGGCGCCTGCGCGACGGCGTGCGCCTCGAAGCGGGGCGCTTGATCGCCGGCGGCGATCCCCGCCATCTCAACCGCCGCGTCACCGACTGGTTGAAGAAGGAAGCGCGCACCGCGCTGACGGCGCGCGTTGATCATTACGCCGCGCTGGTGAACCGGCGCCGAGGCGCGATCACCATTCGCGATACGCGGTCGCGCTGGGGCAGCTGCGCGCGCGACGGCGCGCTCTCTTTCTCATGGCGCCTCATCATGGCGCCGCCGGACATTCTCGATTATGTCGCCGCCCATGAATGCGCCCATCTTGTGCATCTCAATCATTCGCCTGCCTATTGGCGGCTGCTGAAGACCCTCGATGTCGATGCGGTCGCCGCGCGCGACTGGTTCTCGGCGAACGGACAATCGCTTTACGCTTACGGCGCGGCTTAACCAGGCGCAGCGGCGACTGTCGCCGCCGGCGCGAGAAACGCCGGTTCCCCCCTGGGCGGGGGCGCGATCAGCGCCCGGTCCAACACAAAGCCCCCCCAGACCGCCCGGGCGCCCCCCCCCGGAGCGCCGGGGTCCGGCGCCACGACGCGGCAGTGGCGGAAGCGGAGGCGCCCGTCGTGGCGCGCGGCGC